>CAZKOY010000035.1:11353-38562 GCA_964554495.1 uncultured Myxococcales bacterium
AGGGATGCGCTTCGCGTTCTTTGAAGCGACGGCGCTGCTCTTTGCGGCTCACCGAGAACCAGAACTTGATCAGGTGCAGCCCACTTCGCACCAGGTGCCTCTCAAACTCGGGCGCTTGTCGCATGAACTCTTCGTACTCGCTGTCCGTGCAGAACCCCATCACGCGCTCGACGCCAGCCCGGTTGTACCAGGATCGATCGAACATCACGATCTCACCGCGCGTGGGAAGGTGCTCGATATAGCGCTGGAAGTACCACTGCCCGCGCTCTAGCTCGGTGGGTTTTTCCAAGGCGACGACGCGCGCACCACGCGGATTCAGATGTTCCATGAAGCGCTTGATCGTCCCCCCTTTGCCCGCCGCATCGCGGCCTTCAAACAAGATGACGACGCGCTGACCCGTCTCTTTGACCCAGGCCTGCAGCTTCAAAAGCTCGACCTGCAGACGGTACTTGGTCGCCTCATAGTTCTTGCGCAGCATCAGGTGCTTGTAGGGATAGCCCCCTTCGCGCCAGTCGTCGGCTAGCTCTTCATCGGGATTGCCGCCCGCCTCTCTGAGAGCTTTGCGCTCATTCTTCAACAGAGCGCGCCGCAGGACCGTGGCATCGTCGGACGATACGCCGGCCATAATCGACTCAAGCGCTGTGACCAGGCTGGGAATGTCCCCCGCGCTGTTGCTCAGCACATCACGCAGCGCCTCTTCCATAGCGCGGCGCTTGCCTTCGGTGCTCTGTTCAACTTGATGCTGCTCGATCTTCGCTGGCTCTAGGCTCGGCGCGACATCGCCTGCTTCCACCTTGCGCGGTCGCCCGGCTCGTCGCCGGCCCGTCGCGGGGGCTCTCGACGTACGCGCTGCCGCCGGGTTCTTTCCATCGGCCGCGGACTCGGGATTGGGAACGATGCGCAGAGTAGCCTTTCGGGACGCCATTATTGATCTCCAACGTGAGCGTGAACGTACTGCGGGATGCTTGGCTGAGCCTATCACGTACGCGCCGACCAGAGCATGCACGCCTTTGGTGACACTGCCGCCCGATTTGACTACGCTGCGCCGCATGCATGGACGTGGTCGACTTCGTCAACACGCTGGCGCCTTGGTATTTCTCGTCGCTGGGTTCGCTCTTTCCAGCCTCAGCCTGCTGTCCGGCTGCCCGCAAAATAGCGAAGACCCGACCTTGGCAGATATGGCTCTGCCGGCGCCGCAGCCTCCCGATCTGCCGCCGGTCACCAAGGGCGCACTCTTTGCCGACTGCACACCCGCCGGATACAGCGACGTGGTCTGCGACACCGGCCTGCGCTGTGGCTTGGTACAGGTCGGCGATGCGGGCAAAGAGGGCACGCTGACTCAGTGCGTACCGACGGCAGACAAGCCGCTTGGCCTAAACGAAATCTGCGTATTTGATCAGCAAGCTGGGTCCCCGACGGGCGGTACTCTGCGTCGCCACGATCGCTGCGGCCCCGGACTTGGCTGCGTCCAGACCGAGCCGGGTCCCTTCCGCTGCCGCACTCTGTGCGAGCTACGCAAGCGCAGTGGCTGCAAAGATCAGCTCTGCGTGCTCGGCACCCAGGTCAGCGGCATCGGGTACTGCGCCAGCGCCGACGGCTGCAAGCCCGTCTCGCCTCAGGCCAAGTGCGGCCTCGATTCCGAGGGCAAGCCGCTCACCTGCTACGTGCTCACCGACGACAAAGGCGGCGGCACCTTCTGTATGCGGCGGCAACCATTTGGCAGCAGCAGCGGCCAGCTTGATGCACCGTGCGAGCGCTCGCCCAACTGCGATCCGGGCCTGGCCTGCACGCCGCGCAGCGGCCGCGACTCAGCCTGTCGGCCGTACTGCGATCTTCCTGAAATTCCCGACGGTGGAACACGTCCTGACATGGCGGGCCAGATCCCCTGCGGCAGCGATCTGGGTATCTGCCGTGCCATCTCGGGCTATGAGCAAGTCGGCCGCTGCTACTAAGTGATCTGATCCCGTGTCTTCCGAACGCAGTGCTCCTGTCTCGACGGCGCGCATCGTTGCTGCGCTTCTGTCGGTGTATTTGATCTGGTCGTCCACGTACCTGGCGATTCGCATGGCCGTGCGACGCTGGCCACCGTTTGAAATGGCCGGCGGTCGCTTCGTCTTGGCGGGCCTCATCCTGTTGGTCGCGCTGGCCATTCGAGGCGAGCGCGTGCCGACGCGACGGCAGTGGCTGGCCTCGATCCCAGGCGGCATCCTGCTGTTCCTGGCCGGCAACGGCATCGTGTCCATCGCGTCGCAGACCGTGTCGTCTGCCGTGGTGGCGGTGATGGCCGCGACGACTCCGCTTTTTGCTGCGCTCATCGAGACGCTGCGAGGTCATCGCCAGCGCCCCGGTGAGTGGCTGGGAATTGCCTGCGGCATCAGCGGCGTCGCTGTGCTCATGCTGCGATCCGAGCTGCGTGCGCAGCCGGCCACCGCAGCCCTGATGCTGCTTGCCCCGATTGGCTGGGCGCTCGGCTCGACGTGGGCGCGCTCGCTGCCCATGCCGCCCGGCTTGATGGGAGCCGCGGCCCAGATGATCACGGGTGGCCTTTCGATGCTGTGTGTCGCCTGGCTGCGCGCTGAGCCCCTGCCTACCGAGTGGCCACTGCGCGAGACGCTGGCTGTGATCTATCTGATCGTCTTTGGCTCGCTGATCGGCTTTTCCGCGTACACCTATCTTCTGCGTCACACGCGGCCGGCCGTCGCCATGAGCTATGCCTATGTAAACCCTGTATTGGCCGCGCTGATCGCCGCCATATCAGGCGATGGTCAGGTGACCGCGGCCACCCTCGTGGCCACCTTGCTGATCGCGTTCTCGGTGGCGACGGTGATCAGCGTCAACCGCCCCAGTCCCAAGTCTAGCGACGAACCATCCCCATGACCTGCGTCGGATAGCGCGCACCAGACGCCACGCCGAGCGGCGCCACCGCATCGATCTGGCGCAGCTCCTGTGGCGAAAGTTGCACCGACAGAGCCGCCGCGTTTTCTTCCAGATAGCGTCGCCGCTTGGTGCCAGGAATCGGCACGATATCCGAGCCCTGCGCTAGCACCCACGCCAATGCGAGCTGCGACGGCGTGCAGCCTTTGCGCTGGGCGATCTGTTCCACCTGTGTCACAAGCTGCAGGTTCTTCTCAAAGTTCTCTCCCTGAAAACGCGGCGAATAGCGACGGTAGTCGTCGGCAGGAATGTCCTCGGGCCGCTTGAACTGCCCGGTCAAGAAACCGCGCCCAAGCGGGCTGTACGCGACGAAGCCAATGCCCAGCTCACGGCATGTCGCCAAGATCTCGTCTTCGGGATCGCGCGTCCACAGCGAATACTCGGACTGCAGCGCCGCGATCGGATGAACCTTACAGGCGCGACGCAGCGTCTCGGGTCCCGCTTCCGAGAGGCCGAGATAGCGAACCTTGCCCGCCCGAACTAGCTCGGCCATGGCGCCCACCGTCTCTTCGATGGGCGTGTTCGGGTCGACCCGGTGCTGATAGTACAGGTCGATGCAGTCGACCCCCAGCCGCCGCAGGCTGGCTTCGCAGGCACTGCGCACATAGTCCGGCTGGCCACATACGCCGCGCACCGACGGATTCTGTGGGTCACGCATGATGCCGAACTTGGTGGCCAAGATCACCTGATCGCGGCGGCCTTTCAGCACGCGCCCGACGAGCTCCTCGTTCGTAAACGGCCCGTACATATCGGCTGTATCCCAGAACGTGATGCCCAGATCGAGCGCTCGCAGCAGCGTGGCCACGGACTCGTTCTCATCACGGCCAGAATAGAACTCAGACATGCCCATGCAGCCCAAGCCCAAGGCCGACACCGAAAGACCTGACCGACCCAAATCGCGACGCGGAATCATGTTCACACCCATCCTTGCCAGGGGTTGCGCTCCGTACAGAACGTGCGCAGGATTTTCGCACGTTTTCCGGTCCCGCGACCGAGGCTGCGAGTGATATCTTGAGCCCGTTGATGCACTCGGCTGATCCCGATCTAGCGGCTGCAGTGGCCGCCATCTTGACCCACCATCGCCACGACCCCACGCGCTTGGTTCAGATCCTGCGCGAGGTCATGCAGCAGCGCGGCTATCTGCCCCCGGCAACCCTCACGCAGATCGCCAGCGCGCTTCATCTGTCACGGGCTCACGTCGAAGGAGTCGCGGGCTTCTACGCCTTCTTTTCCTGCCAGAACCAAGGCCGCTTTCGCGTGCTGTTCAGCGACAACATCACCGACCAGATGTGCGGCTCGCACGAGCTGCAGCGGCGCATGCTGGATGCCTTCCGCATCGAGCTGGGTGAAGTCAGCCGCGATGGCCTGGTCAGCGTCAGTCGAACGTCCTGCACCGGCTTGTGCGATCAAGGGCCGGCGCTGCTTGTAAATGGGCGCGCGATTGCCCGATTGACCCCCGCCCGTATGGGAGCCCTAAGCGCGCTGATCCGCGGTGGCCAGCCCGTAACCGAGTGGCCCGAAAACCTCTTCACCATCGACAGCCATATTCGCCGCAAAGACCGCTTGCTCAGCACACCGCTCTTGCCAGGGGAAGGCATCCTTGCCGCCATCGCGCGCGGTCGTGATGCGACGCTAACTGAGATCAAGCGATCCGAGCTGCGCGGTCGCGGCGGTGCCGGCTTTGCCACCGCCACCAAGTGGGATGCCTGCCAGAAGGCCCCCGGTCCGACGCGCTTCGTCGTCTGCAACGCCGACGAAGGCGAGCCCGGCACCTTCAAAGATCGCGAGCTGCTCACACATCATGCCCAGCAAGTGATCGACGGAATGAGCGTTGCCGCCTTCGTCATCGGTGCGCAGCGTGGACTGATCTATCTGCGCGGTGAGTATCCGTTTCTGATCGAGCCGCTCGAAGCTGTGCTCGCCGCGCGACGAGCCCAAGGACTGCTCGGCCGAGCCGTCGCGGGTGCGCCGGACTTCGACTTCGACATCGAGCTACACGTTGGCGCGGGCGCGTACGTCTGCGGCGAAGAGTCAGCACTGCTTGAGTCCTTGGAAGGCAAGCGCGGCATCCCACGCAATCGTCCGCCCTATCCCGTCACGCATGGCTACCTCGGCAAGCCGACGGTGGTGAACAACGTCGAGACACTGCTCGCTGCCGCACACATCGCCAAGCAGGGCGGCGCGTGGTTCCGATCCGTCGGTACCAGCAAGTCGGCGGGCAGCAAGATTCTTTCGATCTCGGGCGATGTCGCGCACCCCGGAACCTATGAGTTTCCCTTCGGCGTATCCATGCGTCAGATCCTGGACGAAGCCGGCGCCCGCGATGTGCAAGCCGTGCAGGTCGGCGGCCCATCGGGAGTGCTCTTGGCCAGTCACGAGCTTGAACGCAAGCTGGCCTTTGAAGACGTGCCCAGCGCAGGCGCCTTCATGGTCTTTGATCGCAGCCGTGACATCTTGTCTGTCGTCGACAACTTTACCCGCTTCTTCGCGCACGAGAGCTGCGGCTTCTGCACGCCCTGCCGCGTCGGTACCACGCTGAACCAGCAGATCATGGGACGCATCGTGTCGGGCCATGGCTCGCGCCGCGATGTCAAAGATCTGATCCGCGTTTCACGCCTGCTCAAGACGGCCAGCCACTGTGGTTTGGGTACGACGGCATCCAATCCAATTACCGATGCGCTCGCCAAGTTTCGCCCCAGCTTTGATCGTCGCCTGGCATCCCTGGATGTCTTGCCAGCATTTGACCTTGACGAAGCACTGGCCCCGGCCCGCGAGGTCACGGCGCGCGATGATGCCGCCGCTCACTTTTCCGAGCCCGAGACCACGTCATGAGCGACGCTCCACAGACCTTTCTTCTCGATGGTGAAGCGGTCGAGTTTACGCCCGGCCAGAGCATCCTGCAGGCGGCCTTGGCTGGCGGCAGCTACATCCCTTCGCTGTGCTATCACCCCGAGTTCAAACCTCACGGTAGCTGCAAGGTCTGCACGGTGAAGGTCAACGGCCGCACTGCCGCGAGCTGCACCACGCCGGCCCGCGCGGGCGACGTCGTCGAGCTACAGAGCGAAGAGCTACAGGATCTGCGCAAGAACCTCGTGCAGTTTCTGTTCACCGAAGGCAACCACTTCTGTCCTTCGTGCGAGCAGAGCGGCGACTGTCAGCTTCAGGCCGTAGGCTATGAGCTCGGCGTGGTCAGCGGCCACTACAACCCGCTTTTTCCGACGCGCAACGTCGACGCCTCGCACCCGGATGTGTTGCTGGATCTCAACCGCTGCATCCTCTGCGAGCTGTGCGTGCGCGCAAGCTCGATCGTCGACAAGAAAGATGTCTTTGCGCTATCCGGTCGCGGCATCACCAAGCACTTGGTCGTCAACGCCGAGTCCGGGCGCTTGGCCGACACCGCGCTGCAGCCATCCGACAAAGCCATGAGCGTCTGCCCCGTCGGCGCCATCTTGCGCAAGCGCCACGGCTTTGCCACCCCCATCGGGCAGCGCACATTCGACAAGCAGCCGGTCAGCGCCTTGGCGATACAAAAAGCCCAGGCGAAGACCACGGATGAAGGAACGCGATGAGCGAGCCAAGCAAGAAGCTGCGCGTGGCGACGGCGTCGCTGGCGGGCTGCTTTGGTTGCCACATGTCGCTCCTCGATATTGACGAGCGGCTCACCGAGCTCTTGGAACGCGTCGAGCTCGATGCATCTCCCCTGACCGATCAAAAACACGTCGGGACCTGCGACATCGGCCTGATCGAAGGTGGGCTGTGCAACGCCGATAATGTTCATGTCCTGCGTGCGTTTCGCAGGCACTGCAAGATCCTCGTTGCCGTCGGAGCCTGCGCCGTAAACGGCGGCCTGCCGGCGCAGCGCAATCACCTCGACATCCGCGACTGTTTGCAGAGCGTGTATCTGACTGGGCTGGGGGTCGAGCGCGGCTTCATCCCCAACGATCCCGAGCTGCCGCTGCCTCTGGCCCAGGTGCATCCGCTGCATGATGTCGTGAAGATCGACTATTTCCTGCCGGGCTGCCCACCGTCGGCAGACGCCATCTGGCAGTTCCTTTCTGATCTGATTGCCGGCCGCACGCCGCAGCTTGGCCACGGGCTGATCCGCTACGACTAGGCCACCTCGATGAGAACAAATCATGGCGAGTGATCTCGAAAAAGCCGCGGATCCTCAGAAGCTCAAGCGCATCGCCATCGAGCCCATCTCGCGCGTTGAGGGGCATGGCAAAGTAACGATTCTTCTCGACGACAACAACAAGGTGCATCAGGTGCGCCTGCACATCGTCGAGTTCCGCGGCTTCGAGCGCTTCATCCAAGGCCGTCCGTATTGGGAAGTGCCGGTCATGGTGCAGCGCCTGTGCGGCATCTGTCCGGTCAGTCACCACCTTGCGGCGTCCAAGGCTCTCGATCACATCGTCGGATCACCGCGCGTGCCCGCAACCGCTGATGCGATCCGTCGCCTGATGCACTATGGCCAAATCCTGCAGTCGCACGCGCTGCACTTCTTTCACCTGTCCTCGCCCGATCTGCTGTTTGGGTTCGAAAGCGATCCACGACACCGCAACATCGTCGGCGTGCTCGCTGACTATCCCGACATCGGGCGTCAAGGCATCCTGCTGCGCAAGTTCGGGCAAGAAGTGATTCGCATCACCGCCGGCAAGCGCGTGCATGGCACCGGCTCGATCCCAGGGGGGGTCAACAAGCCGATCTCGCCTCAGGAACGCGACGAGCTACTGGCGCCGCTGCCGCAGATCCTCGATTGGGCGCAGCAGGGCGTGCGCTTGATCGCAGCGCTCTATGCACGCAACCGCGATCTGTACGACCACTTCGGCCACGTGCCGTCAAATCTGCTATCCCTGGTCGCGCGTGACGGCACGCTGGATCTATACGATGGCGTGCTGCGCGCTCGCGATGCCACGGGTCAGCTCATCTTCGACGGCGTCGAGCCCAGCGAATACCACGGCCTCTTTCGTGAAAACGTGCGCTCGTGGAGCTACATGAAGTTCCCCTTCATCAAGTCGCTCGGCGCCGAAAACGGTTGGTACAAAGTGGGTCCGCTGGCGCGCGTTCAGAACTGCGATGCGATCGGAACTCCGCTCGCTGAAGCCGCCCGCCAAGAGCTTCGTTCCATCTCGCCGGGCCCGCTTCTGCACGCACCGCTCTTGTTTCACTGGGCGCGCATGATCGAGCTCTTGCACGCTGCGGAAGTCATCGCACGCTTGCTCAATGATCCGGTACTTTTGGGCGATTCGCTCGTCGGAAAAGGCCCGCGCGCCGGATCCGGTGTCGGCATCATCGAAGCCCCGCGCGGCACGCTGATCCATCACTACGAAGTCGACAGTCACGATCTGGTGACGATGTGCAACTTGATCGTGTCAACGACGCACAACAACCAAGCGATGAACGAAGCAATTCGGCAGGTAGCCCGCCAGTACCTCGACGGGCACGAGCCGACGGAAGGTCTGCTTAATCACATCGAGGTCGCAATTCGCGCGTTTGATCCCTGCCTGTCTTGCGCAACACATGCGCTGGGCAAGATGCCGCTGTGGGTCGAGATCATCGATGCGCAGGGCGAGACCGTGCAGCGCTTGGTGCGCGATGGCGAGCGCGTGGAATGAGCCCCGCGCCGCTTCTTGTCGTTGGCGTGGGCAATCCGTCACGCGGCGACGATGCGGCCGGTCCCTGCTTCGTCGAGCACATCGCCGAGCTTCTTTCCGACGATGTGCGTCAAGGCCGGCTAGATGTCTTGACCGACTTTCAGCTTCAGATCGAGCACGCACTCGATCTGAAGGATCGCGAGCGCGTCGTATTCGTCGACGCCAGCGTGCAAGTTAAGCCGCCGTTTTCATTCGACCGCATTTCGCCAGAGCGTGACGAGAGCCACAGCAGTCACGCCATGTCGCCGCGCGCCGTCTTGGAAGTCCACCAGCGCATCTTCGGATTACCGCCGGACGCTTGGTGCATGGCGATCCACGGCCAGCGATTCGAGCTGGGCGAGCCGCTGTCGGCTGCAACGCGAAGCGCGCTGTCGCAAGCCCTGGACCACTTCGTGAAGTGGTACCGAACCGAGCAAGGTTCGCCCAATCCACAGGTGGGCGCACGCTTCTTCATCCAGGGCATCGTGCAAGGGGTCGGCTTTCGTCCATGGGTGGCTCGCACCGCGACCGCTCTGCGGCTCTCGGGTCACGTGCAAAACACGTCGGCCGGCGTCGTCGTGGAAGCGTTCGGGGCGTCGTCTTCGGTGCAAGCGCTGGCTGCGGCTCTGCAGCAGCATGCGCCCTCGCCTGCGCTGGTTCAGAAGATCACACGGCACGATCTGCCGTTTGTGGCCGGCGGTGCGTTTGTGATCGCAGCCAGCGCGCCCGCGGCACAGCAGGATCTGCCCCTGCCGCCCGATCTCTCACTGTGCGCAGACTGCCTGAACGACCTCAGCGATCCACAGAGTCGCTTTGCTGGCTATGCATTTACAAGCTGCACGGCCTGCGGGCCGCGCTTTTCGATCACGGCCGCGCTGCCTTTCGATCGCGACCACACCAGCCTGTCGACGTTTCGGCTCTGCTCGGCTTGTCAGGCCGCCTATGACGATCCTGCGGATCGTCGCTGTCATGCGCAGACCCTGGCCTGCCCCACCTGCGGCCCACGAGTATGGCTGAGCGATCCCGGTGGCACGATCTCGCCTGCGCCCGATCCAATCAGCGCGGCGGTGCAGAGGCTTCTCGCCGGAGAGGTGCTGGGCATCATGGGTCTAGGCGGCGTTCACTTGGTCTGCGACGCCACGGCCGAGGCTGCAGTGCAGACGCTGCGCCGCCGCAAGCGCCGCGACGCCAAGCCGTTTGCGGTGATGGTGGCCGATCTGCAGATGGCGCATGCGTATGCCAAAATCGATGCTCAGTCTGCAGCGACACTGACCCAGCCAGCCTGTCCCATCGTGCTGCTTCCCCGACGCGAAAGCGACCTAGCCGCGAGCGTCTGCGGGTCATCGCAGCGCGTTGGCTTGCTGCTGCCTTATACGCCCTTGCACCAGCTTCTTCTGCATCGCCTGCAACGACCCGTGGTGATGACCTCGGGCAATATCTCGGGCGAGCCGATCGAGATCACCATGGACGGGGCTGTGCAGCGCCTTGGTGCGCTGGTTGATGGCTTCCTGTTTCACAACCGCGCGATCCTGCGACGCGTCGAAGACTCGGTTGTGCAAGCGACGGCCAGCGGGCCACAGATCCTGCGCCGCGCGCGTGGCTATGTCCCGCGTCCTATCCGCCTGCTACGAGCCGCACGCGAGCCAGTCTTGTCCGTGGGTGGACATCTGAAAAATACGGTCTGCATCGTGGTCGAAGACCGCGCCTATCTAAGCCCGCACTTGGGAGATCTAGAGACCGTTGAGAGTGAGCAAGCCTGGCAGCACGAGATCGAATCCTTGCAGCAGCTTCTGCGCGTGCGACCTGATGTGATCGTCCACGATCTGCACCCGGACTATGTCTCGACACGCTATGCCCAGAGTCGACCGGCGCGGGTTCGCTTGGCGGTGCAACACCATCTGGCGCATGTGCTGGCCACCGTGGCCGAGCACCACCTGCACGGCCCGGTGCTCGGCGTCGTGCTCGATGGCAGCGGCTGGGGGCTCGATGGCACAGGCTGGGGCGGCGAGATCCTTGGCATCGACGGCCTGCATTTACAGCGCCTAGCATGCCTGCGACCCATCTTGCTGCCCGGTGGGGAAGCCGCGGTTCGCGATGTGTGGCGGCAAGCTCTAGCCCTTCTCTTCGATGCATTTGGCGATGAGGCCGCTGACATCGCCTTGCGCATGCCGATGCTGCACAGCATCCCCGATGCCACGCGTGCAAGCGTGCTGCGCATGTTGAACACGCGCGTGCAGTGCAGTCCCGCGCACGGCCTGGGTCGCTATTTTGATGCCGTGGGTGCGCTGGTTCTGGGTCTGCCGCGCGCACAGTTCGAAGCCCACGTCGCGATGGATCTAGAGCAGCTAGCCCACGGCCACGATCTCGATCCGTATCCATGGCAGATGCTGGGCCCGGACTCTAGCCCTTGCCTGCCGCCAAGACGCGCGCCTGCCTTCCAAGCCCCGATCCAGATCACCTCTGCGCTAGCTGGCGTACGCGAAGGGGCGCTCGCTTCCCATTTCAACGCGACGCCCGGCGCGACCGCCGACGCCACGACCACGCCAACGCAAGAGATCGATCTGCGCCCGACTACACGCGCCTTGGTGGACGATCTTTTGCGGGGTGTCGAGCCGGCACGCATGGCTGCGCGCTTTCATGCCACGGTCGCGGCAGCGACTCTGCACGCGGTCGAGCGGGCGCAAGCGCAGACCGGTATCTCGCAGGTCGTGTTGACCGGTGGCGCGCTGCAAAATCGCGTGTTGCAGGCGGCGCTGCGCCGCGGCTTGGGTGACGCGGCTCACATGGCAGCCGAGATACCGGTCAACGACGGCGGTCTGTCTCTCGGCCAGGCCTATGCTGCCGTGATAGCGTTGCAGGCGAAGCCCCCACACGAGGTCTAGCGCATGTGTCTTGGAGCTCCAGGTCAGGTTGTCGACGTTGCAGGAACGCGCGCCCGTGTCGACTTTTTCGGCGTGCAGCGCGAGGTCTGCCTGGACCTTGTAGACGAGCCAGTCTCCGTCGGTGATTACGTGCTGGTCCACGTAGGATTTGCCATTCGCCGAATCCCAACCGAGGAGATCGATCAGACCCTCGATTTCTTCGCCGCGCTGAGCCGCGATGCGGAGCGAAACGAGGCAGGCCCGCCTCAACCCAAGCCGGCCAACGCAGCAAGCACATGAGCTCTGCAGTACGAACGAATCACCCGCTGTCTTTTCGTGACGTCCAGCGCGGACAAGCCCTGCAGGCGCGCCTGTGTCAGGTCGTCGCGAAAGCAAGCCGCCCGCTGACGGTGATGCACGTCTGCGGCAGTCACGAACAGGTCATCGCACGCTATGGCATGCGCCAAAGCTTCCCGCCAGATCTGCACGTGCAGATGGGGCCGGGCTGCCCGGTCTGCGTCACCGATGCGCCCGACATTGATGCGGTGATCGGGCTCGCTGACGCAGGTCTTCACGTGCTGACATACGGCGACATGCTCGCGGTCCCAGGCAGCACCGGCTCGCTGAGCGATGCCCGTACGCGGGGTGCTCGTGTCGATGTGATCTATGCCGCGACGCAAGCCCTTACGATCGCGCGCAGTGAAAAGGATCCGGTTGTGTTTTTTGCCACCGGCTTTGAAACCACCGCGGTCGCGACAGCAGCCATCTTGCTGCAAGATCCCCCGCCCAACTTGTTCGTCTATTCCGCGCACAAGTGGGTGCCCGCAGCGATGGAGATCGTCGCGCGCTTGCCGGAAAGTCCGATCGAAGGCTTCTTGGCGGCAGGGCACGCGGCAACGATCACTGGCTCGGCACTCTTCGAGTCGTTTGTCGAGACGTACCGTCGGCCGGTCGTCATCGCCGGCTTTGAACCGCTCGATGTCCTGTCTGGCTTGATCTGTCTAGTCGAGTGCATCCGAGATCGTCGCTGCGATGTCGTCAATGCCTATCCACGCTGCGTCACACGTTCGGGCAACCAGCGCGCTCTGGCCGTTCTGCACCGAGTCTTCCAGATGGGT
Organism: uncultured Myxococcales bacterium; assembly: GCA_964554495.1. Taxonomy (GTDB): domain Bacteria; phylum Myxococcota_A; class Polyangia; order Palsa-1104; family JAEUJZ01; genus JAEUJZ01. Next base: position 23,900 of record CAZKOY010000035.1, read on the forward strand.
GATGGACCATGGCGCGGCATTGCGCAGATTCCTGGCGGTGAGCTAGAGCTACGCGCTGAGTTTGCAGATCACGACGCCCGTCGCCGCTTCAGCAAGCTCTTGGCGACCGCCGCACGCAGCACGCACAAGCCGCCAAGCGATGCGTGTCGGTGCGGTGCGATCATGACAGGCATGGCGCAGCCCACTGACTGCGCACACTTCGGCCAGTCCTGCCGTCCTGAGTCTCCTATCGGGGCTTGCATGGTAAGCAGCGAAGGACCGTGCCGCATCTGGTTCGAAAGTGGCACGCGCCATCGCGCACAAGCGCCAGAGTCCCAGTCATGAGCCAACGCCAGAGCAACAAAGTCAGCCTGCTGCATGGCGCTGGTGGACCTGCCATGCGCCAGCTAGTCGAGTCGATCTTTTTGCGCGGCGTTCGTCATCCCGAAGCACTGGCCATGTCTGACGGCGCGGCGCTGCCCTGGGGAGACAAGTGGCTGGTGATCACGACCGATGCGCACACGGTGCAGCCGTTGTTTTTTCCAGGCGGGGACATCGGTCGTCTGTCGGTCTGTGGTGTCGTAAACGATCTCGCGATGATGGGCGCCACCGATGTCCTGGCTCTCACATCGGCTGCGATGATCGAAGAGGGCTTCGATCTGGATCAGCTGACTCAGATCGCTGATTCGCTGCAAGAGGCGAGCGTCGAAGCAGCAGCCCCGATTCTCTCTGGCGATACCAAAGTGCTCCGCCACGGTGAAATCGATGGCCTCGTCCTTGCAACCGCGGGTCTGGGTGTGGCGCACCGCGTAGTCCGCGACTCGGGCCTGCAGGTTGGGGATGCCATCGTCATCACCGGCACCGTCGGAGATCATGGCCTGGCAGTGCTGTCAGCGCGCCATCAGTTGGGCCTGTCCAGCGATCTGCGATCCGATGTTGCGCCGCTCAATAGCCTGATCGCGGCTGCGATGGCGGCGACGGGCGATGCGCTGCACGCGATGAAAGACCCAACACGTGGTGGAGTCGTCAGCGCGCTGTCTGAGATGGCGCAGAAAGCAGGCGTGCGGATTCGCTTGCATGCGCCAGCTATACCGATCTCGGCGGCGGCACGAGCAGCGTCAGAGCTACTTGGCATCGACCCACTCGTCGTCGCGAACGAGGGCAAGGCCTTGCTGGGTGTGGCGCCGCAGGCGCTCGACGATCTGCTGCGAGCCCTGCACAGTCATCCACTTGGACGCGATGCAGCGCGCATCGGATCGGTTGAAGCGGGCGAGAGAGGCGCGCTGCTTCTAGACACCGGCTTCGGCACGCGACGCCTGCTGGAGCGCGACGGCGACCCACTGCCACGGATCTGCTAATGCACGAAGTCTCGCTGGCTCATGCTCTGTTTGATCAAGCGGATCGTGCGCGCGGCGCGCATGCAGCCAGTGCTGTGTGCATGCTGCGCGTGCGTGTGGGGGATCGATCCGGGGTCGAAGCAGACCTATTTGCCACGGCCTTCGACGCCATCAAGGACGAGCGTGGTTACCAAACAGCCGCGCTGCAGATCGTCTCGGTTCCGGGACGGGATCTGATCTTGGAACGTATCGAGCTTGAGGTTCCCGATGTGTGACGTATGCGGTTGCGGAGATCCAGCCAAAGTGACCATCGAAGTGCATCGCTCGCTGCTTGAAGACAACGATCACGAAGCAGAGCATCTGCGCGATCACTTTGCACGCCAGGGCGTGACGGTGCTGAACCTGATGGGCTCACCCGGATCGGGCAAGACAGCGCTCTTGGAAGCCACGGCGGCCGCGCTGCCAGGACGCAAGCTGGCGGCAGTAAGCGGAGACTTGGCGACGGATCTCGACGGTGAGCGCCTGCGCCGCGCGGGGATCGTTTCACGCTCGATCACAACGGGAAGCGCTTGCCACTTGGACGCCAAGATGGTGCATCGCGCGCTGCACCTGCCTGATCTGGCCGCTGCGGTAGACAGCGCTGACTTCTTCTTTGTTGAGAACGTCGGCAACTTGGTCTGCCCCGCAATCTATGACCTAGGGCAGCAAGCAAACGTTGTGGTGCTCTCGGTGACTGAAGGAGTCGACAAGCCGCTCAAATATCCAGTCATGTTTGAGCGCGCCGATGTTGTGGTGATCAGCAAAATCGATCTGCTTCCATATCTTGGCGAGATCTCACTGAGCACGCTGCGAGAAAACGTGGCGCGGATTCGACCGACTCTGCCGCTTATCGCCACATCGGCACGTACCTGCGAAGGAATCCAAGACTGGCTGGCTTGGCTGACACAACAGCATGCGCTCGGCCCGACGAAATCGCCCCTTCCTTCAGCGCATCCGCACCATACGCACTAGGCGTCACTGCGACGCGCCAAAGACAACCAGCCAGCCGTCACCGCCCGCGAGGCCATCATGGAACCTGTCCACGTTCAGCCAGAAGGTCACGTCCTAGTCATCACGCTGTGCCGTCCCGAAAAGTACAACGCGCTGTCGCCGGCCATGTACCACGCGCTGGGTCAGGCGCTTGCACGTCTGTCCTCGGATCCAGAGCTTCGCGTCGCTGTTCTGCACGCACAGGGCAAGCACTTCACGGCTGGGATCGAGCTTGATCTGTGGGCACCCATCTTTGCCAGCGGATCGCCGTTTCCCGTCGCAAATGACGAGATCGATCCGATGGGGCTCAGCGGTCCGCGACACACAAAACCCCTGATCATCGCGGTGCAAGGCTACTGTTTCACGTGGGGCGTCGAGATCCTGCTCAACAGCGAGATCCGCATCGCGGCCCGTGACACGCAGTTTCAAATGCTGGAAGTGCAGCGCGGCATCTTTCCATGCGGTGGTGCCACAGCGCGCCTGCCGCGCGAGATCGGCTGGGGCAACGCGCATCGCGTCTTGCTGACGGGCGAGCGCTGGACTGCAGAGGACGCGCTGCGCTGGGGCATGGTGCAAGACGTCGTCGAACCGGGCGAGCAGTTTGCACGCGCGATGACCCTCGCGAACAACATCGCAGCCTGTGCGCCGCTGGGCGTGCAAGGTGTCCTCAAGTCGACGCGCGCCTTTGAAAGCCTCGACCACGACACCGCTGTCCGCCAGATGTTTTCCGATCTGCTGCCAGTCATGCGCAGCGAGGATGCGGCAGAGGGAGTGCGCTCGTTCGTCGAGCGGCGCAAGGCCGTATTCAAGGGGCGCTAGCCGCTCCGTCGTACTCGCTCCGTCCTCGTCGGAACACATCGCCAAGTCCGCGAAATCGCAGCATTCCGAGACCGTTCCGCAACACTCAGCACACGACTCTTTCCGACGAGATTTGTTGCGGCTTGGGTGCGCAGTGAATGATTCCCTTGTCATGAACGGCTTGCAGGCCGCGGGCGATCTGCAGGCAGATCTGGGCGGCGCGTAGCTCATCCATGGGGCCGGCTTTGATCATGCTGGCCAGCGTCGGACCAGAAAGAAATTCCATGGCCAAGTACGGTCGGTCATCCGGCAGGACACCGAAGTCCGCGATGTAGACCGTATTCGGGTGGTTGATCTTGCTGGCGAGCCGAGCCTCCATCAGAAAGCGCTGCTGCGCTTTCTTCATCTGCGGATGCAACAGCACCTTGATCGCAAATGGGCTCTGCAGGACGGTGTGCTGGGCGCGATACACCACGCCCATGCCGCCTTCACTTAGGCGCTCGACGATCTGATAGCGATCGTTGACGGTTGTGCCGACCAGATCCGCCGGCTCTCCCCCTTGACTCTGCTGCGCGGACATAGCTGAAGGAAGACATTGTATCAACTCGCGGCGCCAGCATTCTGGGTACGCGCGCTCAGACGCTGCGAGATCGCCGTGCGGCGTTGATTGACACGGGTAGTTGTAGGTCAGTACGCTGCTTATGTGAGAGCATCGGCGCGAAACGCATTGAAAAGCTGGGCGCGAGCCGGGGCTCTGCTTGCCCCGCTGTCGCTGTTATCGCAGTCAGGCTGCGATGCCTTTTCGGGCTCAGTGGTGGCGCTGGCGATCGCGCTGCCTCCGGCGGTTCCTGTCCCGCCTGTGTTGCCCAACCCAATGGGTGGGACGATTCCGGTTCACTTGCAAATGTGGGCTCGCGTCAACGACGATGGATCGAGCCGGTACCTCCGCCTGGCGGCAGACGTGGGAAACGACTCTCCCGATAGCTTTCCGGGCTTTCAGGTGGTGCAGGCCGTAAACCCCAATGACAGCTGCCTGATTCGTGGCATCGACGGGGACGACGAGGTCTGTTTTACCGAGCAAGAAAGCAAAGAGGTCTGTGGTGCGCAGATGTTTTCGCGCAAAGCACAGATCGTCACCGACGGAACTACAGCCGATCAGCTGCAGCTCGGCTTGGTGGTGCAGGCGCGCAAGGTGACCTCGCCCACCACTACCTTCGACGCGGTCGACAGCACCATCCGCGGTCTGGCGCCCAGCCCGCTGCTGGCCTTGGTGCGACACAACCCCGACGAGGCAAACGATCCGCGACGCAGCTTGCCCGCGATCAGCGCCGCCAATGTCGAGGACCCCGCGGCCTCGCGAGCGCGCTTCGATCAATGCACGACCTATCGCAAGTCGGGAAAAGGCGCTGTGCCTGAGCGCAACGTTCTCAACCTCAACTTCTATGTCGGCAACCCGCGGCAGTACACCAAGCCGCTCTCGGGGACGCTGTTCGGATTCTTCAGCTTCAGCACCAGTTCGACGGTGACGCCGGGCCTGCCTAACCAGAGCTTCAGCGGCATCACGTTCTCGGTCCCGGCCAAGCTCGGATCAATCGAAGAGCTGCTGGTCACGCTTGAGCTGCCGTGGACGCAGTCGCCGCCAAGCAGTCCGGCACTGACGAGGATTCTGTTCCAAGGCGTGCGTCAGCCAGACGCCAGCAGCGGGCGCGGCGTGATCCGCATGGTGGTGCGCGCCAACGCCAACCCAATGCTGAATCCCCCCGTCTATGTCGATGCGATGGGTCTGCCGACCAATGTCGGGACGGCCGCGATCCTCACCAACCTCGAATCGAGTCTGGACTGATGTCAGGGCCTATGGATCTGCATCGTCAAGCCAACCCAGGGCAGCATCGTGTGCGACCGTGCCGACGACCGCTCGCGAGCCGTGTGTTCTGTCTGGCAGCAACTCTGTTCCTGTCGCTTGCCGGAGATCCTGCACGCGCGGACCGCGCCTTTGACTTCATGCTGACGCCGCAGTCGACCGACGCGTACAGCATGATCACTGTCGAGCGAGCGCAGACGCCGCAGCAGTACGAGTTCGGCATTCAGACCACCTTCGGCTGGGCGCGCAACCCGTTTTCGCCGACCTTGTCGATCCCGCCAAGCGGCGTCGATCAGACGCGCAGCAACCTAATCGGCAACCAATTCACGCTCGACCTTGGTTTCTTTTTTGGTCTGACCAAGTGGCTGTCGATCGCTGCCGTCATGCCGGTGGGCGCCAATACCTACGACGAGGAAATGCTCGGCCTGTCAACCGTCGTCAGCCCGCCGATTGCCCCCAACCGCCTGGCCAGCACGCAGACCAGCGGCCTGTATCGCGGTGAGCCACGACAGAGCATTGACATTGCCCGCAGTGGCCTGCGCGACCCACGCTTGGCGGTCAAGGTTCGCTTCTTCACCAGCAAGCATGTCGAGCTTGGAACGCTGCTCGATCTCACGCTGCCCTTTGGTGACCGCAGCAGCTTCCTCGGTGAGCGTACGGCGACGTTCCGACCCAAGCTGCTGTTTGGAATCATGGCGTCGCGTTTGAATATCGCGCTCAACTTCGGCGCCATCGTGCGCGGCAGCGCCGTCCTTTACGACAGCTACAACAGCATGGGGATTGCGCGATATCAGACCATGCCCGAGCTGACCTGGGGCGCCGGAGCGACGGTGTTCTTGCACCGACTGATCTCGCTAGGTCTCGAAGGCATCGGCCATATTCCCATCGGTGCCGAGCCTCAGTTTGCGACCCCCTTGGCCACGCTGTTGGGTACCGTATACTTCCGTGCCCTCGACAAGTGGCGCTTGTACATCGCAGGAGGCGGAGGTCTGGTGAGCAGCAGCGAGCGAAACGCTCAAGGCCGCCTGCTGGTCGGCTTCTCGTATTCACTCTCGCCGCGGGAAGGGGGGCTGCGCTGATGTCTGCCCTTCGCCATCGCACTATGCAGACCGTGGGTGCAGTCGCGTTGCTCGCAGCCAGCCTGATCGACGTTTCGTCCGCGTGGGCGCAGGGCGATCCGGGTGGCGGCGAAGCCAAGAAGAGCTCGACAGGCCAGCGCAGTGTCACCGATTCCAGCTTTGACGTGCTGCTGCCCGACCCTGAGCCGCCCAGCGAAAGCGGCAGCAAGGCCGGGCCCAGCAACGACTCGGGCGGTGATCTCGACATTGCCGATCGCGTGCTCTCGGCTGCCAAGTCGGTTACCACCGTCGCAGAAGCGCCATCGATCATTACCGTTGTGCGCGCCGATGAGATTCAGGCACGTGGCTATCGCACGCTGACGCAAGTGCTTGAGACGATCCCCGGCTGGCACACCACGACGACGGGTGGCACCTTGTTCCCGTTTTCGTTGGTGCGCGGGACGGCACAAGCATCGCTGCTTCTGCGCGACGGCGTGTCGATGTTCGACCCCGCGTTGAACCTAACTCAGCTTGGCCGCATCATCCCGCTTGAGACGCTGAAGGTCGTCGAAGTGGTGAACGGACCGGGCGGCGTGCTGTGGGGCGCGAACTCGTTCCTGGGCATCATCAACTTGGTCAGCAAGGATGCCGACGACATCAACGGCATCGAAATGGGCATGGGCGGCGGCCACGGCGACGGCACGCGCGAAGACTTCCGCGCCTGGGTGCTGTTCGGCAAGAGCTTCCGTCCCAAGCGCGGCCCCAAGATCAGCATCGTGCAGCACTTCTCGGCCGAGACCTGGCTGCCACCGTCGCTGCCAGGCCTGCTCACGGTCACGCGCAGCGCCGCGCCCTCGCCACCCGGCCCGCAAGTATGGAGCGATCTATCAAGCAGCAATCCCGCTCGCGCTTGGCTGATCAACCTAAACGGCAAGCTGAGCATCGGCCCGGTCACTCTTTACTATTCGGCTCCTTTTGGCGTGCAAAACACGTCTCTGAGCACGGGCAACAACCTGGCCAACGGTGCATTCGATCCGCTGACCGGCATGTCAGTCCCGACGCCGCAACGCAACCTGACCAACGGGTTCGAACGCTTTGTGACCGCGCAGTACAAAGATCGCTTCCTGCGCGATCGCTTGGGTGTGGACGCCAAGCTGTACGCCGTTCAGTTCCGACGCGAGATCGACTTTGTCATCCTGCCTGGCACGCGGCCCAATCCGCCTGGCCTGACGCTGAATACGCCGGTTGAAAGTTACCGCGCCGGCTTCAGTATCGACGGAGACGCCGCCCTGCCCGCCCGCAACAAGCTCTTGTTCGGCGGCGATGTGTTTCACGAATGGGTACCGCAGGCCGATCTGCACTTCCGCTATGCCGAGACCGAGGGCCTGTCTGCGCAGGTCGCGGCAATGATCCCGCCCGAGAGCACGCTGCCGTCGCGACTGCCGCTGAACTGTCCACTTGCCAGCGGCAGCACGCTGAGCAACCTGCAGTTCGTGCCCGATTGCCCGGTGCCCTTCATCTTTAGCGCCAGCCGTACGACGGTGGCCTTGTACGTGTCGGATCAGTTCCGGCCGTTTTCACGCCTGACCATCGACGGCGGTATCCGCTATCAAGCAGGCTTGGGTCAGCGCGCCTATCGCGGAGCCCCCATCGGAGGCAACGGACAGCTTCTCGGCAGCGCCGCGATCGTCTGGAACTTCTGGCGCGAGATGCACCTCAAAGCCAACTACGCGGGCGGTTTCCGCTCGCCCGTGTTTAACAACACCGACTCGAACGGTGCAGCCGTGCAGTTCGGTGGTAACCGTCAGCTGAGCAACGAAGACAGCCAGGCCTTCCAGGGCGAATGGAACGCCCGCGTACTGCGCAACATCGGCCCCATCCGCGCGCTGCAGCTTCGCGTTGACTACGCCTATACGCAGCTAAAAGGCTTGATCGTGATCTCGCAGGGTTCGTATTCGAACCGCCGTCAAGATGGCCGAGACAACGCACCCTCGCAGCGACACATTCACTCGGTCGAAGCCGCCGCCAAGCTCTACGCGGGTGAGAGCACCTGGACTCTCGGCTACACCTTCTTGCACATCCAGACCAACGACCGTGGCTTGCTGCGCTCGATGCCGCAGCACACGTTGTCCTTGGGCTGGGTGTTGCCGCTGATTCCAAGTTGGCTGGACTTAAACGGCACGCTGCTCCTCGTTAGCTCCTACGACGATCCCAACCGCTTCCGCAGCACCACGACGGAAAACCCGGCTGGCTCGGGCGCGCTGGTCACCATCGGCAACTTCAGCGACATCACGCTCGATCGTCTGCCGCCGCAGGCGCAGCTAAACTTGGGGGCCCGCGCTCGCTTCCTGCGCAACCGCCTGTGGACCAGCGTGAACTTCTACAACGTGCTCAACCAGCGCGCGTACTATCCCGACCCGTTCTATGACGTCGCCCCGACGCTGGAAACCACGCCAACCCCGATCCCTGGCTGGTCCTTCTTCATCCAAGTCGGCGGCAAGCCCTGGTAACAGCGCGCCGGCTGCCTTCTGAAGCTGGCGACGCTACGACAGGCCCGGCCGCGGAGTCAGATCGCTGCGCACATAGCTTCGCAGGCGCTGTGTTAGCTGATCGACCGCGATGAAGTCCTGCCCTTCCATCGCGTGACGACTGCAGGTGGCGCACACCGGGATGCGCGCGACTTCATCCTGCAGGTGGGCGCGGCGCATCTCCTGCATGCGCGATCCGTTCCACACGTCGGCCAGGCTTTGCGTGCGCAGATCGCCAAGCACGTTGAGCTTCTCGAAGTGGTTGGCACAAGGCACGACAGTGCCGTCCCAAAGCACGGTGATCTCGCTCCATGGCATGCGGCATGGAGGCAGCTTTTCGATGCGCTGCGGACTGCGAATCGACAGCGGCACTTGCCCGGCCCAGTCACGCACTTCTTTGATCATCACGTGGCCCTGCCACGTCTGTGCAAAGTCGTCGATCTCGTGGCGGTTGCCTTCCATCACGATCATCTGCACCACCACGGTGGTGTGGTTCGCGATCGCTTCTTTCAAGGCAAAGAAGCGCTGCGTGTTCGCCAGTGTCGTCGCGAAGTCACCACCGACGCGAATCCTCTGGTACGTCTCGGCCGATGCAGCGTCGAGCGAGATGACCAAAAAGTCGAGTCCGCTCTCCAAAAGCAGGCGACTCTTTTGCGCATCCAAGAAGGTCGCGTTCGTTGAAAGTCCCATCGCCACACCGCGACTGCGGCCATAGCGGATAAACTCGCCAATGCGCCGCACAACCAGGGACTCGCCCAAGTGATGCAGATACGCAAACTCAAGATAGGGCGCGCTCTCGTCGATGATCTTGCGAAACAGCGACTCGCGCATGGTGCCCACCGCGCGCTGCATCTGCGGATGCGGACACATCGGACACGCCAAGTTGCAGTAATTCGTAAGCTCGATCTTCATGTGCGCTGGCATGCCGCGCACGCGCGTTCGTCCCGCATCTAGATCGCGCACCAACGTCGTTCGGTTGCGTCGCCACAGCGCACAGGCGCTGGCCGCCGAAGACAGATCCAGCTCAGCCACCTGCGTCGCCATCAGGCACCACGGGCCACATGCCGACAGACATCCCCCAGCACATCGTCAAAGATGGCCGCCGACTCGTCGATCTGTTCTGCCGTGATGCAAAGCGGTGGGTTGATGCGCACGCGCGGAGCATAGGCCATGGTCAGGAGTCCCCGACGCAGACAGCGCTGAAAGATCTCTTCACACTGCGCCTTGGGCAGCGGCGTACGCGCGCTGCGATCGCATACCAGCTCTACACCGATAAGCAGGCCTTGTCCGCGCACCTGGCCGACGATCGGGTACTTGTCGACCAGCGGGCGCAGCCGTTCGAGAAGCCGAGCGCCCATCGCAGCAGCATGACCCGGCAGATCCTGCTCGACGATGACCTGGGTCACAGCATTGGCCGCCGCCGCCGCCAAGGGAAATCCGCCAAACGACGACGACGAAAACGACGGCCGCGACCACGGCTCAGCAGCGACGATGGCATCGGTGGAAAGAAGCCCGCTCAGCGGAAAGCCGGCGGCCACGCCCTTGCCAAAGGTGACGATGTCGCCATGAACGTCGTAGTGCTGCTGGCCCCACATGCGCCCGGTGCGACCAAAGCCACATATCATCTCGTCGAGAATCAGCAAGGCTCCGTGCTCGTGAGCGAGCTTGGACATCGCGGGCAGCCAGCCTGCGGGGGGCAGCAGGTTACCGGCCGTCCCCTGCATCGGCTCGACGAGGATGGCCGCCAGGGGACCCGTGGCATTCAGCCGCAGCATCTGTCGCGTGAAGTCAACGCAGTGCAGGCCGCAGCTTGCCGGCGCGAGCTTAAACGGGCAGCGATAGCAGTCGGGATACGGCGCCAGTACCTGCCCCGTCGGAAGTGGCCCCAGGCCCTGCTTGAACTCGCTGCCCATAAGACCCAGGACACCGGCCGTCTTGCCGTGAAAGCCGCCCCAAAACGACAGCACATCGCTGTGTCCGGTATAGGCCCGCGCCAAGCGCAGCGCGCTCTCGACCGCCTCGGCCCCGCCGGAAAATAGCTGTGTGCGACGCAGGCTGGGATGCGGGGCAAGCTGGGCAATGCGCTGCAGCAGTTCGACCCGTGCCACCGACGTAAAGCTGCCGCAGCTAAGCTGCGCGGCCTGCGCAAAAAGCGCCTGCGCAAGCGCGGGGTGACCATGCCCAATCGAGGCCACGCCGATCCCCGCCACCCAGTCGATAAACGTGTTTCCGTCGACGTCCTGCAGAAGGGCCCCCTGTCCGCGCGCAAAGGCCAAGCCGGCAAGCTGGGACAGCGCCTGCGTCCCAGGGGCCAGGTACGTGGACTCGCAGGCACGCAGAGCAACGGACTGCGGGCCAGGAATCTCGGTGCGCACGTCGGCTCCGCGGGCGATGCCGCGCAAGAGCGTTTGCGTCGGAATCAGCGGCAGCGCGTGCTCGGCCGCAGGCGATGACGAGCTCGGTGCAGCGGACAAAAGATCGCGACTCACCGAGATGCTCTATCACAGCCCGGCCAGTCAGGCACTCGCTAGCAGTGCGCCGCTTGGGTCGCGCTGCAGCCGACTACGCAGACGCCCCGGACGCCGCACGGCGCAGTCGCAGCAGGGCCGGAACACCCAGCACGGTCGTCGGTACGATGTGTGCCGCGTGATACAGCAGGGCAAAGGCCAACGCGTCACTTCCAGCGACACCCAGAAGCGAAAGCGCAATCACTGCCCCGGCCTCCATCACCCCCACTTGTCCGGGAGTCGCGGGCAGCGCAATCGCCAGGTTGAGCGCCAGGAAAACGAACAGCCAGTCGACGATCGGCAGCGACACGCCCACCGCGAGCAGGCACAGGCCGATCATCGCGACATCAATGGCCAATGACAGCCAGGAATACACAAGCGCCGCCCCCCACAGCCGCGGCGAGTGCAGAAGCCGCAGGGCCGAAAGCAGCGAACGGACAAACGCCCGCACCCGCCCGGAAACCGCGTCCGCACGCCCGGAAAAGCCCACCAGGACAAAAGCCAAGGCCAGGCAAAACAGCCCTAGGCCCAGCATCCAGCGCAGCGTGCCGACCAGCGCGGCCGGCGGCGACAACAGGGCCAGAAGCAGGGCTGCGACAGCGCCCATGCTCAGCGTCTCGACGCCTTTTTCAACCAGCAGCACCGCGACCAGACCCGACACCGGCAGCCCGGCCGAGCGCGACAGTGCGACGACGCGCAGCGCTTCTCCGGCTCGCGCCGGCAGCAGGTTGTTGGCGGCTAAGTGCGCCAGGTACAGCCACCACAGCCGCCCCCGCGAAAGCGGCGCGGCGGCCTGCGGATCGGACGCCTGCGGCAAGCGCAAAAGCAAGACGCGCCAGCGCTCGCTGCGCACCGCCAGGTTCAGCCCCAGATTGGCCAGTGCAGCGACAAGAACCAGCGTCCCGTCAGCCCTTCGCAGGGCCAAAAGCAAGCGCGGCCCCTCCACACGGCTGGCGAGCAGCACCGCGCAGCCGACCGCGATCAGTCCGGCAAGCAAGATGCGCAGGGCCCGCCCGCGGCCCGACGGCACAGGCGCCGAAACTGGACCAGGCACAGGCGGCGGCGAAGGCGTCGCACACGGCACGTCGGCACGCTATCACGCCGCTCGGCACGCGTCTGCCCTGGACCTGCTGTGGACACGCCCGTTGGCTCGTTTCGCCCCGCTGCGATGTCCGTCGCCTGCACATAGCCCTTGATCCAGCCGGCCATTACGCGTACGAGGGGTAGAACACCCGCCCCGCAACTCTAGGCCCTAAGGGAGAAGGGATTCTGGCATGACCACCCAGCCGCAGCAGGCCCCCATCACCACCCTCGCCGAGCTGATCCAGCAGATCCCCAAGACCGATCTGCACCTGCATCTCGACGGCTCGATCCGCTTGGCGACCATTGCTGAGCTCGGCCAGCGCGAGGGCATTAAGCTGCCCAGCTATACCGCGGACGGGCTCGATGAGCTGGTGTTCAAATCGCATTACCGCGATCTGGAAGAGTATTTAACGACGTTTGGTTATTCCTGCGCGGTGATGCAAAATCCAGAAAATATCGAGCGCATCGCATACGAGTTAGCAATCGACAACCAGCAAGAAGGTGTTCGTTATATCGAAGTTCGATTTGCGCCCCAGTTGCATATCAACAAAAATATGGATATGCGCAAAGTTCTTGAAAGCGCGAACAAAGGCTTATATCGTGCGCAGCAAGAATTCAATCAGCGCGCGACGGTTCGTGACGGTCTAGAGCCGCCCTTCCAGTACGGGATCATTGTCTGCGCCATGCGTTATTTTGATGGCAATTTCTCGGACTATTACAAAAATCTTGTCAACGTACATTCCTATTCAACGTTAAAGAGCATTCGCGAGCTCGCATCGTACGAGCTGGTGCAGGGCGCCGTGCGTATCCGGGACGAGCAGGGTATTCCCATCGTCGGCTTTGACTTGGCGGGGGCTGAAAATGGCTATCCCGCCTCGCAGCACCGACGGGCATTTCAGTACGCGCACCAGCACTTCATGGCCAAGACGGTTCACGCGGGCGAAGCCTATGGCGCTCCGTCGATCTTCCAAGCGATCACCGACCTGCACGCCGACCGCATCGGCCATGGCTATTACCTGTTCAACATCGAAAAGATCGAAAACGACGAGAGCATCCCCGATAAGGCTCAGTACATCGAAGAGTTATGTAATTACATAGCTGCGCACCGCATCACTATCGAGGTCTGCCTAACCAGCAACATGCAGACCAACCCCAGCATCGGCACACTGAACAAGCATGCATTCCAGCACATGCTGGCCCGCGAGCTCAGTGTTACGATTTGCACCGACAACCGCACCGTCAGTAAGACATCGGTCTCAAACGAGATCATGCTGGCGCTCAAGACATTCAAGCTCAGCGAGAAGCAATTTAAGAACCTAATCATTTATGGCTTTAAACGCAGCTTCTTCCACGATACATATGCCAATAAGCGCAAGTGGGTACGGCAGTGCATCGAAGCCTATGAAGACGTGCTGCGCCGCGTCTCGTATGACGAGCTTCTGAAAAACGCGATCTAGGTCCGCGTCGTTCGAGGCAGTCGAAGACAAGGCTCCAGCAGATGGCAACAGGGCACGTGCGGGCAAAAGGACGACTGCGGCGCTGGGTGACAAGCCTGCTGGGGGCAGCGGCTGTGCTGTGGCTGGGCTATGCGCTGTTCCTGCGCTGGACGCGCATCGCGCCCCCCGCCGATGCTTTGACTCGCGCTGCGAGCCTGCCCAAGCCAAGCGCTGTCACTGTCGGAAACCGCACCTTTGTCGGGGATAGCTGGATGAGCCGCGAGCGCGGCATCTGGGAATACCACCTGCAAGGCGAGCCGCTTTCGCTGGGCTATGCCCACGCACGCTTGGGCACGCCGCTTTTGGTGCGCACCGACGAGTACATGTTCAGCGAGATGCGCCACTATGTCCCGTCGCAGGTCGCGCTGTTCTTCATTCGTCTGGGCGTGCTCTTGCGCTATCGCGGCTTGCTGTCGAGCGTCCCGCCGGACATGCAGCTTGAGATGACCGGGCTCTCGATCGGGCAGCCTGAGCTTCACGCCGACTTCCTGCCGCTTTATCACCGCATCGTCTTCTATCACGCGCTGCACGACATCACGCAGACCATCGAGCACTCTCCGCTTTTGGGCTGTACGGCGTTTGCGGCCATGCGCGATGCCACTGCACACGGTGATTCAGCGACGGCAGGCCACTTGATCCTGGGCCGCAACTTCGACTTTGAAGGCCCGCCGATCTTCGATGCCGACAAAGCGGTCTTGTTCTTTCGCCCCAGCGCTCCTGGCAAGCTGGCCTTCGCATCCGTGGCCTGGACCGGCATGACCGGAGTCGTAACGGGTCTCAACAGCGCCGGCATTTATGCCTCGCTGAATGCGCTGCGCAGCGACGACAAAGGAACCACGGGCGTGCCCGTCGAGCTATTGCTGCGCGAGATCATGGAGAGCGCGCACACGCTGGACGAGGCCATCGCCTTGGTGCAAAGCCGGCCCGTATTCGTGCCCGACCTGTATCTTCTGGGCGACGGCAACCTGCGCGAGGCCGCTGTGGTCG
>CAZKOY010000036.1:0-5662 GCA_964554495.1 uncultured Myxococcales bacterium
ACCCCCGACCCGGTGGTTAACAGCCACCTGCTCTACCTGCTGAGCTACACCGGAACAGCGCGCCACAACGCGCTAGGTATTGGGCAGTTAATCGGATCGGCCTTTCTGTGTCAACGAGTTTGTCGGGGATTTGTTGGCTCCTTGGCGCGCGGGTCTTTGTTAAGCTGCGCGCCCATGTCGTCCGCAACCTCGAACCCCCGTTCTGTCCCCTTCGCTCCCGTCGAGAACCGCCAAAACTTCCCGGCCTTGGAAGAAAAAATCCTGGCCTTCTGGCGCAGCGAGCGCGTCTTTGAAAAGTCGCTGTCCCCCATCGATGAAAAGACCGGGCAGGCGCGACCGATGTTCGTCTTCTATGAAGGCCCACCGACCGCCAACGGCAAGCCCGGCATCCACCATGTCTTGGCCCGCGCCTTCAAGGACGTCATCCCGCGCTTCAAGACCATGCGCGGCTATCACGTGCCCCGCAAAGCGGGCTGGGACTGCCACGGCCTGCCCGTCGAGGTCGAGGTCGAAAAGCGCCTGGGCCTGACCGGCAAAAAGCAGATCGAAGAGCTTGGCGTAGCTGAGTTCAACCGCCGCTGTCGTGACAGCGTCTTTCAGTACATCAAAGACTGGGATCGTCTGACCGACCGCATCGGCTTCTGGCTCGACACCGATCATCCGTACCGCACGCTCGACAACGAATACATCGAGTCGTGCTGGGCCCTTTTGCGCCAGCTATGGGATCGCAGCTTGCTCGTCCGCGACTACAAGGTCACCAAGCACTGTCCGCGCTGCGGTACGTCGCTGGCCGAGGCTGAAGCTGGGCAAGGTATGAAGGACGATGTCGACGATCCTTCGGTGTTCGTGCGCCTGCGCCTAAAGCCCGGACAGAAGCTGCCCTTTTCAGACGAGACCACTGACACGCCGACCTCGGTGCTGATTTGGACGACGACGCCGTGGACGCTACCCGCCAACGCCGCCGCGGCGCTCTCCGCAAAGGGCGAGTACGCGCTGTGCACCGATCCCAAGAATCCTGGTTCCCGCATCCTTCTGCTCGCCAGCCAAGCCCAGGCTGTGCTCGGCGACAAGAAGACGCAGGTGACCATCCTTGGCAAGGCCATGGGCGATGCCCTCGCCGGCCTGCGCTATGAGCCACTTTTCCCAGGTGTCGGCCCAGGCGGTGCGCCGATCGATCTCAGCGCTGCGTACCGCTTGATCGTCGACGAGACCGTCGAGCTTGGCGAAGGCTCGGGCATCGTCCACATCGCACCAGCCTACGGCGATCTGGACGTAGGGCGTCGCCATGGACTGCCCGTGCTGTTTTCGATTGGCCTCGATGGCATGGTGCTGCCCGCTTTCGCACAGTTCGCTGGGATGTTCTTCAAGGAAGCCGATCCGCACATCACCCGCGATCTGAAAGAACGTGGCCTGCTTCTGTCGTCGGGGCGCGTGCGTCACAGCTATCCCTTCTGCTGGCGCTGCGATACACCGCTTATCTATCTGGCAAAAGAGAGCTGGTACATCCGCACAACGGCGGTACGCGATCAGCTTCTGCAGCAGAACAGCCGCATCAACTGGTATCCCGAGCACATCAAAGAAGGCCGCTTCGGCGACTGGCTGCGCAACAACGTCGACTGGGCGATCTCGCGCGAGCGCTACTGGGGCACGCCGCTGCCGCTTTGGATCTGCGACAAGACCGGCCAGATCGAGTGCATCGGCAGCATCGACGAACTATCGCAAAAAGTCGGGCGCGACCTGCGCAGCGACGCCGACTTCGACCTGCATCGTCCGTATGTCGACGCCCTGACCTGGCCCTCGGCGGCCGGCGGCACCATGCGCCGCGTGCGCGACGTCATCGACTGCTGGTTCGACTCGGGCGCGATGCCGTATGCGCAGCACCACTTCCCCTTCCAGCACGAGGGCGAATTCGATCAGCTCTTCCCTGCCGCATTCATCTGTGAAGCCGTCGACCAGACGCGCGGCTGGTTTTACACGCTGCACGCCTTGGGTGTCCTTCTGCGCGGTGGGCCCGCCTTCCAGAACTGCATCGTGCTCGGCCACATCCTCGACGAGCAGGGCCGCAAGATGTCCAAGCGTCTGGGCAACATCGTCGATCCATGGACTGTGCTCAATGCCGAAGGCGCCGACGCACTGCGCTACTACATGTACACGGCGTCGCCACCGGGCCAGCCGCGACGCTTCTCGCAAGCGCTGGTGCAGAAGTCGCTGCGGCAATATCTGCTGACGCTGTGGAACTGCTACAGCTTCTTTGTCACCTATGCTGAAACCGAATGGCATCGCCTCAAGTCAGAGCTGATTGTCGACGCTGAGCTTCCCGCGCTGGATCAGTGGATTGTCGGTGTGCTGTCACGCTTGGTGATCGACACCACGCATCGCTTGGATACGTACGACCTCACCGCTGCGGCCCGCGGCATCAGCGACTTCGTCGACACTCTGTCGAACTGGTACATCCGCCGCTCGCGCGATCGCTTCTGGGCCAGCCTCGATCGGCCGGCTGCGGCAGGGGGCGGCATCGATCCCGACGTCGAGCGCGACAAGCGCGCAGCCTATCAGACGCTGCGCCGCTGCTTGATCACCGTCGCGCAGCTCTCAGCACCGTTTACGCCCTTTGTCGCCGAAGAGCTGTGGCAGAACCTCGAACGCAGCGTCCACCCGCAGGCCGCTGTAAGTGTCCATCTTTCGGTGTGGCCACAGAAGCCAGACGCTGCCTTCATCGCCGCCACCGAGTCCATTTGCCAAGATATGAGCGTCGTTCTGCGCGTCGTATCACTCGGTCGCGCCGCGCGCATGGATCAAAACATCAAGGTGCGACAGCCTCTGCACAAGGTGTTGGTGCAGGTGCCAAACGCCGCCGTGCGGCAAGCCGTACTGCGCCACGAAGCGGTGATCCGCGACGAGCTGAACGTCGAGCGCGTGCAGCTTGTCGAAGGCGGTGAGCAGCTTGTGCATTACACGCTGCGCCCCAACCTGCCCAAGCTGGGCAAGAAATACGGCAAGCGCGTGAAGCCGATTCAAGACGCGCTGCTCGCTATGCAGGACCGCGATGCGGCCCGTGTCGCCGAAGCCGTGCTGGCGGAAAAGGACGTCGCGATCACCACCGCCGACGGCCCATTTACCCTGGAAGCCGATGAAGTGTTGTTGTCCGCCCAAGCACCCGAGGGCCTAGCCGCTCGCACTGAAGAGGGTGTGGTGGTGGCCATCACCACCGAGATCACCCCCGAGCTACGCGATCGCGGCCTGGCCCGCGAGCTAGTCCGCGCCATCGGTGAGCTGCGCAAGAAAGCCGGCTGCCGCGTCAGCGATCGCGTCCACATCAGCGCGCACACCACCGACGAAAACATCGCCGCAGCCTTGGCCCGCCACCAGGCTTGGATCGAAGGCGAGACGCTATCGACCCTGTCCTCGCAGCCGCTGCCCAGCCCAACGGCTCAGAGCGTCCTCGATCTCGACGAGGCCACCGTCGATCTAAGCCTGCGATCGAGCTAGGTCATTCGCGTGATACGCTGGCCGTATGCACGACGAAGCAGCTTGTGACGCGATCGCTCTGTCTACGACCTTGCCTGCGACTCCTGCCGATGTCTTTTCGGCCTGGCTCAGCAGCAGCGGGCACACCGCCATGACCGGTGGCAAGGCCGACATTCGCGCCGAGGTTGGCTCGTCGTTTACTGCCTGGGGCGGCTACATCCAAGGCACGGTGCAGGCCCTCGACCCCGACCAGCGCATCGTGCTTTCGTGGCGCACCAAGGACTTCCCGGCGGATGCGCCCGACTCACAGCTTGAGCTGACACTGACCGCGATCCCCGAGGGCACGCGCCTTGACCTGTCGCACCGCCACATCCCGCGCGGCCAAGGCGTCCGCTACCACAGCGGCTGGCACGAGCGCTACTTCACCCCCATGGCACGCTACTTCGCCGGTACATCGTTCTAGGCAGAGCCGGCTCGAAGCGTCCGCCAATGATTCAAAAATAGTCCGATTCTATGTTTTATTCTATTTGACTATTTCCCATTTTATAATTGAAAGATACAAGTATGACATTCCTTGTACGACCGATTGAACGGGCGGATGTCGACGCGGCGGTGGCGCTGGTGCGAGACACGCTCTTAGAGTTTGGCCTGCAGTTCGGCGTCGGAGCCGACACCGATGCCGGGCTTTGGCAGCTGCCCGCCTCGTACATCGACCATGGCGGGCAGTTCTTTGTTGCCGTCGCGGATGACGGCATGGTGGTCGGCACCGCAGGCGTATTTCCCGTCGAGCCTCGGGTCTATGAGCTGCGCAAGATGTACCTGCGGCCCAAGGTCCGTGGCCAGCGAGTTGGGGCGCAGCTATTCGACGCCTGCTTGGCCTTCTGTCGGCAGATGCAGGCGAAGGCCGTCGTGCTCGACACCCGAGAAGACATGCGCAGCGCGATCGCGTTTTACGAGAAGCGCGGCTTTGTGCGCGACGACAGTCAGCGACGGGGAGCACGCTGCCACCGCGGCTATCGACTGGATCTATAGCGCTCACGGCCAAGCCGACGTGGTCTGGCTTGTAGGCCTGCATGGCCCTTCATCAGCAACGTTTACGGTGTGTCTGTCGCTGGCTGCAGACGCTTTTTCATCCAGCGCAGCGGCGCCGTCGCTGCCATGCCAATGCGAAAGCTCAGACACCGATTCAAGGTCGTAAGCGTCGCTTCCAGCGCTCGCACGCGGTCGCGCAGCTCGCTCTCGGTGACGCGCAGCGAATCCCGCTCGTGTTCAAGCGCGGCGATCTGCTGTCTGGACGCGGCGATCGCGCGATCCGTTTCGTCGCGCGCTTGCTGCGCCGCTTGGTGCGCCGCCTGCAGCATCGGGACCCGCGACTGCAGCTCGTCTCGCGCCTGTCCCAGGTCGGCCTGCAGCGTCAGACGCTCACCCAGCGCCTGATACAGCGCCACCGCCCCAGCCGCCGCATCGCCATGCAGCGACAGCAAAGCCTGCAAGGGCTCTGGGATCTCGCGTCCCATGGCCAAGACGCCCAGCCCCTCGCCATGCGGAACGCGTAGATTCGGATGCTGCGCGGCCAGCTCAAGCCACAGCCGCCCGGCCCCGCAGCCCGCGGGCAGCGAGTCGATGCCGTGGATCAAGACGACGCCTCGTGGGCTTAGGCGCGCCTGAAAGCGGGCCACATCCTGCGCAACTGCCTGGTACGTGCGCCGCCCCTCGATCCACAGCAGGTCCACGGCTGACATCGTGCGCAGCGCCTGAACGTTCGACTGAACGCTTGCTTGGTCGTTCGACTCGTCACCATCGCCTAGGCACGAGAACGCCGAGAAGCGCGCAGCGTGCTCGACGCGCAGCGCCTGCTGGGCCGGCCAGCGCCCCACGTACTGTTCTCCCTCCATCGCTGGCAGACCGTAACAGCGACAGGAAAGCGCCCTGCTCGCCACCACCTGACAGGCTGCGAGGTACGTGCTGTCCAGAGCCGCCCCAAGCTCGACATAGACACGCGGCTGCAGGATCTCAAGCAGGGTCTGCAAGAACGGAACATGCGCCAGCCGACTGCGGTCAGCCGCCAGCAACAGCGACGGAAGCATCTGCCCAGCCGGCCGGTACACGAGCGGATTGAAGGCCACCATGGCCGCGCTTGTATCGCCCGCTCGTCCCGCCTGTCAATGCTCCGCCTGTCAATGCTCCGCCTGTC
>CAZKOY010000036.1:5762-11576 GCA_964554495.1 uncultured Myxococcales bacterium
CCGCCTGTCAATGCTCCGCCTGTCAATGCTCCGCCTGTCCATCCTCTACGCTGCAGTCGCCGCGGTCAGGCGACGGGCCGCGCGGGCAGCGGGCTACAGCGTCCGCGTGTCGGTTGACAAGGGCTCGATGCACCACGCGATCTGGACGGTCGCAGGCTTCTCGGGCTCGACGCTGGCGACCCGCGTGCCGCAGCTTTTCACGTTGGCGGCGGTGGGACAGGATGAAGTCCCGCCCCGACGGCAGCCCAGCGCCTTGCAGTACTTGTCGCCTTCGGACTCGCTGCCGGCATAGCAGCAGTACTGCTTGCCAGCGCACGCTCCGCTGCTGTCCGACGTGCAGATGAGGGCTCCTCCCGCCTGCGCCGAGGACGATAGACCAAACAAGGAAAGAGCCAGCGAGAACGAAAGCAGGATGCGAGTGAGGTTCATGGGAAGGTCTCCTTTTTTTCGGTGAATCAAGCGTTCCGACCTTGAGAAAAGGGAATCGTCTGCCTCGCGCGCTGAGCCCAAAACAGAGACATTCAGGGAGGTGCATGCTGGTGCCACCGCGGGCCAAGCGACAGGCGTTGCGCTGATCCCCATTCCTCGGCTGGCGAGGATACTGGATCTGTCGCTGAGAATCCCAGCGCACTGCGGGTTCGACGAGCAAATCGTGATTACCGCACGCGATCACGACCCGGCAACCGCGCACGCAGCGACCCGTCCGCTGTCGCCTTGGTTTCTGCGGCCGGGGGTGGCACAAGCTCCTTGACCCTGCTGCTTTGGCCATCGTATGCATGGCGGCGTCACCGTCGGAGCCATCGCAGCCCCGCCCCGCCGAGTGCATCGTGTCGCTCTTCGATCCTCGTCCCATGAACCGCAACGACCTTCGCGCCCAGGTGGGCATTGTCGACTATGGCCTTGGCAACTTGCAGTCGGTGCTGAACGCCTGCGAGCGTCTGCAGCAGCCGGCCTTTCTGATCCAAGACCCCGCAGATCTGGCGATGGCTCGCGCCATCATTCTGCCGGGCGTGGCGGCGTTCGATCATGGCATGCGCAACCTGCACAGCCGCGGCTTCGTCGAGCCCCTGCGCGCAGCGGCCCTGCACGACAAGAAGCCCTTTTTGGGGCTGTGCCTGGGTATGCAGCTTCTGGCCGACTGGGGCAGCGAAGGACAAGGCGCCGCTGGCCTGGGCTTGATCCCCGGCACCGTCGAGCGGTTCAGCGAAGGCAGCCTGCGTGTACCGCACATCGGCTGGAACGATATCCACGTAAACCCCGGACGCGCCTGCCCGCTGCCGCTGCGCGACGGCGTCGACTTCTATTTCGTACACAGCTACTACTTCAAGCCGCAGAACGAGGCCGACGTGCTGGCGTGGACCGACTATGGCATCCGCTTCGCGTCGATCGTCGGGCGCGACAACATCGTCGGCTGCCAGTTCCACCCGGAAAAATCGCACCAGGCCGGCATCGAGCTCATGGCCGCCTTTTTCGGATCTCTATGCTGAAAAAACGCCTGATTCCTGTTCTGTACTTGCGCAACGGCTTGATTGTCCGCAGCCAGGAGTTTCAGGATTTTCGCGAATTTGGGAACCCAATCAATCAGCTTGAGCGGCTAAATAACTGGAACTCGGATGAACTGATTTATGTTGATATTACGCGCGAAGGTGAACACGATCTAAAACGCGATGACTTGAAGGTTAAAAGCCAATCGCAGATATTAGATATTTTGCGTGCAATCTCGAAACACTGCTTTATGCCGTTGACATTTGGTGGTCGAATCTTCAGCCTAGAGCAAGCCGCCGCATTTATCGCCAATGGCGCCGATAAGGTAATCGTTAATACCGGAGCTTATCGCAATCCTTCATTGATCACACAGATTGCCGATCGTTTTGGCTCACAAGCCATGGTGCTGGGTATCGATGTCAAGCGCGAGGACGGCGATCATCGCGTATATATCAATCAAGGTCGCGAGCCCATCGCGATTTCGCCGGTTGCCTGGGCGCAGCGCGCGGTAGCCTTGGGGGCGGGCGAGATCTTTTTGAATTCCATCGACCGTGATGGCACGGGCAATGGCTTTGATCTAGAGATCATCGCGGCCGTAGCATCGGCGGTGCCTGTTCCCGTGATTGCCTGCGGCGGGGCGGGTGCTTTTTCTGACTTTCAAGAGGTCTTCGAGCACACGACGGCTTCCGCGGTTGCGGCAGGAAACATCTTTAACTTCACTGAAAACGCCTATGTGCGGGCGAAAAAAGAGCTTAGCGAAGCGGGCTGCCCAGTTCGGCCGTTTACCCGCTTTCAATAAAGGATATCGACGATGGTGACTCCACCGCGCATTCGTTACTGCACGCGCTGCGTGTACCCCGCCGTGGCCGCGACGCCGCTGACTTTCGACGACAAAGGTGTCTGCAGCGGCTGCCGCACGCACGACGAACAGAAGAAGATCGACTGGGATCGGCGGCGGCGGATGTTCGAGACCCTGATCGACAAATACCGCAGCAAAGACGGCAGCAACTATGACCTGGTCATCGCGGTTAGCGGTGGCAAAGACAGTTTTTGGCAAGCTCACCTGTTCACCAAGGTATATGGCCTTAAAGTATTATTCGTTTGTTATGCCGAGAATAATCATACCGATGTCGGCATGCGGAACATTCAACGTATGAAAGAATGTTTTCGTGGTGATTTCCTGCACTTTACCCCCGAAGTGGATGTACTAAAGAAGTTAAATCGTTTGGGGATGATCAAGACTGGAGATCCAAACTGGCACACGCACATCGGCATCATGTCCCTGCCGATCTCAATGGCCGCCAGGTTCAACATCAAGCTATTTAACTATGGCGAGCATGGGTTTATGAACCTGGGCGGCATGCACTCGTACAGCGATCTGGTCGAGTTCACACGCAAGTATCGCACCGAGCACATGTGCCGCGGCTTTGAGTGGTCAGACTTCTGCGAAGAAACTGAGGGTCTCACCAAGCAGGATATGCTGTGGGCTCACTATCCCACAGATGAAGAGATCGAGGCAAAGGGACTGCGCGGGATCTTCATCTCGAACTACTTTGGCTGGAATCAAGCCGAACATCTTAAAAAGATGATCGATCTTTATGGGTTTGAGTTATCGCCGACTCCGTTTGATCGGACGTATCAGCGCGACTCGAACCTAAATGACATGCATGACAGCGGTATTCACGATTATATGAAATACGTGAAGTTCGGCTATGGCCGAGCCACGGATCATGCCTGTCGCGATATCCGCTTGGGCTTGATCACCCGCGACCAGGGCATCGAGTACGTCCGCGAATACGACCACGTGATCCCCGGCGATATCCCACGCTGGCTTTCATACGTCGGCTGGAAGCGCTCGCAGTTTGATCGCGTCGCGGACACGTTTCGCGATGCGCGCGTCTGGGTGCAAGACGAATACGGCCACTGGCTGAAAGACAACATCTGGGACCACGCCTAAGCGAGAAAGCCGATGCTGAAGGAATCCGAGATCCGGCCTGATGCTCTGATGGCAGGCCAAGCAGAGCGCCTGGCCAACGATGTGCGCCGCCTGCTCTTGCACAAGGGCTCGTTCGTCGCAGTGCCCTGCCCGGCCTGCGATTCGGGGCGCTGGCAGCCCGCGTATCGCAAGTACGAGATCCAGTTCGTCACCTGCAGCGACTGCGGCACGGTGTACGCGAACCCGCGGCCCCGCCCCGAGCAGCTTGCCGAGTACTACAGCGCCTCGGAAAATTACGCGTACTGGAACCAGTTCATCTTCCCAGCGTCCGAGCCAGCCCGTCGCGAAAAGATCTTTCGCCCGCGCGTGTACAAGGTGCTGGACCTGTGCCAGCGCTTCGGCATCCGCACCGACGCGCTGCTTGAGGTCGGGGCTGGCTTCGGCACGTTCTGCGAGGAGCTTGCGAAGACCGGGGTGTTTCGTCGCATCGTAGCGGTGGAGCCGACGCCCGAGCTAGCGCAGACCTGCCGACAGCGCGGCCTGTCGGTTATAGAAGCGCGTATCGAAGAAGCCGAGATCCACGAGCCGGTTGATGTGGTCGTGAGCTTCGAGGTCATCGAGCACCTGTTTTCGCCGCGCGAGTTCCTGACGAAGTGCCACGCGCTGCTGCGACCTGGCGGCGTGCTGATGCTGACCTGTCCCAACGTACAGGGATTCGATGTCGTGACCCTGCGCGAGCGATCGAGTGCCGTGGATCACGAGCACATCAACCTGTTCCACCCCGATTCGCTGTCGACGCTGCTTTCGGCCTGTGGCTTCCAGGTCATCGAGGCGCAGACGCCCGGTCAGCTTGATGCCGAGCTTGTGCGCAAGCAGGTGCAGGCGGGGCAGATCAGCTTGAATGGGCAGCCTTTCCTAAAGCGCGTACTGATCGACGAGTGGGATCGACTGGGTGAGAGATTCCAGACCTTCCTTTCGGAAAACCGCCTGTCCTCGAACATGCTCGTGGTGGGCAAGAAGCCAAGCCATGCCTAGCCCTGCCGAGTCGCGCCGCGACGCAGTGGCCATCATTCCGGCCCGCGCCGGCAGCAAGCGCATCCCCGGAAAAAACATCCGCCCGTTTCTGGGCAAGCCAATGATCCAGTACTCGATCGAGGCAGCGCAGGACAGCGGGCTGTTCGATCGCGTGGTGGTGTCAACGGACTCAGACGAGATCGCGCGGCTGGCGCGGTCAATGGGGGCGGACGTGCCGTTTGTCCGACCGGCGCACTTGGCCGACGACCACACGCCGCTCGCCGATGTGCTGCATCACGCGCTGGTCTTTCTGGCCGAGCAGGGCGCGTCGTATGAAGCGGTCTGCTGCATCTTGGCGACGGCGCCTCTTTTGCAGCAGCGCTACTTGCAGCAGGGCGCGACGCTGCTTGCTACCCACGACACCGACGCTGTGATTCCGGTCACGACGTATGAGTTCCCGATCTTCCGCTCATTTCAGCAGGTGCAGGGAAGGCTGCAGCTTATCTGGCCCGAGCACGAGCTAACGCGCTCAAACGATCTGCCCGAGGCGTATCACGACATCGGGCAGTTCTATTGGCTGAAGACCGCGGCCTTCCTGCGCAGTCGCCGGATCTTTGCGCCGGGCGCGCTGCCAGTCGTGGTGCCGCGCAGCCTGGTCCAGGACATCGACACAGAAGAAGACTGGCAACGAGCCGAGCGGCTGGTTCGAGCGAAGCTCCTCGACGAACCAGCGGATCGGAACGGTTAGACACGCGCCGCTCTGGCGCGGCGGGTCAGCCTTTACTTGACCGCGGAACGACGACGGCGCAGCAAGCGAGCGGCGAAGAGCGAGGCCAAGAGCGTCGACACGGGCAGCGCGCCCGCCACGGGCTGCGGCGACAACGAGCAAGCGCAGCCGCTCTTGGCTGGCGTGATGGTAAAGGCTCCCGGCAGCGCATCGACGAATCCGTCGGGGTTCTTGACCACCAGCGTGTACGTTCCAATCGGCAGCGTCGCTGGAATCAGCACGCGCGCCACGTGATCGTTTTCCAGCACAGCGCTCAGCGGCACGGATTTCACACCCTGTTCCAGCGAGAATTCGGACGTCGGGACCGTGGGCTCAAAGTTGCGACCGGTGACCTCCGCCGAGCCACCCATTCCAAACGGCATCTCTTTGGGCAGAATCCAGTCGATCTTTGGACGCAGATCGCCGGGCTTACCACCGTCGGGCCCCGGTCCCGCCATATCGCGCGGCATGCCCGACATATCGACGGGCCCCGTCGCCATATCGCGCGGCGGGCCTGCCATATCGCGCGGCGGCCCTGACATATCCATGCCGCCCATCGACATATCCATGCCGCCCATCGACATATCCATGCCGCCCATCGACATATCCATGC
>CAZKOY010000036.1:11676-38486 GCA_964554495.1 uncultured Myxococcales bacterium
CGACATATCCATGCCGCCCATCGACATATCCATGCCGCCCATCGACATATCCATGGGACCGCCTCCACCGTCGGGTACAGCATCGGTGCAGCCGGTGTTTTCACTGTTGATCATCAGGGCGATGGTGTTTAGCGAGTTCGTCAGCTCGACCTCATTGGTAGCCGGATAGTACTTGTCGGTGGTCGGCGCAGCGCGGCCACCAGCATCGGCCATCTGTGTCAGGGCGGATTTCTCACTGCTGCTTAAGTTGCCAATTCCAACGACAAACGTGGCAATCGAAGGCACCTGCATATACGCCTTGCGAATCTCGTTCACGGTGCCCGGAACAGTATCCAAGGTGCCGCAGCCAGGCGCACCGTCGGTCAACAAGAGGACGTATTGCCGCCGCATCGGATCGCGAAGCTCGGACAGCATGGCCGCGTTGAGCATGGCATTCGCCGTCGGCGTCGAGCCTGCGGGACCGCTGGCATCTAGCGCCGATGCAATCGCCGCCTTGGTGTAGTACGCGGGACGTACCGGCGTATCCGAAGAACAGGCGCCGCCGCCCGGAGGAAAGATAGACAAGCCGACTGGCGACAGGCCGTCATAGACGTTGACCAAGCCTTTTAGCTGCGCCTTGGCGATGTCCCAGCGCGTGCTCATGCCGCCGGTCGAGGTGGTCATCGAGCTCGACATGGATCCTGAGCGATCCATCACGATATGAACGTTGGGACACTTGATTGCTTCCGCAGATGTGGCCCAAGCGACAAGGCTGCCCAGCGACGCAGCACAGACAAGAAACCGATGCAAATGGGATCGAGAACGAAGGGTCGACATGCCGCGCACTCTACTTCATGCATCGCACGCCGGTAAACCCCTCAACTGCCATGCAGTGCATACGGATAGCAGCCTGGTTCTTCCGCGCGCTCCGGCCGGCCGCCTGCGACTGCTCCTAGCGAGCCCACGACATGCCGCGACGGTCGGCTGGCAGGCGCTCGTCCAGGCTGCGACCGGCTGAGGGGCGATGTGCCTGCGGGCTGGCAAGCCGTCGCGCGAAAAGCGGCTTGTCTGAGGGCTGCCGCGGGCGATGGCTCGTCGGAGCCGGCGGGACGAGACAGTCCGGTCCGTACCCGATGAGCTCAGGCCTACCGGCCCGCAACAGCGCCTCGCGAACCAGATCCTGCTGTCCTGGATCCCAATACAAAAGCAGTGCCCGCTGCAGCTTCTTTTCGCGCAGGCCTCGGGCGACATAGACCGGCTCGGCTGCGCCCGTCGAAAGAGGATTCAGCCCCGTGTAGTACATCGTCGCGGCCAGCGACATGGGAGTCGGAACAAAGTCCTGCACATGCCGCGGACGCAGAGCATGGCGCTTCAGATACAGCGCCACGTCGATCATGTCTTCCAAGCGGCTGCCCGGATGGCCCGAGATGAACGAAGGACTTAGCTGCGGCTCACGCCCAGCCTGCTGCGTGGCGCACAAGAACTGCTCGGCAAAGCGCTCATAGCTGCCATCGTCCGGCTTCTTCATCAAGCGCAGGACATGGCCTGACACATGCTCGGGTGCGACGGCAAGCTGGCTTCCCACGTGGTGCTGCGCAAGCTCGCGGATGTACTCGGGCGAGCGCTCGGCCAAGTCGTAGCGGACGCCACTGGTCACCAAGGCCTTGCGAACCCCCGGCTCGTGCCGGACGCGCCGCATCAGATCGATGAGGGGCTGATGATCCGTCTGCAAATGCGAGCAGATGTTCGGGTGCATGCACGATGGACGACGGCATGCCGCTTCCAGCGCATCGTCCGCGCAGCGCATGCGATACATGTTCGCCGTCGGCCCACCCAGATCGCTGACCACACCACGAAAGTCATCCATGCCACGCAGTGCGCGTAGCTCACGCAGAACGCTGTCGGCGCTGCGGCTCTGAACAAAGCGGCCTTCGTGCTCGGCAATCGAACAAAACGTGCAGCCTCCGAAGCAGCCGCGCATCAACACAAGCGAGTGCTTGACCGTCTCGAACGCCGGCACGGGCTCGCGATAGCTGGGATGCAGCGCGCGAGTAAAGGGCAGGTCGTACAGCGTGTCCAGTTCCGCCATTTCAAGCGGCAGCGCAGGCGGGTTGAAGTACACGGCACGATTGCCGACGCGCTGGATCAGCGGTCGACCGTTGTGGGGATTCGTCTCTAGATGCACCTGCCGCGCCATTTCGGCGTAGTGCTGAAATGACTGCTGGGTTTTTTCGCTTACCTCTTCGTACGAGGGCAAAACGACCGGCAAGCCGTCGGTAACGAAGCGCGAGGAGCGCGCACAGGCGGCCTCGCTCTCGGCTTGCGAAAGGACATAGGCCGTACCGCGAACATCGCGAATGCGCGACATCGGTTCGCCGCTGCGCAGCCTGTCGGCAATCTCGCAGACCGGCCGCTCGCCCATGCCATACACCAGCAAGTCGGCCTTGGCATCGACGAGGATGGGACGACGCACGGCATCTGACCAGTAGTCATAGTGCGCGATGCGGCGCAGCGAGGCCTCGATGCCGCCCAGCACAATCGGCACATCGGGATACGCCTCGCGGCAGCGGTTGGCATAGACGATGGTCGCCCGGTCGGGACGCGCGCCCAGCCGACCGCCTGGAGTGTATGCATCCTCGCTGCGGTTTTTCTTTTGCGCCGTCAGGCGGTTGAGCATCGAGTCAAGGTTGCCGGCGGACACACCAAAGAACAGCCGAGGGCGCCCCAATCGACTGAAGTCCTCGACGTTGCGCCAGTCGGGCTGCGCCAGAATGCCGACGCGAAAGCCTCGTCCCGCCAGAACGCGCGCGATCAACACCGGCCCAAACGCAGGATGGTCGACATAGGCATCGCCTGTGATGATGACGATGTCGAGCTCATCCCAGCCCATGGCCTTCGCCTCAGACCGGGTTGTGGGCAGAAAGTGTCGAGCCCCCCTCGACACGTCGCTCTCTAAAGACGCGTCAGCGGCACCGCAGGGCGCATGGCATTCGCGGGGGAGGATCGGCAGGCTGACCCTCGCCTGCCCTCTCGCTTTCTTGGTGAGCTGTAGCAGCATGACCTCGCCGATTGGTGGCCGCGCCCAACACGTCGACTGCTAGCCGAGACAAGCCCGCCGCTGCAGCGACGAGGCGAGAAAACTACAAATTCGCGGGCGCCGTCAAGAGGCGCGTGCCGGGCCGCAACAAAAAGGCACCGCGACGCAGACGCGACGCGCGAGCAAAACGCCCAGCCCCCATACCAAGCCCCCCTTGCCAATCCCCCTGTCAGATCGAAGCCGTACCGTAATGGCCATGCGATGGGGAACCAAGCTTCACAGTGCATGTGCTATAAGGCCTGCCTCAGTAGCAGAAGCGTCAGGGTGGCCGGTGCGTGACCATATCCTCTGCGTAGACGACGATGAGACGGTGCTGCAGTCGCTGCGCTGGCAGCTAGCGGCCTGCTCGGCAGATTTCTGCGTAGTTGATATGGCGCGCAGCAGCGACGAAGCCGTCGCACAGCTAGGTGCGATCACGGCCCAGGGCGACCGCCTCTCGCTGGCTCTGGTAGGCGAGACGGTCGGCGGGCAGTCTGGCGTGGCACTGCTGGAAGCGCTGCGGCAGCGTCAGCCACAGGTTGCCGGTGTCTTGTTGCTGCCTGCGTCGTGCCCACCGCCCAGCGAAGCCGCGATGCAGCGGGCCGGCATCGTGTTGTATGCGCACAAGCCGCTGCAGGCCGCGCAGTTTCACTTGATGGCCAGCCTGATTCTGCAAGTGACGCGACTGAGACGGCAGAATGACTCGCTGCTCGACTCGCTGCAGCAGAAGCGTCGCGATCTGGAAGCCCTGCAGCAGCAGATGGAGCTTCGCATCCGCGAGCGTACGCAAGCGCTCGAAGATGCCAACCGTCGCTTGGCCGAGCTTGCAGTGACCGACGGACTGACTGGTTTGTACAACCATCGCTACCTGCAAGATCACCTGGTGCTTGAGGTCGAGCGCTCGCTGCGCACCGGCATTCCGCTGGGCATGCTGATGATCGATGTCGACCACTTCCGCCAGTACAACAATCGCTTCGGACACCAGACTGGCGACGAGGTGCTGCGCCGCGTAGCCCGCCTGATCGCCGAGCACCGCCGCGTAAACGATGTGGTGGCTCGCTATGGCGGGGAAGAGTTCGCGCTGCTGCTTATAAACGCCGATCACCGGGTGGCACGACGGCTTGCCGAGCGCCTACGGCTGCGTGTGCAAGCCGAGCCGTTTCCCGCGACGCGCGACATCCCTGGGGGTCGCCTGACTATCTCGGTTGGCGTCGCAAGCTGCCCTGCAGATGGCAACACGGCATCTAGCCTGATCGCGGCGGCGGATGCGGCTCTGTTTCGCGCCAAGCACGCCGGCCGCAACCTCGTCTGCGTCGCGGGCGAGCCGACCCAGGCCGAGCGACCCGAATCCCTCGATCCCAGCGAGCCACCCCACCCCCCGTCCAGCGAGGCACGAGAAATCCCCTAGCCATGACGCGAATCTCGACGGAGACCGCGCGGTCGGCCGCCGCAAAAAGAAAGGGATTCCTGCTAAAGACATAAACGGAGATAATGCAAGCGGGGGGAATCGTTGGCGGACCGAGACGTAGGGACGCAAGGCTTGCACGCGGACGTGCAGCAATTACAGACGGACGCTTCCTGTGATTCGCGAGATGCGGATCGCCAGCCACAGGGCAACGCTGCAAGCGATGGGATGGTGGGCACTCTCGACCCACGTACTGCAGGGCCTGCGGCGATGCGTCTTTTGGCTGGACTGCCCGCGGCAGTCTGCACGCTGCAGCAGGGCCCAGAAGGCCGCCTGCGCTGCCTTGTGGCCAGCCCAAAGCTCGCAGATCTGCTGGGCTTGTTGCCTTCTGCCTTGTACGCGGCGAGTGATGCAATGGGGGCCCTGTCGGCCTATGTCCACCCGGACGATCGCGGCCTGCTGAGCAGCAGCCTGCAGAAGTCCATGCGTCAGCAGATCCCGTGGTGCTGCACATTTCGCGTGCTGCATCCGACACGCGGCAAGCTCTGGCTCGAAGGGCGCGCGACCGGCGATGCCCAAGACCCATCTAGCTGGCACTGTGTCTTCCTCGATCTGGGAATTCGCGGCCTCGCCGAAGCGGCAAGCGAGCCGCAGGCCCCCGTTGATGCAGCCCTGCTGCAGCACACCACTGAGGCGCTGTTTCTACATGGCGATGGCGGCTTCATCGAAAAGGTCAACGCCGCAGCGACGCACTTCCTTGGCTATTCCGCCGAGGAGCTTCTGGGCAAGCGACCCAGCTTGTTTGATCCCAACTTTGACTCGCTGTGTGTGCGGCTGCGCCTGCGCGAACGACTGCTGCAAGGCGAGACCTTCACGTTCGAGACGATTCATGTTCGCAAAGATGGCAGCAGCTACCCGGCGGAAGTCCGCATGGCCGCGTTTCAGACAGACCAGCGTCTGCAAGCCGTGGCCGCGGTACGCGATCTGTCGCAGAGCAAGCGCGACGCCGAAGCACTGCGACAAAGTGAGCGCCGCTTCCAACAACTGACCTCGCTGCTGCCGGGAATCGTCTGGTCGATGAACGCCGAGTTCGCCGTGACGTTTCTCAGCAGAAAGTGGTTCGAGTACACCGGCTATACAAGCGCGACGCTGGCAAACCTAACCGAGGCGATCCATCCCGCAGATGTCATGCCTCTGTGTACTGGGATCCAAGGCGCCATGCGAACGCACACGCCACATCGGACCGAGTTCCGTATGCGCTCGCATCAGTCGGGCGAGTATCGCTGGTTCCTACTTCACGGTGTCCCGTCGATAAGCGAGCAAGGGGAAGTGGTTGAGTGGCTTGGTCTAGCGATCGATATCGACGATCTGAAGCGCACCGAAGCCGCGCTGCGTGAACAGCGCGACCGCATCGAAAAGTTGGCTGCTGTGGCGCCGGGGATCTTGCACACGTATCGACTGTGCGCGGATGGTCGCGCTGAGTTCTCGTATGCCAGCCCAACTCTACAAACCCAGCTCGGACTTTCGCAGGACGACCTGGCAGACTTCGCGGCTCGGCCGCAAGACTTCATCCATCCAGAAGATCTGCCGCGCGTGGCCGAGTCCGTCGCTGCTTCGGCGCGCGAGCTGTCCCCCTGGCACTGCGAGTATCGCTTCCGTCATCCACAGCGCGGCGAAATCTGGCTTGAGATCAGCTCGGCCCCTGTGCGCGAGCTCGATGGCAGCACGGCATGGCACGGCATCCTGTTTGACGTCACCGAGCGCATCCGCGCAGCGGTCGAGCTTCGCGAAAGCGAGCAGAGATACCACCAGCTCGCCGATGCTCTGCCGCAGGTTGTTTGGACGGCCTCGCCCGACGGAAGGGTCGACTTTTTGAATGCCCGCGCAATCGAATACGGCGGCATCTCTGCCGCGACCTTGGTGGGCTGGGATTGGCTAGAAGTCATCCACCCAGACGATCAAGCCGCTGCATTTTCCAACTGGAATGCCGTTCGCAAGCAAGGCATCGGCATCGAGATCAAGCTGCGCATCCGGCGTTACGACGGACAGTATCGCTGGCACGTCGTACGACAGACCCCGTCGCGCAACGCCAAGGGCGAGATCACCAAATGGATCGGCACCTGCACCGACATCCACGAGATCATGCTGTACGAGGACGCGCTGCGGCAGGAGCGCGATCGCTTCGAGCAGCTCGTGAGCGCAGTCCCCGGTGTCGTGTTCTCGTTCTTGCTGCGCCCCGATGGTCACGCCAGCCTCCCATTTATTAGCTCGCAAGGCGCCGAACTGTACGGTCTGGATCTGCAGAGCTTGGCAACCGATGCGTCGGGATTGCTGGCGCGCATTCATCCCGACGATTTGCCGCGTGCCCGCCTGTCGATGTGGCGCTCGGCTCGCACGCTTGGGGTTTGGCGAACGGACTACCGCATTCGCCACAACCCGCGCAAAGAGATCTGGCTCGACGGCATGGCTATTCCCAGTCGCCTGCCGGATGGATCGATCCTGTGGCATGGCTTCGTGTCGGACAACACGGCGCGCAAGCTGACCGAAAAAGTGCGGCGCTACCAGACCTTGAGCTTGCAGCTACTGTCCGAGGCTGCTGCCACGCTTCTGCAAGGTGGCGAGAGCACGCAGCGAACAGCAGCGCTGTTCCACATGGCCGCGCAGCACCTCGGCTGCGAGATCGTTTTTTATTACATCGCCAAGGGCAACGAGCTGCATCTTGCCGAGAGCGCGCTGTTGCCGGTAGGCCGAGAGTGCCTGCCACCCAAGGTCTTGCAGCTTGGCCAGCTGCTGTGTGGTCTGTGCGCGCAGCGCAGAAGCGAGCTGTATGTGCCACGCATTCCGCAGAGCGATCTGCCACAAGCCGCGGAAGCCCGCGCCTGTGGTCTGCAGGTCTATGTGTGTAACCCGCTCGTCGATGGAGACCGCCTGCTGGGTACGCTGGCCTTTGCTTCGCGCCGCAAAGATCACTTGTCAGATGTCGAAAGAAATTTCGTCGCGACTCTGTGTCGATACGTCGCACTGGCACAGGGTCGTGCCGCAACCGAGCAAGCTCTGCGCGATAGCGAAGAGGCCCATCGCCGACTCATCAACATGCTGCCCATGGCCGTTGCGGTGATGAACGAACGCAAGGTTGCGTTCTGTAACCCAGCCTTCGTGCGTCTGCTCAGCGCACACGACGAAGCCCATCTAATCGGCCGCGATGCCTTCGCCATCGTTCACCCGGACTTCCACGCTCTATTGCGGGCCAATATCGCTCACGTCGCCGCTGGCCGTGGACCCCTGCCTGGGGCTGAACTTCGCGTGTTGCGCATCGATGGTAAGTCCGTCCCGGTGTACAGCGAGGTCGCAGCGTTCGTGCATGTGGGCCGCCCGGCGGTGATGGTGGTGCTGTCCGATCTCAGCGAGCGCGAAGCCGCGCAAGCAGCCCGCCGCAAGCTAGAGGAGCAGGTTCGGCAGGCGCACAAGATGGAAGCGCTCGGTCGGCTGGCCGGTGGCGTTGCGCACGACTTCAATAACCTGCTCACGGTCATCCAGGGTTATTCCGATCTGCTGCTGTCCAGACCAGTTCCCGCCGTGGTGCAGCACGAAGCGCTGACCGGAATCCAAGCGGCAAGCGAGCGTGCGGCGCGCTTGACACGACAGCTCTTGGCGCTGAGCCGCAAGGCTCTGATCGAGCCGCGCAGCCTCGACCTCAATCACGCAGTCAGCGAAAACGTCAAGCTCCTGCGTCGCTTGATCCGCGAAGACATCGCGCTGGTCACCGTGCTGGCTCCCGACGTGTGGCGAATCAAAGCCGACCCCGGACAGATCGATCAGCTGATCATGAACCTGGTCGTGAACGCCCGCGATGCCATGCCCAGTGGTGGCCGCCTGTGCATCGAGACGCACAACATCGAGATCGTACCCGCCGTCTTGCACCACTATCCCGACTTGCAGCCAGGCCCGCATGTGCGGCTGTCAGTCAGCGACACCGGCATCGGTATCCCGCGCGAGATCCAGGGCCTGATCTTCGATCCGTTTTTTACGACCAAGCCTCTCGGGGAAGGCACGGGGCTCGGCTTGTCGGTGGTACATGGCATCGTCAAGCAGTCGGGCGGGCATATCGGGGTGTATAGCGAGCCAGGCGTCGGCACGACGTTTCAAATCTTCTTGCCGGCGCTCTTGGACCCGGCCATGTATCGACAGACGCCCCCGCTGCCAACGGGCACAGAGCACGTCGACGAGACGATTCTCTTGGTTGAAGACGACGCGTACGTGCGCAAGATCGCGCGCCTGTCGCTGGCGATCTACGGCTATCAGGTACTTGAAGCCAGCAGTGGCGAAGAAGCACTCGCGGTAAGCGAGCATCATGTGGCCCCTATCAACCTGCTCCTCACCGATCTGATCATGCCCGGACTGAGCGGGCCGCGGCTCATGGACCGTCTGCGTCTGCAGCGCAGTGATCTGCGTGTGATCTACATGAGCGGATACACCGATGAAAGCGTCCTGCAGAAGGGCCTGATTCAGCCCAGCGACGCGTTCATTCAAAAGCCATTTACGCCGCAGCAGCTCGTCGCCAAGGTGCAGAGCGTGCTCAAGGCGAAGCCGCCCATTCCTCGCCTCTCGCCGCGAAGCGACTAGGAATGCAAGTCTGCATGCGCGTCGCCGTGCGATACTCCGGCCATGCGCACCCCATGCGCAGACTCAATCTGGCAGTGCCTGCGACTCGCCGTGCTCGCTTCGCTGCCATTCGTTGCCGGCTGCTTTGCCACCGTGGCCAGCCGCTGCCCTGCCTGCGTCGAACTATCGCAAGCCAACCTCGGTAGCCTGCCACCCGAGACGCAGCGCCTGTTCATTCTGGTCCCCGGTCTGCTTGGCTATGGCCACGAGTGGAACGCAGCGCAGATCGAGCTTCTGCACCATCCTGAGATCGCCGTCCTCGTCTATTCGTGGGAACCCTGGCAGAGCCTGCAGCGCTCGGGGCAGACGATGGCGCGAGTCTTGAGCGAGGTCGATCGCCGGCTGCCTGTGGGTATCCGCGATGTCACGGTCATTGCTCATTCTGCCGCCGGCATGATTGCAGTCGAGGCTGCCGGATCGGTCGACACGCCGCTGCGCCGTCCGCTGCATATCGTCGCTGTAGGTGCTCCGTTGGCTGGGCTTGGTTACTACCCCGAGCCGCCGAACCTGCGCAGGACGCCACTGCCGATGGTCCTGGGTGGCCGCTTTACGGAGTGGCCCGCGCCGCGTCCTGGCATCGAAGTCCGCGTCTTTCCCACCAGCGCCGATGACCCTGTGATGCGGCGCATCGGGCAGCACAATCCCGCTGACCCACGCGTGCTGCCCAAGCAAGCCAGGCTGGAATACCTGCCCGCGGACCTGGGCCACAACAGCGCGCTCGGCTGGCTGTGTCGTCGCTTGCTTCACAGTGATCCGAATGACACGGCACCGAACCGAGGCACGCAATGAGCCTCGACAAGCGCTTGGCGGACTTGCTGCACAGCTCGATTCCGACCTGGGTGCTAGACCCGGATCAGGTTCGCATTCTGTGGGCCAACCCAAGCGCGCTTGCGCTGTGGAACGCGGCCTCACCCGAAGAGCTCTATCAGCGCTCGCTCGCTCCGGTTCCACCATCGGTGCAAGCGCGTCTTGCGGCGGCGCGAAGCGATCTCTTGGCGGGCCGGGCGCGCGTCGATGACATCGTCCTTTATCCCAAAGGCGTGCCCACTCCCGTGTGGCTGTACCATGGCTTGCTCTATCTGGACGACGGGCGCTTGGTCTTCCTGCAGCAAGCCATCGAGCGCGGACAAGGCGACCCCATCCACCTGCGCATGACCGAGGCATTTCTGCACGCCGTGCATGCCATCGCTTGCGTGCGCTTCGATGGCCAGATCCTGATCGAGAACCCCGCTGCGATTGCGATGTTTGGATCCGGCGCCGATCACTGGCCGGCCTGGCTCTGCGACCCAGCACTCGCGCTTTCGCTCTTGCAGAAGACCGAACGCGATGGCCGTGCTGACGCCGAAGTCCGTGTCCAAACCCAGCAAGGTGAGCGCACGCACGCCGTCGATCTGTGCCGCATCCGAGACGCGGTCTCGGGTGACTTGGTGGCTCTGGTGCAGCACAGCGATCAGACCGCTCGGCAAAAGGCCGAAGCCCGAGCCGAAAGCCAGTCGCTGCTTGCCAAGCAGCTAGAGTCCGCGCTGGCCCAGATTGCCGATCAGCATCGAGAAATCATGGCGCTGTCAGCACCTCTGCTAGAGGTCGAAAGCGGCATGCTGGCCCTGCCTTTGATTGGGCAGCTTGACTCGCATCGCGCAGATGGCATCGCAAGCCGCGTGCTGCCGATCTTG
Organism: uncultured Myxococcales bacterium; assembly: GCA_964554495.1. GTDB lineage: Bacteria > Myxococcota_A > Polyangia > Palsa-1104 > JAEUJZ01 > JAEUJZ01. The sequence continues at coordinate 22,472 of CAZKOY010000036.1, forward strand.
GTCGCGCAACGCACACGCGCGCTGCTCTTCGATCTGACAGGCGTGACTGGCTTTGATGCCTCGGGCGCACAAGCGCTGCTGCGCATCGTCGCAGCAGTGCGCCTGTTGGGCGTGCAAGCCTTTCTGTGCGGCATCGGCAGCACGCTGGCCCGCACCTTGGTGAACGCCAACATCGATGCCGCCCAAATCCCCCACGCAGCCACGCTGGCCGACGCTGTCAAGCTGGCGCGTCGCGATACTGCCAAGCGAACCCGACCCAACGAATCGTAAGCGCGTCTTTGGCTAGGACAGTGCGACGTCGTAGTCGACGGTGTACGGCGCGTGGTCGGAAAACTTCGGCGCCGCTGCGATCGTACAGTCGCGAAGCTGCGCCCCCAGGTTCGGCGAGACCACTTGGTAATCGATGCGCCAGCCGACGTTTTTTGCGCGTGCGGCCCCGCGTTGGCTCCACCACGTATAGTCCTCGCCCGTCGGACGCAAGCGGCGATAGCTATCAACCCAGCCCCGCTGATGAAACAGCACGTCTAGCCATGCCCGCTCTTCCGGCAGACAGCCCGAGTTCTTCTGATTCGCTGTCCAGTTCTTGATGTCGCGTCGCGTGTGAACGATGTTCCAGTCGCCGCACAGGATGTACCGTCGGCCACTTGCCTGCCATTCATCCAAGACGGACGTGAACCAGCGCATGCAATCGAACTTGAACTGTTGACGTTCATCGCTAGAGCTTCCTGAAGGCAAGTACAGCGACACGACGGACAGATCGCCAAAGCGCGCCTCGATATAGCGCCCTTCGTCATCGAAGCCCTTGTGGCCCAACACGCGCCGCACCTCGCAGGGCTCGCGTCGGCAGAAGATCGCAACGCCCGAGTAACCTTTCTTGCTGCGCGCATCGCACAAGAAGCGGTGATACCCCTTGGGGCGATACTTGCGTTCGTGCAGCTGGTCTTCTTGCGCTTTGGTCTCTTGCAGACAGAGCACCTCGGCGTCTTGCTTGTGGAACCAGCGAAAGAAGCCTTTTTCCGTCGCTGATCGGATCCCGTTGGCGTTAAAGCTGATGATGCGCATGGCCGGCGCGCACCATAGCAAACTCGCCCCCCTGCGAGCGGCCAGCAAACGGCAGTGCGCATGTTCTGCGTGCGCAGGAGCGCGCTGCGAAAAGACGCGGCTACTTGACCTGAATACGCCCGTCTTTGATCTCGATATTCTCGCCGCCCTTCAGCGTGACTTCGCCGCCAGCGTCCTTGACCTTGCACGGCCCCGAGCCCTGAATCGTCGTCGAAGACGTGGTGCTGCCGTCAAACGACACGGTGTAATGGCTGCCGCTGCACACGGCGTCAAAGGTGTACTTCTTCGAATCGCGGTTGTAGTAGCGCACCGTGACGGCTGCGCTGGCAGTCAGTGAAAACAGCGAGATCCCCAAGACCACAAGTGCCGAGAGCTTCTTCATCGTCGTTCCTTTCGATTCATCCGTGTCCACGATTTAGTCCGCGTCCCGTTTCTATGTACTGAGACGAAGACAGCCGCACGGTATCTGTCCGGGTCCACCTATGGCAAGGCCGAATCAGGACAAGCCCTCGCCGCGACGGACCAAGGGCCTGCAACGCGCCACATGTTCCCGTCCATGCGCCGAGTGCAGCGTGATATGCTAACGACTGTCGGCAGTCTTACCAGCGACGATAAGCCATGCTCACAACCCTTCCCCGCCGCCGGAGCAAAGTCTTGATCGTCGACGACAGCCCACTGATCCTGTCGATGACCAAGGCGGTCCTCGAACGCGTCGGCCTGGCTGTGGTGACGCTGGATAGTCCAATCGGGTGTACGCGAGCACTCAGCGAAGAGCGTCCTGATCTTGCGCTGATTGACGTCGCGATGCCGGCGCTGCGCGGCGACCAGCTCGTCGAGCTTGTGCGTCGTCGGCTGCCCAATTCCTGCCCGATCGTCCTGTTTTCCGAGCGCCCCGAAGAAGAGCTAGCGCAGCTGATGGTGCAGTGCGGTGCAACTGGATACATCCGCAAGACCGACGACTGGCCTGGCATGACCAGCTTGATCCTGACGTTTCTCGAAAGGGCGCACTGATGGCCACTCGCACTACGAGGCCGCAGGGAGCCTGACATGCTCGCCGAGCTGAGAGAGCAGTTTCTCGCCGAATTCGTAGTCACGGCGCGCTCGCGACTCAAGAGCGCGCTGGCTCTGCTGCCGCCGGCTGGGCCGGGGGGCGATCGCAGCATCGAGACGATCGAGCGTCTGATGCACACGACGGCGGGCGAAGCCACGATGATTGGCCTGACCGATGTGACCGCCGCGGCCCGCGCGGCCCAGGCAGCCGCCAAGCGCTGTCTGGGTCCGCAAGGCAGCTCACCGCTTTTGCTGATCGGCTGCGCGCGGGCCTTGCGCGGTCTGGCGGTCGCTATCGACGGGTTGCCCGTCACAGCACCCATCGCTGAAAACAAAGCCCCAGAAAGCCGCGTCGATCGCGCGACGCCGAAAGACGAAGCAGGCGGCCCCGGTCGCGTTCTTTTGGTCGACGACAGCCCGTTTAACGCCGCGGTGCTGTGCGATGCCCTGACCGAGCGCGGGGTACACGCGGTTGCGGTCCGCGATGACCTGCAGCAGGCATTGTCGCAGCTTTCCGAACTACATCCCCACGTCGTTCTGATCGATGCCATCATGCCCAAGCTCGATCCCAAAGATCTGCGTGATGCCATCCGGGCTGATGCGAAAAACGCGAGCATACAGCTTGTGCTGTTCACAGCACTGGAACCACAAGAAGCAGCAGCACAGGCTCGCGCCGCCGCTGTCGACGGATTCATCACCAAAGAGCTAGGCCTTGATGCCATCGTCGCCCGCGTCTGCGCGCTTCTGCCGGGAGCCCGCCCATGATCGACGGTGATCGCGAAGGCAGCGGAGCCGGAGCCAACGCAGCGCTGGCCGCGCTTTCGGAAGCAGCCGCGTTGGCGAGTGCAAGCGATGCCCAGGATGCGTCCTTGCGACGAAGCTGGTTGGTGCTGCGAACTGGAATGCGCTGGCTGGCCATCCCAGCCGATTCCGTGCGGGAAGTGGTGCTGAAAAACTTCATCACCCGCGTTCCGCATGCGCCACCACAGATGTTGGGTGTCATTCTCATTCGCGGTCGTCTGGTTCCCGTCCTCTCGCTAGAGGCGCTGCTGCGGTGTGGCGCCGCCGATGTGGCAGCACCGACTCTGCCACGCTTGGTCGTCCTGGCCAGCGAGCACTCTGAGGCTGCGATCGTGGCCGATGAAGTCCGCGGCATCGTAGAGATTGCTGACATCAGCACCCGGAATCAGGCCAGCCCCAGCACGCGCCCAGGCTTTGTCCGCGCTGAGATCACCTGGGAAAAACGCCTGCTCTGCATCCTGGACCCGCAGCAGCTCTTGGCTGCCACTCTCGGTGAAGCGGAGGGGCCATGAGCGGGTCTCTGGCCGCCGCAATTCCGATCGTGCGCTGCTTCGCGGGAGAGCAAAGCTGCGGACTGGTGGCTGCCGCCATCGAGCGCATGCAGGAATCCGAGCCCCGCTGCCCACACCTCAGCGATCTCTTGGGCATGCCCTCTGCCCCTGCAGCCGAGCGTCGGACCCTGCACTTGTTCGCGTACGGCCGTCGGGCTCGCGTGGTGGTCGATGGTCCCACGGCGATTGGTGCGGTTGGCGCATCCGATCTGATTCCCGCCGGGCGACTGCTCAGGCTTTTGCACAACGGTCCAGTACTGGGCTTCGCCAAAGACGCAGAAAAGATCGTCCTTTTGCTCAACGTCGCGTGGCTGCTGGAGCAAGCGGCATGACCGTTCCCGCTCGCGTACCCAGCGCGCTCGCCGCACAGCGCTTTCGATGGATCTGTTGTGCGCAGGGGAAAAAGGCCTTGGCCGCAGAGTTCGCGATGGAGCTCTGCTCTGCACTTTTCTTCCGCGCAGAGGTCGAGAAATGTTGAACATCGGCTTTCGTACTCGACTGTTTCTTACCTTCTCGCTGCTGATCGCCACCATCGCAGTCATCTTTGCGGTCTATTTCCCAATCCGCGGTGCGACGGCCGCCGATACCGCGCTAAGGACGCGGGCTGTGGCGATTGCCAACGTGCTGGCCAACGTCGTTACGCCGTCGGTGGAATTCGATCAAAGCAAAGACGCGGACAGCCAGCTGGCATCGGTTCGCAACGATGCCGATCTGGTCTACATCGTGGTCCTAAAAGGCGACGGATCGGTGTTTTCGCGCTACCGCGCCAAGGGTGTCGGCGATGGACTGGAGATGCTGGACGCGCCGCGCGACAAGGAACAGCACACGTTCTTGCGCGGTGAGCTTCTGCACGTCAGCGTGCCTTTGAAGAACGGCGACACGCGCTTTGGTACCCTGGTTGCGGGATTTTCCCGACGGGCGGTATTAGAAGAACGCTGGGCCCTGCAGGTGACGGCGGTCGCGGTTAGCGCCGTGCTGCTGATGATTGGTATGGCTGTCTCGTTCGTTATCACGCGGCCCTTGCTGCGCGTCGCAAGCTCTGTGCTGTCTGCCGCACGCGAGCAAGAAGCCTCGATGGCCCAGGGGGCTTCCGCCGTCGAAGAAACGCGCAAGACCATGGAGATCTTGGTCAACTCGGCGCAGCAGATCGCCGATAGCTGCAGCACCGTGCTTTCCAACGCCGAGAGCACGCAGAACGGCACCCGCCACATCACAAGCTGCATCAATGAGCTCAACACGCACGCCGAGCGCGTGGCTGAGCACTTGGCAACCATCATGCAGGTGGCCGATCGCACCGACCTCTTGGCGCTCAACGCCGCGCTGGAAGGGACCAAAGCAGGCGAAGCCGGCAAGGGCTTTACGCTCGTCGCGGCCGAGATGCGACGGCTCGCCGAGAACGTCATGGAGTCCGTGTCAGGAATTCGCCAGCTGATGAAGGACGTGCGCAGCGCTTCGCAGAAGGCAGTGCGCGCCAGCCACGACGGTACTCAGCTAAGCGAACAGACGACCCGATCGGCGCGCGACATCGCGCTGGTCACGCAAGACCAGCGGCGCGCAACAGAGCAAGTGCGCACCAGCATGGACGAGATGACAGCGCTTCTGAACCACACGATGCAGAGCATCAAGCAGACGACACGCGAAGCGGCCGAGCTAGCGGGCCTCGCGATCGGCGATGAAGCGCCGAGCGCAGCATCGGTTCGTCTGTCGAGCAGTGGGCACTTGCCACCGATTGCCGAATCGCCTCGCGGAGGCCGGCGGTGAGCACTCCCCAGAGCGTCGCCGAGCGACGGCGCCTGGAGTCCTTCCGCAGCATCGCGACCGAGCGTTTGACCCGCCTGAACCTGGGCTGGATCCAGATCGAGCAGGGACAAGCAGACCCCGGAATGTCGGCCGCGCTGCTGCGCGATCTGCACACGCTCAAGGGCGAAGCCGGGCTGCTCGGTTTTTCCGCCATGGCTAACCTCTGCCATCGGCTCGAAGACATCCTGCGCACCGTTCTTCCAGACGGGGCGATCGATACGGCAACGGGGGACCTGATCCTGCGCGGCTTTGACCTTTTGGCCGCGGCTCTGTCCAGCGAGGATCCCGCAGCTGCCGACGTCGATGGGATTCAGGCGTTTCTCGGAGCAAACAAGCTGCTCAGCCCGCCCGCTGCAGCAGCTTCAGCAAGCCCGATACGCCCCGCGGATCCCCCCGACAAAGGCAAAGCGACAGCAAGCCGCATCCCTGATCGGACAGCACCTGGCGCCAGCCAGACCAGCGTACGAGTCACCGCAGCCCGCTTAGATCGCATGCGCGAGATCGTCGGCGAGCTGATGCTGACGCGCGCCCGCTTGGATCTGTCCGCGCAGGAGTTTCGCCGAACACGACAGATCGCGCTGGCCTTCCACGATCAAGTGAGCGCGCACAGCCATGAGCTAGGACGGACGTTCGACCGGCTCTTGCAGGCCATCTACGGCATCGATCTGCGCTTGCGCGAGGATCGCTATCGCGTGACCAATCTGATCGCCGAGCTCGATGGGGTAGTTCGTGAGCTGCGCTTGGTCCCACTTGAAACACTGCTGCGAACCTATCCGCTTGCCGTGCATGCGTTGGCACGCGAGCTAGGCCGCGAGATCCGCATCGAGTTCGATGGCGAGGCTGTCGAGGTCGATCGATCGATGCTCGAACGACTGGCGGATCCGCTGCTTCACTTGGTGCGCAACGCTGTCGATCACGGCATCGAGCCTCCCGATGTGCGGGTCCGTGCTGGCAAGGCAAGGGTGGGCACCATCACGCTGCATGCTCGGCTGAATGGGCAAAAGCTCGAAGTCGAAGTGAGCGATGACGGCGCGGGCATCGACGTCGAAGCCGTGCGAGCGCGTGCCATCGAGCTGGGTTTTCACGACGCAGCGACCGCAAAGACGCTCAGCGAAGATCAGGTGCTGCGCACGCTGTTCCAGCCGGGAATGTCGACACGACGCGAGGTTACCCAGATCTCGGGCCGAGGCATTGGACTCGACGTGGTCCTGCGCTCGATCGAGGACCTGGGCGGATCAGTAACCGTGCGCACCGTCCTTGGCCAGAAGACGACGCTATCGTTGTCGGTGCCGGTGGCTTCGGCTCTGGCCAGCATGGTGTTGTTTGATGTCGAGACCGGACGCTATGCCTTGCCCGCAGCCAGCGTCGCCGAGATCGTCGATACGGCCAGCTATGAAGCCGTGGATGGCCTGGACGGACCAGCAATTCGCTATGGCGGTGTGCTGGTCCCGCTGATCTCGCTGGTTGCGCTGCTTGGCGAAACGCCGCGTGGATCAGGACCTGCGGGATCCGAGGCCCCCACGGTGCAGCGGCTCTTGGTGGTGCGCAGCGGGCGCGGACTCGTGGCGCTGTCCGGATCAAGTCATCACGCCCAGCGTGAAGTCGTGCAGAAAGCAGCAGGTAAGCTCTTTTCGCACACCCGCTTGATCACCGGAGCCATTCCACTGGAAGACGGCTCGCTGTCGCTGGTCCTTTCGCCCAGCGAGCTTCTGCCGGATGCCGCAGCGCAGCGCCCACGAGCCCAGCACGCAGCAACGGCAAAAGTCGAGCACACCACGTCGTCGCGTACGGTGCGAACGGTGCTGGTGGTCGATGACTCGCCCGTCGTGCGCGACCTGCTGGCCGAAGCGCTGCGAGCCCACGGCGTGCGTGTCTTGGAAGCCGGCGATGGCGAAGAAGCGCTGGCCAGGTTGGATGCATCGCCCGAGATCACGCTGATCGTAAGCGATGTCGATATGCCCAAGCTCGACGGCATTGGTCTGGTGCAGCGCGTGCGTTCGCGGGGCGGTCCGCAGCGCATTCCGATTGTCATCGTATCGATGCGCGCCAGCACCGAGGATCAGCGTCGCGCGGTCGAAGCGGGTGCCGATGCCTACATGGTCAAGACGGACTTGACGCACTCTGGACTGTGGGCCTTGCTAGCCCGCTTCATCGGCTGATGTGCCCCATGCCCATCCGCGTCCTCATCATCGATGACTCTCGCTTGGTACGCGGGCTGCTGCGCGCCACGCTCGATCGCTTCCCCGAGTTCCAAGTAATTGGCGAAGCCAGCGACGGAAAACGCGGCGCACAGCTTGCCAAAGAGCTGCGCCCCGATGTGATCACGATGGATGTTCTGATGCCCATGATGGGCGGCATCGAGGCCATCGAGATCATCCTGCGCGACCAGCCAACCCCGATCGTCGTCGTCGCCGACTTGGCCGCCAACGACGCCAACATGGCGCTGGAGGCGATGGCGCGCGGCGCGGTTGATATCTTTCCCAAGCCGCACCATGGGATGAACGAAGCCGCCGCCCTTGCACTGTGCGACACGCTGCGCCGCAGTGCCGCCCTGCGCTTTGCCAAACCGTCGCCACGCAGCGGGCGAAGCGCGGTACAGCGACTCTCTCCACGCTCGTTGCAGATGCTCGGGATCGTCTCTTCAACCGGCGGACCGCGTGGTCTGCGCACCATCTTGCATGCGTTGCCAGCCCCATTTCCCTGTCCCATTGCCATCGTTCAGCACACGGCTGCTGGTTCGACTGGCCCCCTGGCCGCTTGGCTCAGCGCATCGACTGCGCACCGCGTCAGCGTCGCCAGTGAGGGCCAGTGGCTGACCGCAGGTCAGGTCGTCGTCGCGCCCGAAGACTTGCACCTGATCATTGATGTTGGCGCCCGCGTGCGCCTGGTCAGCGGCCCCCTACAAGCTGGCCATCGTCCCTCGGGAGACCGGCTGCTGTCGTCGCTGGCTCGGACCTTTCGTCAGCAAGCCGCTGGCATCGTGCTGTCCGGTATGGGCAGCGATGGCGCCATCGGACTGCGCGATGTCGAAGAGGCTGGAGGCCTGGTCTTCATCGAAGATCCAGCGACCGCGGTGGTAGGCGGGATGCCCACCAGCGCTCTGTCGATGACGCGAACTCCCGTGGTCGACACTCCAGACGCGTTGGCCAGTACGCTACGCCGCTTGGTCCTTGGATAGACCCATGAGCGCGCTTCGCACGTCGCCGCCCGGCACAACGTGGTTCCTGCGCGATCAGGCCGAGATCGATGCGCTAGTCGCGGCACTTCAGCGCGACCATGCCGCTTCACGTCCGCTGCGCATCTGGTCGGCTGGCTGCTCGACGGGACAAGAGCCCTATGGCCTGGTCATGGCGCTGCTTAGCGCGGGTCTTTCACCACAGGTCTTGGCCACGGATGTGCGGCCCGAAGCGCTCTTGGTGGCGAGCGCTGCTCGCTATTCCACGCGCGTCATTTCGGTGCTGCCAGTGGCGTGGCGCCAGCGCTATGTCACGGCCCTCAGCAACGATGAAGTCGTGCTGCGCCCTGCGGTTACTTCGCGCGTCCAGTTTCACGAACACGACATCGCCAGCACAGACGATCTGCCCTTTGGCTGGGGGCCGTTTGACGCCGTGGTCTGTCGCAACGTGCTCATCTACTTTGATCGCAGCGACGCGATCGCCATTGCCACGCGCTTAGCCGCAGCCTGCCGACCTGGTGGGTACTTGCTACTCAGTGCCGCCGAGCGTCCACTGGCTTGGCCAAGCGCGCTTGTCCGTCCTGACGACGACTTCCAGGACTCGGCTCTGCTGCGACGCGTGCTGACGCCAAGCACCGAGCCCCGCCCGCCCCGCACCGAAAAAGCGTCCGTTCGCCCACCTGCAAAGGGGCAAGACCTCGTGGTACCGGCTCTCGTCTCGCCGGAAGAGGACGCTCGCGAGCTCGCGCAGGCAAGTTCGCTTGTGCATCAGGGCGACTTCGCGGCGGCGCAAGGTCTCGTCGATAAAGTCCTTGCCCGCGATCCGCTGAGCGCACCTGCGCACCTGCTGCGCGGCCTGGCCCTGAAGCACGCGGGGCAACTGCACGAAGCGGCAGCAGCGCTGCGTCGCTCCCGCCTGCTGTTTGACAATGAAGCCTGGCTGCCGCCGTACCAGCTCGCGATTCTTCTGGAACAGCTTGGCCAGCCGCGCGAGGCCGCCGAGGCCTATCGCCATACGCTCGCCGTCATTCGATCTGGCGCTCGCTCAGGCATCCCCGGCGAAGGACACGAAGACACGCTGCTCACGACGGTGGCCGAGACCTGTCAGGCGCGACTCCAGCGCCTCGCAGGCCAGGGGCTTTTGTGAAGCAAACCGCCCCTATCGTTTGCGGATGCTGCCGATGACCAACGCGTAAACAGCGTCGATGTCCATGGTCTTGGGGTTGCCGTCTTTGACGACTTCATCCGCCAACACCTCGACGCGCCAGCGTCCGGCGATCGGTGCTGGGATGAAGACATTCTCGACGGTGTCGATGGTGTTCGACGCCCCGCCTGGCTGCGAAACATTGCCCGCGCGCAGGCCGTTATTGCCCCAATACACGCTGCCATCGGGACCAATGACCCGCAGCGACAGATCGTTGACGCGCGCCTGCGCCGCCCCCACCGTCCCCATGGGATCGGTGTAGACCAAGGTCACAGCCAGCTCAGAATCCGGCCGCGCTTCGACCCAATAGCGTCGCTTGCCAAGCGGCTTGATGACGTCGGTCTCGTCGATCACCAGCGTCGACTTGGCGCGACCATACAGCGCAAGCACGTCGGCCATGCCCCAGCCCTGCACGTTGCGATCGATGTCGCCGTTGGGCCCGCCCTGAAGCCAGTTGTATCGCGAGGCGGCGTTGATCATCAGCGCCTTGGCCGTCGCCATCTGCGGCCGGCTGGTGAAGACATCGGCTTTCTTGCCGTGCCCTGCCCAGACGCCTTCGTGCCACATCTGAAACAGCAGGCCAAAGTGTCCGGCAGTGATCGGCGTTGCCGCGCTGGTGCCACCGAACATCGTATAGCTGGTCGTGTTGCTGCCCGATGTCGTGGCGATCGAGTCGAAGAAGTGGACCAGATCCGGCTTCACGCGCCCGTCGGCGGCTGGCCCTGTGCTGCCGCTGCGCCGCCAGCTGTCGTCACTGCGATTGGCTGTGTTCAAGTGCCGCACCGCCCCCACCGAAACGATGTTCTTGGCCCAGGCCTGCGGTCGCGACATCGGGCTGCCGGCATTGCTCTGTGACTGCGTGCTTAGGATCGGATGCTTGAACAGATAGTCATCCACCTCGGCCGAGACCGTGGTGTAGCTGGTCGTCAAGCTGCTGCCGACGCTCGACGTCTGGAACACGGCGCGCAGGCTGCCCATGGGATCGGTCAGCTCTTTGTTGATGTCGTATCGCGACTTCATGCCGCCAAACTGCGACGACTGCGTGTACAGGTAAAAGATGCCTTGCCCGCCAGGCAGCATGCCTTTGGCGGCGGCGTTCTTGCCCTGCGCAAAGTTGATGCCGAAGCAGCTTGATCCGTGCAGCCCGCCCGAGGTCGAGCCCATGCTGTGAACGATCGGCGGACGCGGCCACTCTTGATGATCTTGGCGAAGCTCGGTGTCAAAGACCTCGCCGCGCACGCCCTGCCCGTTCCATCCGGTGATCCGCTCGACGGCGTTGGCGCCACCGACTTCGCGCACGATGTCCATGTCGGTCTCGCCTGGGCCACCCCAGCGATCGATGAACTGCACGGCGTCGTCCGACACGATCAGAGCAAGCTGCTCTTGCGACAGCGACGCTTCGATGCGCATGCCGCCGCCTTCGATAAGCTCGACCACACCGCCGAGCGCTCGCACGCGGGCCGCCAGTGCTTCTTGTTGCGTGGGCCCGCCTTGGCCCAGCAAGATCGAGTACCGCTGCTCGGGAAGCCGCGGCGCTTCGCCCGCCAGCGCCTGACGCAGAGGACGTTCCAAGCGATACGCAGGCAGGTACGGGCCGACCCAGCGCACATAGGGCAGCGCCGCCAGATCTGAGCGCCGCGCCGCCGGAAGCTCGACCAGAAATGTATGGTCGCTCAAGAAGCGCAGCACCGTGCCCCCCGCAGCGACGATCGCTTGCTGAAACTGCGGCAGCGGCGTCGCGCGGAACTGCACCAAAAGCAGCGACCCCGACGGTGAATCTGGCAGAAGACCAGCAAAGCGCGGCGGCGCATCGCGCAGCGGATCGAACTCGGCATCGGCCAGGCGCAGCTTGTATTCCGTCGAGCGCACTCGCCCCAAAAGCTCGCGCCCATCGCGGGCATAGGCAAAGAACGAAAGTCGCGATCCATCGGCCTGCACTTCCTGCCAGGTGTAAAGCTCGATGGCTGCGCTCGTCGGTCCAGCTTCGTCAGAAAGCAGACCCAGCGAATCGGCGATGACCAGCCGCTCAAGCCCAACCACCTGCGCGGCCGTGCGATGAAAGACCAAGCCAGAGCTCGCGATCAAAGCATAGCGCCCGACGGGTTCAAGCTCGGCCCCCGGCAGGACATCGCTTTCGGCCATGATTGCGGCGGCATCCGAAAGCACGCGCAGCCCGGCGACACCGGGGCTTCCCCCGTCGCTGCAGGCCGCTTGCAGAAGGGGCAGCATCAAGCCCGCCATTAGCGAAAAAGTCTTCCCAACCCGTTTTTGCATGTGCAGTTCTCCCAGCCAATGAGTGGTCTTTCGTTACTTGACGACGCGGTACTTGCGCAGCACCTGCAGCAAGCGGTCCTGTGGCAGGCCGTACACCGTGCGTCCGTCGATGCCCGTCATCGTGTCCGCAGCAACCAGCGCATTTACGATGGCTTCCTCGGTGGCTTGCACGACGGCTTGCAGCAGCGGATCTAGCTGATCGTTGGGCAGCGCTGTGAAGTGCAAGAGCCCGCGTGCATCGGGATCGGGCTGTGGCACGCCAAACGCGATAAACAGATCGCCCGACGACTGGTACGAGACCGCGCCCAGCCGTCCCATGCCCAAGGCCGGACGCCGCGCCAAGCGCGCCATCTGCTGCGGCAGAAGCGGCGCATCCGTCGCCACCACGACGATGATCGAGCCGTCCTTTTCCCGTCCGCCGGCCTTGCTGCGACCCTCTTGCGTCGCCGGCCCCCCCGGCACCTTGGGGCCAAGCGGCATGCGATCGAAGATCTCGCGCCCGACGGGAACACCGAGAATTCGCAGGTCGCCACGTCGGCCGTAGTTGGCTTGCACCAGCACGCCCACCGTCCACTTGCCCTGCACCTTGCCGCCGCCCCCGTGGTAGCTGACGACGCGCGACGAGGTGCCGATGCCGCCCTTGAATTCGGACGTCACCATGCCTGTGCCGCCGCCGACGCTGCCTTCAGCGACGGGCCCTGACTTGGCACCGTCAAGTGCAGCGAAGACGTGTTCAGGTTTTACGTGCTGACCCGCGATATCATTCAGGAATCCATCGTATGTCTCGCCGACCACAGCCAGCGAGTAGGGCTCTTCCAAGAAGCCGCGGCCAGTGAACTTCTGGTTGCCCCAGGCCACCACCGCATCGCGTACGACGCCGACGCTGTGCGTATTGGTAAGGACGATCGGCGTCTCTAAGAAGCCGGACTCGTTGACCCAGTGGCTGCCGGTTAGCTCGCCATTGCCGTTCAGCGACACCATCGCCGCGACGCAAGGCACAGGATCGGTCTTGCTGTGCGGAAAAATCGCCGTGACTCCCGTGCGGACGACGGACGAGGCGTCTTTCCCGCTGCTGCGGCCTTCGCCGCGGATCAGCGTCGTGTGGCCAACCTCGACGCCGGGCACATCGGTGATGGCGTTGTAGCGACCCGGCGTGCCCTCAAACGGAATGCCCAGATCGCGGGCCCGTGGACGCCGCTTGGCGCTCTTGCTCGGCTCTTTCGTCGCGGCGCTGGTTCCCGTCGCCAATGTCGGTTGGGAAGCAGTGCTCTCTTTTGCCAGGCTGCGGCCGGTCAGCCACAGCGAAGCGAGCAACGACACAGCAAGGCCACCCAGCACGAACCGCAGGCGGGTTCGCGTCGTCCTTGGATTGCAGGCATATGCAGACATCGCCGCGATTCGTATCGCTTCACGCAAGACAAAGGAAGTCTGGGATCGCGTCCGTGCTGCCTTGCGGCAGCGGCAGAAGCGGCACGGGATCGCTCTCGGCCGCGGCGATGCAGGCAAGCTGGCGCGCGTACTCGGCCTGCGCAGCCTCGGCATCGGCCCAGGCGTGGGCGGCGTACAGGTGGTGCGCCAGCGTGCGCAGAAGCGCCTTTACAACGTGTGTGGCCGCCTCGCGCTGCGCGCTCATTCCAATGCGCAAGATGGCCCGCATCGGCACGGGCTGCGCCATGCTTTCGCCACCGCTCGCCGCCATGCCAAGCAGCGACAGCGGAAATACACCCGGCGGGATCAAGGCGTAGCCATTGCGTCCCCAGACCAGCATGCGGCGGCGGGCATCGGCGTCGATCTTGTCCGCTGCCGCACGACGCGAAAGCGGCTCCAGATCGCCCAGCTCAAGACCGATCGTGCAGTGAAGTGCTCCCGATGAGGCAAGCAGCCGACGGCCGGCATGGATCAGCAGCCGCTCAAGCAGCGGACCGATGCGCGCACCGCGATGGGCTGGCAGCACAAGCAGGTTGGCATCCAGGCCCGAAAGCACGCGGCTCGCCGGATCGTATGCAACGTAGCGCTCTGCCACGGCAACAGGCTGGGCATCGCTCGCTGTCAGCGTCAACAAAGGCCGCACCACCGCAACACCGTCACAGACCATCGGAGCCTGCGCTCTGTCGACCAGTCTTGCCAAGTCCGCCTTGGCTTCTAGCTGACCTCGCGCGCCGAAATACGCCGCCAGCGCGTCATACGCCGGCTCAAACTGCCGATCGCGCGACGAAGTGACAAGCCGCAGGCGATACCGCGTGAGCACCGCCCGCTCGTTGGTGCAAAGCGGCGCCGCCGCCACGATCTCATCCACTGCCGCATCCAGCGCCTCAGGCGCGGCGTCGTTCGCATGCATCGCGGCGTCGCTTAGCCAGCTAGCTCAGCCGTGCTGATCGGCAGCGTGCGGATGCGCTTGCCCGTCGCTGCAAACAGCGCATTGGCAACGGCTGGCGCGATCACGGGCGTGCCAGGCTCGCCCACGCCTGACGGTTTTTCCGTCGAAGGCACAATGTGGACTTCCACCTTGGGCATGTCGGCCATGCGCAGCACGGGATAGTCGTGGAAGTTCGACTGCTCGATCAGGCCGTCTTTCAGCGTGATCTTGCCGCTCAGCGCGGCCGCCAAGCCATACCCCAGACCGCCTTCCATCTGTGCCACCACTTGATCGGGGTTGATCGCCAAGCCGCAGTCGACGGCGCAGACCACACGATCGACGGTAAACGTGCCATCCTTGGCCACCGAGACCTCGGCGACCTGCGCGACAAAGCTGCCGAACGACTCATGCACCGCGACGCCGCGTCCGCGACGCTCGCCCGCCCGCAGCGTCGGAAGTGGCTTGCCCCAGCCAGCCTTTTCAGCCGCCAGCTTCAGCACCGCCACGTGCCGCGGGTGCTTGTTCAGCAGACCTTCCCGGAACGCCACCGCGTCCTTCCCTGCCAAGTGGGCTAGCTCATCGATGATTGTCTCGACGGAAAACGCGGTGTGAGTCGATCCGACCGAGCGCCACCACTGCACCGGCACGCCCGGCCGCGGCGAGTGCAGATCGACCAGCAGGTTCGGCACCGCATACGGCAGATCCGCGGCGCCCTCGACCGACGTCATGTCGACGCCGTTTTTCACCAGCATCTTTTCAAACGGAGTGCCCGCGACGATCGACTGTCCAACGATGCGCTGCTGCCACGCGACAAGCTGTCCCTGCGCATCCAAGCCCGCGCTGACTTTGTGCAGATACATCGGTCGGTAGTAGCCGCCGCGCATGTCGTCTTCGCGCGTCCACAGCATCTTGATCGGCGCGCCTCCGTGCTCGGTTGCTGCCAGCGCCTTGGCGATAAACGCTGCTTCCAGCACGTAATCCGAGCTGGGATTGGCCCGTCGACCAAAGCTGCCACCGACGAAGAGCTGATTCAACTTCACCTGCTCGGGCTTCATGCCAAGCACGCTGGCCAGCGCGAACTGATCGCCCGTCTGGTTCTGCTCGCCATTCCACACCTCGCAGCCGTCTTTGGAAAGCTGAACGACACAGTTCAGCGGCTCCATCGCGGCGTGTGCCAGAAATGGAAAGACAAACTCTGCATCCACCTTCTTGGCGGCCTTGGCCAGCGCTGCCGCGGCATCGCCTTCTTTGCGCGCCACTGCACCTGGCTGCCCAGCCAGCGTCTTGTACTGGGCCAGAAGCTCCGACGAGCTGATCTTGACGGCCTTGCTCTCATCCCACTCGACGGTCAGCGCGTCGCGGCCTTTCTTCGCCGACCAAAAGTCGCGCGCCACGACGGCAACGCCGCTTGGAATGCCGACCACAGCCACCACGCCTGCCACCGCTTTGGCCTTGGCGCCGTCGAAGCTCTTCACCTTGGCGCCAAAGCGCGGCGGGTGCGCGACGACCGCGGTCAGCATGCCCGGAAGCTTCAGATCCTGCGTGAACACTGCGCTGCCGTTCACCTTGGCTGGCGAGTCGGTGCGCGTCACGCGCTTGCCGATGTACACGTACTGCTTGGGATCCTTGGGCTTCACATCCGTCGGAATCGGCTGCGCCGCCGCCTTGCTGGCCAGCGCCCCGAACGTCGCTTTGCGCTTCGATGGTTTGTGCCAGACGACGCCCTTTTCGACGGTGATCGT
>CAZKOY010000037.1:0-38267 GCA_964554495.1 uncultured Myxococcales bacterium
GAGCGAAGCTGGGACATCGGCGGCGCGCTGTTTTCGACGGCAGCAGCCGGCGTGCTGGTGCAAGCACAGGCGGTCTTGCGGACGCACGGCGCGCTGCAGGTGCAGGGGCCACTGTCCGGCGCCGCGGTCATCACCCACAGCGATGCCAGCGTGGGCGGCGCGATTCAGCTCGTGGATCTGCGCGTCGACGGCACCCTGACCACACCCGCGATGAGCAGCGTCGTGGTCAGCGGTCAAAAGCAGGTCGCCTTCACCGCGCAGCAAGACGTCACGGTTGCGGCGCCGTGTCCGTGCGAGCTCGATCCCTATGTCTCGGGCCCGATCAACGATCTGCAGGCGCGCAATGACAACGCCAGCCTGGGTCTTTCCAGCCAGCAGCTTGAGCTGTACCGCGGCGATGTGCAGATCGATCTGCCCTGTGGTCGCTATTACTTCTCGCGCATTGCCGGCGCCGGCAGCTTGCGGCTGCGCATCCTCGGTCGGGTCGAGCTGGCCGTCTCTGGCGGCATCGAGATCGGCGGCGCTTGGACCGTGTCGCTAGAGCCCTCGGCCGAGCTCGATCTGTACGTCCATGGCGATGTCGCCGTCGCTGGGCCGCTGGCGCTCGGCGATCCGGCAGCCCCACCCCGCTTGCGCTGGTTTCCCGGCGGCGTCGACGCGCTGAGCTTTTCCGGCGGCGGCTATCTCAGCGCGGCGCTGCTCGGCCGCAGGCGCGCCTGGATGAGCAGCACGCCCCTGGATGTCTATGGCGCCGTCGTCGTAGACAGCCTGCAGATCAACACCAGCCTGCGCGTCCACCGCGACCTGTCGCTGCCGCGCCTGGGTGGTGGCTGCCGCGCGCCCTAGGTTCGCGTCAGCGACGGAGAAATGGCATTTTATCGCCATAATTTATGTAGATAAATTGTCTGATTTATTTTGAAATATATTTTTGCGGCGCACTCTGCCTAGGGCACGCCGGGCGGTGTGGCTGGGCATCGGCGGCAGCGTGAACGGTCGGTCACAGCCGGTGCTGCGTACGCGGTCGCTCGACCTGAAATCAACGGCACGATCCTTGCCAATGAATCGCGACAGAAGGAGAGGTCGATGTGTACTCCACGTCTTACCGGGTGCCTGTTCTCGCTTTTGTTCGCAATTCCGACGGCAGCGCTGGCTCAGGATGCGCCGCCACTGCCCCCGCCGCCGGTCTATGGCGCGCCGGTTAGCCCGCAGCCTGGTCCCGCCATGTCACCAGGAGCCCCGGTCTATGCCCCGGCGCCAGCCCCGATGTATGCCCCGGCGCCAGCCCCGATGTATGCCCCGGCGCCAACGCCGATGTATGCCCCACCTGCGTACGGCGCGCAGCCGATCTATGCGCAGCCGCCGGTCTACGTTCAGCCACCGGCCCCGCCGCCTCGTCCGTGGGTCTTCCGGCCGCAGCTTGGTCTGGGCGTCCGCTTTCTTGGCGCCTGGAGCGCCAACGCGTACAGCGACGTCGGTCAGGGAGGCGTCGCGGGCGATCTCATGTTTCGCGTCCACCCGCGCCTGACGCTTGATCTCAGCGTGGCGTGGCTGAGCACGACGGATCAGAGCGAGTTCCAGACGGCATACAGCCGGAGCGACGTCCCGATCACGCTGGCGACGCGAATTCACCTGGGCAGCCCCGCCTGGATCGCCTCGCCCTATCTGGTGCTCGCTACCGGCGGTGGCTGGGCTCGCGCCTATACTCCCGTCGCGGACCAGGTCGGGTTCCTGTACGAAGCCAGCGACTCAGGCTGGTTCTGGGACGGACAGCTAGGTGGCGGCTTCGAGCTTCGGCTGGGCCGTCACTTTGCGCTGAACATGGACCTGCGCTTGACCAGCCGCGTGCGCATCGACAAGCAGACGCGCGTGGAAGTCATCGACTTCAGCGGTGCGTCCGTGCCCATCTTGAGCCACCAGTTTGGCGGACAGCTTCAGCTTGGCTTGGGCGCCTTCTTCTAACGGCGCGCGGCAACGGCGCACGGCCGCCTTCTGCCCACGTCGTCCGTTGTCATTTCCCGTCGGATGCAGCCTCGGCAACCGGCTTGGGCGGATTTTCTGTGACCACTTCCGTATATGGACACGACTCGCCGCGAAAGCTGCGGAACACCCAGTCAAAGCCCGAACGTGACTCGACGAACAGCGGACCCAGCGGCGTCTTGCCATGGCCCTGCGGCAGATCCAGCACGTACTGCGGCAGACACACGCCCGAGGTATGCCCGCGCAAGCTGCCCATGATGCTCAACCCCGTATCGATCGTCGTGCGCAGGTGGGTGAGCCCCTTGGTCAGGTCGCAGTGGTGCAGGTAATACGGCTTGATGCCCAGGGTATAGACCAGCTCGCGAAACAGCGTCTGCAGCGTCTGCGGATCGTCGTTGATGCCGCGCAAGAGCACCGTCTGGTTGAGCAGCATAAACCCCGCTTCGCGCAGCGTGCGGGCCGCCACCACCGTCGGCTCGCTGATCTCGCGCGGGTGGTTAAAGTGGGTGACGATGCACACCATCAAGCGGCCCTTTAACGCCCGCACCAGGCCGGCGGTGACGCGGCTTGGCTGCACCACGGGCAGGCGCGTGTGGACCCGCAGCAAGCGCAGGTGTGGAATCGCATCCAGGCGGCTGCGAAGCTGCGCAAGCTGTGCGTTGCTCAGCACCAGCGGATCGCCACCGGTCACGATGACCTCGCGAATCTCGGCATGCTCGGCGATGTACGAAAGCGCGGGCTCTAGACTGCTCAGGCGAAAGCGCGCGTCTTCGTCGTCGACCGTCTCTTTGCGAAAGCAGTGGCGGCAGTACACCGCGCAGCGGTAGGTCGGCAGCAAAAGCACACGATCGGGATAGCGATGCACCAGCCGCGGCACCGGACTGTGGCGCTGATCGCCGATCGGATCGTCGACCTCGCGCGGGTCAAACGAGAGCTCTTCGGCCTGCGGCACGACCTGCAGCCGTACCGGATCGCGAGCGTTCGCCCAGTCGATTTGCTGCAGGTACTGCGACGGAGCGCGGACATTGTACGCCTGCTCGGCCGCTTGACTGCGCGCCCGCTCAGCAGCCGCGATGGGCAGGCGATCCAAGTCTTTTCGATGCCGCAGCACCGACGCCGAAAGCCCCGGCTTTTCATGCACGAAGACCGACCCAGAAGGCGGCGCGTCCAACACAGACGACGGCACACAAAACGAATCGGGCGACGAATCGGGCGACGAATCGGGCGACGGTGTGGACCATGACACGGCGGATGGCCCGGACGGCGCCGAGGACGGAACAGAAGAACCCCTGGACATGCCGGCAGAGCCTAGTACGTCTGCCCTGCCCTGCGCAGCCCCCGCAGTCCAGTGCCGACCTCTGCCACAGCATCGCTTCGATCGCAGCGACGAGGCGCGCGATGAAGCGTCGATCGCCTGGTGCGTTCCGCAAGGCTCGCGCCCGGACCCACGTGCGATCGGGGCTGCGCTTAGGCCTGCGCTCGCGCTCGGTTGCCGCTGCCGCGCTTGCGACCGCGGTACAGATAGTCCAAGCCCGTCGATCCCGGCACGTCGACGGGATACGCGACCTCGGCCAGGTTCTGAAAGCGGCTGCCCATGCGAGCCAAGAGCTCTGGCTCGCGCTGCGCCGACCACAGCGCCAGCACACCGCCGGCCCGCAGCGCGTCTTCTAGATCGTGCAAGCCATCGTCGCTGTACAGGCTGGCGTTCTGCGCCCGCAGGAGCGCGCTCGGCCCGTGATCCAAGTCGAGCACCACGGCCAGATAGCCGCCGTTTTCAAGCTGCAGCCCCGGAATCGCGCCATAGCGCATGTTGCGCAGATAGTCCGAAAGCCCCATGGCATGCACATGCACGCGGGAATCGGACAGCGGCGGTTCGTTGTGCAGCGTCGACAAATGGCTGCGGTTCCACTCGATGATGGCCGGCGAGTGCTCGACAACATCGACGCGAATCACGCGCGGGCTCTGCAGAAGCGCAGCCAGCGTATAGCCCATGCCCAGCCCCGCCAGAAGCACCGTGATGTCGTTGCGATCGCGCAGCGGCCCCATCACAAAGTTGATCAGCTCGCCTTCGCAGCGACGGATCGCACTCGCCATCAGCAGGCGCGGCGCCGCCTCGGCCCCTCCTTCGACTTTGGCCTGCGACAGAATCTCAAAGCCGCCGCCTGCCCGTCGCAGAATCAAGCCTTCTCCGTCTGGACCTGCTGCCTCGGCCAGGACTTCAGCCGCAAGCGCCTTGCCCGCGGACACGACGGGCCCCTGCACGCTGCCCTGCCCATTGCCTTGGCCGTTTCCAGAACCCGACTGCGAATTCATCGAAACATCTCCTGTTCGGCTCTGGTCGCCCGCTACCCCCGCCGCGCCGGCTGTGTTATGTACGGGCGTTCCATGGAAAAACAAACGTCGATGGTATCACAGGACAGTCGGCAGACCGTCCTTCCTGGCCGGGCTCTGGGCGCTGTCCTGATCCTGGCATTTGCCTCGGTCCCAGGTTGCGCCGATGTCTGAGCAGGCAGCCGCCTCAGCAACCGGTCGGGTCGATGTTCGCAACATCGCCATCGTGGCTCACGTTGACCACGGCAAGACCACCTTGGTCGATGGCTTGCTCAAGCAAGCGGGCGCCTTCCGTCGGGGCGAAGTCGTGCGCGAGTGTGCTCTGGACAGCAACGAGCTAGAGCGCGAGCGCGGCATCACGATCGTTTCGAAGTGTACCGCCATCACCTACAAGGGCACGCGCATCAACATCGTCGACACGCCCGGCCACGCCGACTTCGGGGGCGAGGTCGAGCGCGTGCTGCGCATGGTCGATTCCGTGCTGCTGCTCGTCGATGCGTTTGAGGGCCCGCTGCCACAGACACGCTTCGTCACGCGCAAGGCACTGGCCCTGGGGCTGCGGCCGATCTTGGTTGTGAACAAGATCGACCGCGACGGCTGCGACCCCCATGGCACGGTGAACGCCGTGTTCGATCTGTTCGTCGCGCTCGGTGCCACCGATGCTCAGCTCGACTTCCCCGTGATCTTTGCCTCGGGTCGCAACGGCTATGCCGTCAAAGATCCCGCCGATCCACCGGGTGATCTGACGCCGCTTCTCGACATGATCGTCGACAAAGTGCCGCCGCCGCGCGTCGATGTCGACTCGCCGCTGTGCTTGCAAGTGGCGACTCTCGATTACGACGACTACCTGGGCTATGTCGCCATCGGTCGCATCATCAGCGGACGCATTGCCATGGGCGATCGCGTGCTTCTGGCCAGCGGGCGCGAAGGCGGACGCCGCGAAGAGTTTCGCGTGCAGAAGCTCTTGGCCTATCAAGGCCTGCGTCGCTTTGAAGTCGCCGAGGCAGGGGCTGGCGACATCATCGCCGTCACGGGCATGACCGAGCTCAACGTCGGCGAGACGATCACGGCGCTTGCCGACCCGCGTATCTTGCCGCCGCTTTCCGTCGATGAACCGACGATCACCATGCAGTTCATTGCCAACAACGGTCCGTTTGCGGGCAGTGAAGGCAAATACGTCACAACGCGAAACCTGCGCGAGCGCCTGCAAAAAGAGATCAAGTCGAACGTCGCGCTGCGCGTCGAAGACACCGATGCGCCCGACGTGTTCAAGGTCTCGGGCCGCGGCGAGCTGCATCTGGCCGTGCTGATCGAGACGATGCGCCGCGAAGGCTATGAGCTGTGCGTATCGCAGCCGCAGGTCATCTTTCACGACGGCCCCGACGGCAGGCAGGAGCCCTATGAAGACCTGCTGATCGACGTCGACGAACCCTATGTCGGCGTGGTCATCGAAAAGCTCGGGCGCCGCGCCGGCCGCATGCGCGAGATGGGCCCCGCCGGACCCGGCCGCACCCGCATCGAGTTCACCATCCCGTCGCGCGGGCTCATCGGATACCGCAACGAGTTTCTGACCGACACGCGCGGCACCGGCATCTTGAACCACAGCTTCCGCGAGTACGGCCCGCACGCTGGACCGCTGAAGGGCCGCGTAAACGGCGTGCTGATCGTGCAGGACCCCGGCGAGACCAACACCTACGCGCTGTTCTATCTGCAAGAGCGCGGTCAGCTGTTCCTGGGTCCCGGCGAGCGCGTCTATGCCGGGCAGGTCTTGGGCATGCACGCGCGCGACAACGACCTGATCGTCAATCCGTCCAAGGCCAAGAAGCTGACCAACATCCGCACGACGGCCGCCGACGAAAAGCTGTTCCTGACGCCGCCGCGCGTGATGACGCTCGAAGCAGCGCTTGAGTTCATCAACGAAGACGAGCTCGTCGAAGTCACGCCCAAGGCGCTGCGCATTCGCAAGCGCTACCTCGATCACAACCAGCGCAAGCGCGCCGAAAAGACCGCCTCGGCCGTGCTGGAAGACTAGGCCCCCTTGCTTCCTTCTTTGCCGCCCAGCGGTCCGCTTTCCGACGCCGAACCGCAGCCATCCACAGCGCCGCGCGGCGCGCCTGCGTCCGCTCGTCGCTTTCGATCGCTGTCTGCGCCTGCGCTGTCCTTCCAGCGCGAGGGCGATCCCGATACCGCCGAGCGCCTGCGGCAAGCCCTGGCCGTACCGCCGCTTCCCGATCGACTCGAACCCGACGAGCGCCGCGAGCTAGAAGGCATTCTGTGTACGCACCTGTTTCACAGCTTTGCCGGACGCGCGCATCCGCTTTCGATTCGGCACCTGCTTTCCGACGTGCCGGCCGGCGCCATCGTCCTCGATCCCTTCGTCGGAAGCGGCACCGTGCTGGTCGAAGCCGTGCTGCGCGGTGCGCGAGCCATCGGCTGCGACATCAGCGAGCTTGCGCTGCGCCTGTCGCGCTTCAAGTCGACCCCGCTGCCCCCGGCCATGCAGAAGGCCGTTCACGATCAGGCGCAGCACGTCGGCGAAGCCTCGCTTATGCGCGTAAAAAAGCGCCAGCGCCCGAGTCAAACCTGGGACAAGCCGCAGTTCTATCCCCCACACGTCTATCTGGAGCTCTGCGGCCTGCGTAGCGAAATCGAAGCCCACGTCCGCCGCGATCCACCGATTGGCGAAGCGCTGCTCCTGATTTTTTCGTCGATCGTCGTCAAGGCCTCGCGCCAGCGATCCGAGACCAACCCCACGCCCTTCGATCGTCACATCGCCGCTGGGCAAGTCACGCGCTGGTTCGTCGCCAAAGCCGCCGAGGTCGCGCGCTTGCATGCCGCGCTGTGGCAGCGCGTGCAGGCTCTGGCCCAAGATGAACCCGGCGCCTGCCGCGAGCGTCCGCTGTGTGTGGCCGGCGATGCCCGCAGCCTGCTTCACGATCCGCAGGCCCTGCCGCTGTGGACGGGCAGCGTCGACTGCGTCGTCACCTCGCCGCCGTATCTTGGCACGTATGATTACGTGGATCACCACACGCGGCGCTATCCCTGGCTGGGGATCGATCCCGTACACATGGCCCGATCCGAGATGGCCGCCCGTCGCCACGGCAGCGAGCGCAGCCTGCGCGAGCTTCTTTCCACGCACAAGCAGGACAGCGAGCGCTGGCTTTCCGGCGTCGCCCGCGTGCTGAAGCCAGCGGGCGTCGTGCATGTCTTGGTCGGCGATTCCCTGGTGCAGGGCGAGGTGGTGCGCGGCGATCTGCCCATTCGTCGCGCTGCCGAGGCAAGTGGCCTGCGCTTTGTGGCTCGCGTCGCCGCGGAGCGCCCACACTTTCTTTCGCCCAATGCGCCGGCTCTTCCCGACGGCGCAGCCCCGCGCTTCGAGCACCTGTTGACCTTCCGCGGTGTTGGTTCATAAGGTGCTACCAATCGGCTCGCTGCACTGCGCTTGCCCGCATCGCGTGGCGCCATGAACCTGCTCCAGCACGCCCTGTTCGTCTTGCCGCTGCTCTTGTTTGCCGGCTTCTTTTCCGGCACCGAGACCGCGCTTTTGTCGCTGTCCTTGGCCCAGCGTGAGGCCCTGCGGCAGGCCGCGCAGTCGTCGCAGTCCTCGCCCGATCGCGCAAGCAGTCGCGTGCTGTGGCTGCTCAGCAATCCGCGCCGCCTGATCACGACCATCATCCTCGGCAACGAGATCACCAACATCCTTCTTTCTGAGGTGATGACCGATCTCGTCGATCAGCTCTTCCACTTGCTGCCGACGCGACAGCTTGCCGCGCTGCAGTCTTCCAAAGATGTCGTGGTCGCCGTCACGGCCACGCTGTTCACCGTGCCGATCCTCGTCACGTTTGGCGAGCTAATCCCCAAGACCATCGGCATCAAGCTCAACGAGCGCTGGGCGCGCATCGTGTCGGGGCCGACGTTTGTCCTGACCTGGGTGCTGGCCCTGCCGCGCTGGATCATCAGCGGCGCTGCGTCCGCCGTGCTGTTCATGTTGGGACAGCGCGCCCGGCACAGCGAGGCACCGCATGTGCTCAGCGAAAAGCAGTTCCGCACCCTCGTCGATCTGGGCAGCGCCGAGGGCGAGATTCAGCACGCCGAGGCACAGCTTATCCACAACGTCCTCGACTTCGGCGACCTCACCGTGCGCGAAGTGATGACGCCCGCGCAGAAAGTCTTTTCGCTGCCGTACGACCTGCCGCTTGGCCGCGCCATCGAAGCGGCCACGCGCCAGCGCTATTCGCGGGTGCCGGTGTACCGCGGGCGCAAGGACAACATCGTCGGCATCCTGTTCGCGAAAGATCTGGTCGGAGTCACGGTCGCAAGCAGTGCTCGCAGCAAGCTGTCGGATCTTTTGCATCCGCCGCTGTTTGTGCCGCGGCGCGCCAAAGCCGAGCGTGTGTTCCGCGAGTTCCAGCGACGCAAGACGCATATGGCTCTGGTCGTCGACGAATACGGTCGCCTCGCGGGCGTGGTGACCATGGAAGACCTGCTCGACTGGCTGTTTGGCGACATCGCGGAAGCCGCCGTGCAGCCCTCGCAAAACAGCCTGAGCGGCCCGCCGCGGCCATCGCTGCCCAGAATCACTCGCGACGATCAGCCCACGGACGATCGGCCCAGCGACGATCGGCCCAGCGACGATCGCAGAAGCGTAGGCCCGGTCCCGCTATCGGATCCGCAGCTTGAGCGATCGAGCGATGTCCTTCCCGCGACCAAGCTGCCCACTTCTGCGCCCCGCTCGACGCCCGACTCGAACGAGGACCCGTCATGATCTGGGTTCCCCTCACCATCGCCGCGATCTGTCTGGTTCTAGAGGCGTTCTTTTCCAGCAGCGAGATCGCCGTGGTCAGCGCCGACCGCGCCCACATTCGCAAGATGGCGGAAGCCGGCCACCGCGGCGCTCGCTATGTCGAGCACTTTTACAGCCAGCCGCATCGCCTGCTGTCGACGACGCTCCTCGGCACACAGCTATCGGTGGTCACGTCGACTGTCGTCATCACGCTGTGGCTGTATCGCTATGACCGCGCCCACGTCGAGCTGTACCTGATGCTGGGGCTGACGCCGATTATCGTCACATTCGGCGAGATCGTCCCCAAAGCCATCGTCCGTCAGCACGCCAACCGCTTGGCGCCCGGCATGGCGCTGTTCTTGTTTGCCGCGATGCAGATCCTGCGCCCCGCCGTGTCGCTGTTGTCGGCGCTGGCCGCCTGGACGCAGCAGCGCTTGGGCATCGAGCTGCATCAGCCGCTGGTCACCCGCGAAGAGATCGAGACCCTGGTCAACACCCCCGCGACCGTCAGCTCTGACGACACGCAGGGCGCGCCGCCGCCGGCCAGCGATGTCACCGAAGGCGAGCGCTCGATGATCTCGCGCATCTTGGATCTGTCGGATGCCACCGTCGAAACAGTCATGGTGCCGCTGTCCGATGTCACCGCGCTCTCGGCCAGCGCCCGCGTGCAGGACATCGCCCGCGAGATCGCCGACAAGAAGTACAGCCGCATCCCGATTTATCGCGAACGACTCGATCAGATCGTCGGGGTCGTCCACGCCTTTGACGTACTGAAAGCGACGCGCGACAGCACCACCGCCGCCGAGCTGATGCGCCCGCCGATCTATGTCCCCGAGTCGACCAAAGCCATGGAGCTGTTCACGCGGCTCGAACGGGCCCGGCAAGGCATGGCCGTGGTCGTCGACGAATACGGCGGCGCGGTCGGCGTCGTGACCATGGAAGACATCCTGGAAGAGGTCGTCGGCGAGATCGAAGACGAGCACGACGAGGCTCCGCAGCTTTACAGCCGAGAAAAGGACGGCAGCTATCGCGTCAAGGCCCGCATCGCCATCTCGCAGCTCAATCGTGACCTGGGCAAAGAGCTTGCCGCCGAGCTTCCCGAGTCCGATGACTATGAGTCGCTGGCCGGGCTGATCTTGGACCGCCTGCGCCACATCCCACGTCCCGGCGAGTCGCTGCGCCTTGGCGGCATCCAGATCGAGATCGTCACATCGAGCGAGCGCCGCATCGAAGAGTGCATCCTGCGCCCGCAGAAAAAGCGCTGAGCCCGCTGTTTTGCAGATCGGACCAACCCGGCTGTTCAGCCACCTGGCAGGTCCGCCGTCGGGCGTCTGTGGCCGCTGGCCGGCAACCCTGCCGATCGAATACGGTCGAGCTCGGTGTTTGCCCCCGCGTTCGGCCGAATGAAACCGCCCCATAGGTTTTGCGCCGCGACCGTGATAGGCATAGCAGGATGTCTTGGCGAGGCAGCCAAGGGCTCCAACCGAGTGACCAGCGCCCTCTTTCGCAGCACCGAGCTTGCGTTCTGTGCAGCGGGCTTGTGGCTGCGCTGTGGGGTCTTCCGTCGCTGAGCCAGGCGCAGCCAAGCCGCCAAGCACCGCGTCCTGAGTCCCGTCCCGAAGGCAAAGTCGAGCAGAAGCCCGAACAAAAGCTGGCGCGGGCCAAGCTTGCCTACCTGCGCGGGGACTATGGCGCGGCCGTTCTGCTCTTGCGCCCGCTTCTGTATCCCGAGACGCTGCTTGCCGTCGAGGATCAGGTGATCCTGGCGCACAAGCTCTTGGCGATCAGCGCATTTTTTGAACACGACGAGGCCGCGGCCGAGCAAGAGTTCAACCTGCTTTTGTCGCTGCGGCCCGACTTTGCCCTGGACCCGGTCGTCGATCCGCTGCAGGTGGTGGCGTTTCTGGATGACATTCGGCGCCGCAACACCGAGCGCCTGCAAGAGATCCGTCGGCGCCAAGCCGAAGAAGAGCAGCGACGACGCACCGAGGCCGAGGCGCTGCAAAAGCAGGCAGAGCTTCTAGCCGCTCAGCGCACGCGACGCATCTATATCGAGCGCGTTGTGCATCGCCGCTTCAGCGTCGTCGATCTGGTGCCGTTCGGAGTGCCGCAGCTCTTGGCCAAGCGGCGGGCCGTCGGGGCCTCGCTGCTGCTCGGGCAAGTGCTCAGCGGCAGCGGCTCGCTGGCCACCTGGCTTTCCGTGCGCCTTTTGTACCCCGAAGGCCGCGTGCCCAACGGACAGATCAAGACAGCACAGGCCCTGACGGGCGTGTATTTGGGGACGGGCGCCCTGTTCTGGGGCCTGGTGTTGACCGGGCTTATCGACGCGCTGGTTCACGCCCGCACCATCGTCGAAGTGCGCGAGCTTTCGGCGCCGCCCGCAGATCTGCCGGCCACCACATCGGGGACGTCCCCGGCGCAGCCTGCGGCCCCGCAGTCGCTGTTTTTTCCGGCTCGCTCGCCCGAACCAACAACGGCGACGCTGCACATTGAACCGCAGATCGTGATCGCCCCGGAAGCGTCCCCTGTGCTGCAGCCCTCGCTTCGTACGGGCCTGCCTGCGACGACGAGCGAGAGCACTGTCTCGGGACTGTTTCTTGCCGGACTGCGCGGGAGCTTCTGATGCCGACGCCGATTGTGCTCAAGCTGCTTTCAACCGCGAGCGGTCCTGCTTCTGCGCCGCCCCTCGGCTCGCGTCCTGCCATCGCTGGCTCGTCGAGCCCTGGCCCCACGCCATCGAGTCCCGGAGCCGCCCGCCGCTTTCGCTTGAACAAGCGCCTGATCACCATCGGACGCAGCCCAGAAAACGACATCGTCCTCACCGATCCCAAGGTGCATGTCAGCCACGCGTACCTGCAGGTCGATCAGAAAAGCGACGCCAAGGGCGAACCCATCGGTTTCGGCGAATACCTGCTGGTCGGCGTCGGCGATGACGTCTGCGTAAACGGCAAGAAGAAGAACAAGTTCAAGCTTGCGCTGGGTGATGTGCTGCGCTTCGGCAGCACCGAGCTTGTGCTGTGTCACGACGATCCGCCGGCCGCAGCCACCAGCAGCAGCGAAGAAAAGGATCGCGCCGCACTCAGCGCGTATCGCAAGCTGCACTGGTTTTCGGAAAGGCTGCTCGGTCGCTATGCGCTGTCTGAGCTTCTGTCGGATCTGGTCGATGCCGTCGTCGAGATCACCAGTGCCGATCGCGGCTTTTTAGTGCTGCTCGAAGAAGGCCGTCCGCGCATCCAGGTGGCGCGCACCGCACGCAAAGAAGCGGTCCCCGATCCCGCTCGCGAGCTCTCTGATTCGATCGTCGACAAGGTCCTGCGGACGGCACAGCCCGTGATCGTCAGCGACGCACTCGGCGACTCGGAATGGAGCCAAGCCGAGAGCGTGCTGCACCTGCGCTTGTCATCCGTGATGTGCGTCCCCTTGCGCGAAGGCGGCAACCTGCTCGGCGC
Organism: uncultured Myxococcales bacterium; assembly: GCA_964554495.1. Taxonomy (GTDB): domain Bacteria; phylum Myxococcota_A; class Polyangia; order Palsa-1104; family JAEUJZ01; genus JAEUJZ01. The sequence continues at coordinate 12,541 of CAZKOY010000037.1, forward strand.
GCTGTACGTCGGATCGAGCCAGATCAAGAACCTGTTTAAGCAGAGCGATCTCGAAGTGCTGACGATCCTTTCGTCGCAGGCCGCGCTGATCTTGCAGAACGCGCGCTTGGTCAGCGGCTTGAAAAGCGACAATCAGCGCCTGGGTGCCGAGCTTGAACAGATGCGCTTCGGCTCGGTGGTCAGCATCGGTGCGGGCGCGGGCGTATCGCCGGCCATGCAAGATGTGCTGCGCACCGTAGCCAAGGTGGCGTGTACCGATGTCTCGGTGCTGATTACCGGCGAGACCGGCACCGGCAAAGAGCTGATCGCGCAAGAGATCCACCGCCGATCGCCGCGTCGCAACGGACCGATGATGGCGATCAACTGCGGCGCCATTCCCGAGCCGCTCTTGGAATCCGAGCTTTTCGGCTATGTCCGCGGCGCGTTCACGGGAGCAGATCGCAGCAAGCCCGGTCGCTTTCATGCGGCCTCGGGTGGCACGCTGTTTCTCGACGAGATCGGCGAGATGCCGCTCGGCCTGCAGGTCAAGCTCTTGCGCGTGCTGCAAGAGCGCGCCGTCACCCGTGTCGGCGACAACAAGCCCGAGCCCATCGATGTGCGCGTGGTCTCGGCCACGCACCGCGATCTGTCTGCCGAGATCCGCGCCGGACGCTTCCGCGAAGATCTGTTCTATCGCCTGAACGTCGTGCCCATTCACTTGCCGCCTCTGCGCGAGCGCGGGGATGACATCCTGATCCTCGCCCGCTATTTCATGCAGCGCGGCGCCGCCGAGCTAGGCATCGCGGCGCGCAGCCTGTCCCACCGCGCCGAGCAAGCGCTGCTTGTACATCCTTGGCCGGGCAATATTCGCCAGCTTGAAAACCTGATCAAAAAGGCGCTGGTGCTGTCCGATCAGACCGTGCTTGAGCCCGAGGATCTGGGTCTTTCGGTCAAGACGGTGACTGCAGCCGAGCCGATCGTGCCCTTGGCCGAAGCCAAAGAGCGCTTCGCACGCAAATATGTGTTGGAGGTGCTTTCGCAAAACGGCGGCAACCGCGCCAAGACCGCACGCGATCTCGACGTCGATCCGCGCACGATCTTTCGCTTCTTGGAACGCGAACAGCGCGATGACGAATCGGGTGATCTAGACCCCTCGGCATCGTGAGTGCGCAGGCGCAAACCGCGTCGCTTCTTCGTGGTATGTAGCGGGCATGAGACGACTCAACGGCCGAGTCTGCGTCATCGGTGCTGGCTCTAGCGGCATTACCGCCTGCAAAGCGCTGCACCAAGCCGGCTTGCCCTTTGACTGCTTCGAGATCAGCGATCGCATCGGCGGCAACTGGGTGTTTGAAAACAAGAACGGCATGTCGGCGGCATACCGCTCGCTGCACATCAACACGTCGCGCGACCGCATGGCGTACAGCGACTTTCCCATGCCCGCGCACTATCCCGACTTTCCGCATCACAGCCTGATCGCGCAGTACTTTGAAGCCTATGTCGATCACTTCGGCTTCCGATCCAAGCTGACGTTCAACACGCGCGTCGATCACGTCGCACCGCTGGGCCCACGCCGCTTTGCCGTCACCACGCGGCCGCGCAAAGACGACGGCAGCTTTGGCGATCCCCAGGTACGCGAGTACGGCGCGGTGCTGGTCGCCAACGGCCATCACTGGGATCCGCGCTTTCCCACGCCGCCGTTTCCCGGCACGTTCCATGGCACGACCTTGCACGCGCATCACTACATCGACAACCAGCCTTTTGCTGGCAAGCGCGTGCTGGTCTTGGGCATGGGCAACAGCGCCATGGACATCGCCGTCGAGTGCAGCCAGGTCGCGGCGCGCGTGGTTCTTTCCAGCCGGCGCGGCGCGCACATCGTGCCCAAGTACCTGTTCGGTCGGCCGCTTGACACCTGGATGACGTCGCCGCACTGGCCGCTTTGGATCAAAGAGCGCGTCGGCATGCTTCTTTACAAGCTTGCCGTCGGCGATCTGCGCCGCTATGGCCTGCCACAGCCTGCGCATCGACCGATGCAGGCGCACCCGACGATCTCGTCGGACATTTTCTTGCGCATGGGCAGCGGCGACATCGTGTACAAGCCCAACATCCGCAGCTTGTGTGGCGAGCAGGTTGAGTTCGTTGATGGCAGCCGGCAAGACATCGACGTGATGATTTACTGCACCGGCTACAACGTGACGTTTCCCTTCTTCGCGCCCGACTTCATCTCGGCCACGGACAACGAGCTGCCATTGTTTCGCCGCGTGTTTCATCCCGACATCGACGGCGTGTACTTCATCGGCTTGCTGCAGCCACTGGGCGCGATCATGCCGCTTGCCGAAGCGCAGAGCGTCTGGGTCTGCGAATACCTGCAGGGTACCTACGATCTGCCTGAGAACACCGCGATGCGCGCCGACATCGCAGCCGAGATCGCAGCCATGCGTCGACGCTACGTCGCCTCTGCGCGCCATACCATGCAGGTGGACTTCGATCAGTACCTGCATGCGCTCAAGCGCGAGCGCGACCACGGACGCAGACGAGCCGCGGCGCGCAGTCACGCTCAACCGACGGCGTCCCATTCCACCTCGACTTCTCGCCCATGAACCAGCTAGCTGTCGTCTCTTCTTCGCAGCCAAGCGCGCTTTTGCCGCGCGGTGAATTTTCGCTGACCCCGTCCGATCTGCGCGCCTGTCGCGCACTGATCCAGCGTCACTCGCGCAGCTTTTATGTTTCGTCTCTGCTTCTGCCCAAGCAAAAGCGGCAGCAGGCCTGGGCGCTTTACGCCTTTTGTCGCCACGCAGACGATACGGTCGACGGCGAAAACGATGGCCAAGGCACCGTCGCTGCCGATGCAGAAAGCAGCCCACAGGTGTTGCTTTCACGCGTGCAGTCTCTGCGCACGCGCTTGCGTGCGGTGTACGAAAACGATCGCCGCGTGCTCGATGATGAAGAACGCTCGGTCGAGCGAGCCTTCGCTGCCGTGGTCGCCCACACGGGCCTGCCGCGAGGCGTGCCCGAGCACCTGCTAGCCGGCATGGAAATGGATGCGCGCGGACAGCAATACGGCTCGTGGGATGATCTGCTTTTATACTGCTTTAACGTCGCGGCCACCGTCGGGCTGATGATGACTTATGTCCTGGGCCACCGCATGCAGGGGTCGATGCCAGGCACACGAGGCGAGGCATCCCGCACCGCCGAAGTCTATCTGCGCGCCTGTGATCTGGGCGTCGCGATGCAGCTCACCAACATCGCTCGCGACGTCGGCGAAGATGCCCGGCGCGGTCGCGTGTATCTGCCCGATGAGCTTCTGTCTCGGCATGGCCTGCGCACCGATGTCATCCTCAAGCTGGCTGAGCGCGGTGGCCCTGCCCCACCCGCGCTGCGACGAGCCATCGCCGATCTCTTGGCTCGCGCTGATCAGCACTACGCAGCGGCGCGCCAAGGCATCCCCATGCTGCAGCCCGGCGGACAGCTGGCGATTCGCGCAGCCGAAAGCATCTATCGCGGCATCGGCGAGCGCCTGCGCAAGGCCGGCTGCGATCCGCTTTCAGGTCGCGCCCGCGTCTCGGGAATGGGCAAGCTCTCGCGCATGGTGGGCGCGTGGTCGATGAGCTTTCTGCCCAGCACGCAGCGCATCCCGACGCAGCAGACCCACGGCCCTGCCGATGATCTGCTGCGAGCACTGTGTCGCGATGCCGGCGTCGACGTCGACTAGACCAATCTGGGAGACTATTCCGAGAACTGCTGCAGAACGCTCGATGGCGGCCAGCTCTGCTGCGACATCGACACGATGCGCAGGCTGCGAAACAGCGCCATCGCCTGCGGTGCGTACTTTCGTCCAGCTTTTTCCGTGTACCACATGAACACAGCGACGGCAGCGCGAGCCGTGACCTCGGAATCTTGCGGCACAAAGACAGTCACCAGCTGACCCGCTGCGATCTTCGGCTCGCCATGCCAGCCAACGATGCGCACCAAGAACAAGCGGCCATGGATCGACTGCAGCTGCTCGGGTGGTGAGCGGCGCACAACGCGAAACAGCGGCTGTTGCGACAACACCTCGTCGACCAGCGCTTCGGGCGGCAGGATCTTGTTCGGCTGGTAGTAAAGCGGTCGCGTGCCGATGATCAGACACGCATCCAGCTCGCCCGGTGGCACCACGCGCGCTGCGCCGCTGTCGTCGTTTTCCCCGCTCGTCACCGACCATCCCGCCGGACAGTCAAACGCAACGTTTAAGCCCATGTGCCTGGCTCCCTGTACATGCGTCGATCCGCGGCCTTGCCACTATTGCCGACGAATCTTGTAGATGTCTTTGACCCCTTGGCCGAGCCAGGTCATGTGTCCCTGTGCTCGCTTGCCTGCTTCGGCCAGTTGATTGCCCAAGCCGCTGCCCAGCGAGTTGCTAAGGTTTCCCACCGCGGCCATCGCCGAGCTCATCGAGTCCGTCTGGGCCATGTCGCGCACACCACCGCCGGCATTGCCCAGTGCGCTCTTGGTACCTGCGAGGTTGCCGCCTGCGACGGCGTTGCGGCTAAGATCAAGGTTGTACTGGTGGACGTCGCTGGACTGTGGCTCGTTGTGCAGCGGGCTGCGCAACAGGCTCATAAGCCCCGTCGGAGAGTCCACCGGATCGAGGCCCGGCATTCCATGGCGCGCCATTCCAACCAGCGTGGCCATGGCCAAGAGGCCTTCGTGCGGACCCGCCCCCTGATCCCGCTTTGCCGACGGCTGCTTCGCCGCCAACATCCCGGCTAAGCCGGCTTGCTGTCCTTCTTTTCCTTCATCTTCGCCGTGCTGCGCAAACCCCAGAGGCGGCCCGTCATCGAGCTGCTCTGGCGGATTTTCTGCAAAGTCTATGTCAGACATCGTGAACTCCCAGCTACTGCGTTAGGGAGGCAAACAAGACGGAAGAAGTGCGCGTTTAGTGTATCACGCGTCGATGAGCTCAGTCGACACACTCGGTTGACGGGCTCAGTCGATGAGGTACGGGAAGAGCACGCCCCCGAGATACACATCTTCGGCCGGACGCTGCGGTGGCGTCGGCAGCTCGGCGGGGTCGGTGTGGCTCGCCTGTTCTTGCGTTTCTGCTTCAGCAGGCTCCTCTGCGGGCTCTGCGGGGGTCGGCTCAAGCGGTGCGCCCGCCTCAGGTATCGTGGCCGCATCCTCCAAATGCAGGCCGGCATCCAAGGTATATCCGCCAGACTCAGCGTCTTCCGCTGGGGGCGCCGGGGCTTCCAGATCGACGGTGTTTGGAGGGAGCTGCGGACCCGGCGAGCGCCGCAGTCGAGCCTGCGCCAGGATCTCGGCCAGTTGTTCTCGTCGCAGATCCATGCGCCCAGGATCGCAGTCGACAAAGACCAGCATGAAGGCAGCATGGCCGGCGTCGAGCACCGCATAGATGCGGGCGCTGACCAAGCCGGTCTCGTGGCTGCGCCCTTCTGTCTCTAGCAGCGTGGTTTCCCAGGGGCCAAGCCGCGCCAAGATGTACGGCGACTCGTGCGCGATGGCATAGTCGGGCTCGCTCGCAAGCGCGGCCCGCAGAAGCTGTGTCGGCGAGCGCAACAGAGGTAGAGCCGGTGAAAGCAAAAGCGCCGCCGGATGCTCGCTGCGGCTGGCCTCTTCGTCAGGCGGCCAATAGATCGTGCCGACAGCCAGCGCAGCGAACCCGCGTCGAGTCGGTTCGTCGGCAGGCTCGGATGCTGCGCGGCCAATGGGGGCCTGCGTCCAGCCCGCGGGCAGTCGCAGGTCAAGGATCATCGCCTTCCCCGTCCGCCTTACTTCAGTGTGTGCAGCAGCGTGCCTAGCTCGCCACCGACCCAGACGTCGGCGGCGCTTGGCCCCCAGACCGCGCGTAGATGGTTGTTCGTCAGGCTGTTTTGCCGCGCCCAGTCTGTGCCATTCCAGCGCAGCACCGTCCCGCTGTCGCCGACGGCCCAGACATCGCGGTCGCTATAGCCAAAGATGCTCTTTAGGTTGGTGGTCGAGCCCTGGCTGCTGACCTGCCAGCTCACCCCGTTGTAGTGCGAGATGTGGCCGTTGTTGCCCACAGCCCAGATGTCATTTTCGCGCGTGCCCCAAAGCTGGACGACAGAGCCGCTCAAGTTGCGCACCGCGATCTGTGGCCCAACCGGCACAATGCTGACCGCGATCGAGCCACCCCCGACCCAGAAGCTGTCCGCCGATGCGCCCCAGATCGTCGTAAATGCCGGCAGCGTGCCACCCGACATGAGGCCCAGCCCACGCTCGGCGGCGCCGACGAAGTTGATCAAGCGAGTTTCCATAGCCATGCTGCTGGCGCCAACGATCCAGACACTGCCAGCGCTGCTTCCCCAGACGGCGTGCAGGTCGGTCAGGACGGCATCGCCCAGCGTCTTGGTCGACCAGCGCTGACCGTCGTATCGCAAGATCGTGCGGCCATTGCCGACCGCCCACAGATCGTTGCTGGTGGCGCCCCAGATGGCGTTCAGATCTTGCGCCGTTCCGCTCGGCACCTGCGTCCAGGTTTTTCCGTCGTAGTGCAGGATCTGTCCGACGGAACCAACCGCCCACACGTCCTTGCTGTTAAAGCCGTATACCGCGCGGATGTTCTGCCGATAGTTCACCGGCTTGGGCGTCCAGCTAGTCTTGTAGTTGGTCAGGATGCCGCCATCACCGCCGGCCCAGACATCGGTGCCGTCCACGCCGCCAAGGCTATAAAAGCCGCCGCCCTCTCCATCACCAGCAACCATGGAAAAGCCGGCCCCCTGGTCGCGCAGTCGAGTGCCTGCCGCACCCGCCACCCAGAACGTGCCGCTCTTGCCAAAGACCGCCGACAGCGCGTTCGTAGTGCCGCTAGGTGCATCCGTCCACATGTTCGGGGCGGTGCTGGTGATGATCTTGCCACCCGTGCCCGCGGCCACGACTTTGCTTCCGTCTCCGCCGATGCCAAGCACGTCCGTCGTGGCGATGTTGGTGTTCATCTCGATGTTCCAGTTGGTGCCGTCATAGCGCAGCACGGTGCCGCCGTTTGCCGCGACATAGACGCGGTTTCTGGCCGATCCCCAGACGGCATTTAGCTGGTTTGTCGTCGGACTGGCGACGCTGCCCCAAGTGCCCGAGCCGCGGTCGAAGCGCAAAAGGACGCCCCCCAATCCAACCGCCCAGACTTCCTCGGTGGCGCTGTTGCCCCAGATGCCGCGCAGGCTCTGCACGGTGTTGCTGGTCATCGTCGAAAACGCCGCGCCCGTCGAGCGCAGGATCTTGCCGGCATCGCCCACAACAAAGACATCCTGCGCAGAGCCAGCCCAGACCGCGCGCAGGTTTTCGGTGGTACCGCTTTCGATGACCTGCCAGCTAGTGCCGTTGTAGCGCAGGATCGCGCCGAAGTCGCCGACGGCCCAGATATCGGTCGCGCTCGTCGCCCAGATGCCGCGAATCGGGTTGCCCTGCGGCTGCGGAGACGACCAGCAAAACAGCTTGGGACTGCAGGTCGGCACCATCTCGACCGGACAGCGCCGTGGCATCAGCACATTCAGGCGCGTGTTCAAGGTCAGCTGATATTCCGGTGCCGCCAAGGCCCGCGTCAGCTCACCTTCCGCGACGACGCACTTGGCGCTGTCGAGCACCTGCATGCTGAGCAGCAAGCTGCCCATCTTGTTGCTGGGCACGCGCACGCCAAAGCGCGTCAGGCTGTTCGATACATCCAGTTGATTGCCGGCAGCAGCGCCATCCAGCGACGCCTTGACGACAAGCTGCGTCGAGTCGGCAGGGACATTTTCGATGAGCACCAAGATGCTGAAGTTGTCGGGTGTCCCGCCACAGCCGCTGCTCGTCATCGCAAGCAGAGCGAAAAGCAGGCAAGACATCCGAGCCAAGGCACGCAAGGCAACCGATCGCGTGAGCTGCGGGCGCATGGTTTTCTCTCTAAGCGGTGAGGATTAAAACATCGGCGAAAAGATAGGATCCGTCGGCAAGAATGGCTCGGTTTGCGGCGTACGGCTGGCCGCTGCGGCCCCAACCCCCGCGGCCACACCGCCGACCACGACCACGCCAACGATGGTCCAAAACCACCACTTCTTGTAAATCGGTGTGGTCTTCTGTTCCGTCGCTGGTCCGCTGCCTTGAGCGGCCTGCGGTAGCGTATTTGTGGCGGCTGGCTGCAGGCCGGTGCCGGACGAGGGCTTGTTGGGATCGCCATCAGGCTTCGCGTCGCCGCTGCCGCTCGTTGTGGTTCCCGACGAGCCGCCGGGCGAAAGCTGCACGGGCTTGGGGTCGGCAGACGGCGATTCCAGAAGCGCCTTGGCCTGTTCGATGTATTTGTTGACGCGATCGAGAGTCGCCGCGTCGATATTCAGCTCGGCTTTCTTGTAGCGCTCGTAGTACGCGATCGCCTCTTGCGCGCGACCCAGACGCTGCAGCGTGCGCCCGATGTTGAGCAGCAGCCACGGCATCTGCCGCCGCGAATACGCAGACTGAAAGCCGTCGAGCGCCTCGACGTACTTGCCTTCGTCGTACAGCTTCAGCGCTTTGTAATACGAGTCCCGGCAGACGGTGTCTTTCAGACAGCCATCTTGCTTGCTCTGTGCCCAGCTCGACGACACGGGCGTCAGAAGCAGCAGCAGCAACAAAAGACGCTTAGTCCACGATACGCGGCTGCTCATCTTTGCCACCTGGGTGGGAAGGGTTCGGGCCTGGGCCAGGCTTGCCCACCGTCTGAGTACCCGTGCGAGGCGGACGCGGTACACCCGGTGTGCGCGGACCTCGCTTTGGCAGGGCTTCCAGCACTTCGCTGACTTTCTGATCCGTCGTGCGATCGAGCTGGATCAGCTTGTCGGTGTAGCCAGCCAAGTGCAGCTTCACTTCCAGCTGGCCTTCACCCAAGACCTCTTCACCGTTCCACGGCGTGGTCCCAAGGACGTGCTCGTCTTTGACGCGAACCACTTGCGCTCCGGCTGGCGTCGACGTGATGGACCAGCGCACCCGGCGGGGCGGATCCGGTATTTTTTCCACCGGCTTTTCTAGCTGCTGCGGCGGTGTCACCACAGGAGGCGTGGTGGGCTGGCGCAGACCACGCCACAGCCCCAGCCCAATTCCGCTTAGGGCCAAAAGCGCCATGGCCGCCGTCAGCGCGCGACGACCGGCGCTTCCCGTTTGCGGCTCGGCCTGACCGGTGGACAGCCCCATGGTCGACGCGGGCGCTACCGGAATCCCCGGCGGAGTCAGCTGGGGTTGCGAGCCACTTGGCGTGCTCACTGCCGCCAGCATCGCGGGGGTCAACTTGATGGCCTGCAGCACCGACGTCGGGTGACGCACCGCAACCTGATCCAGCGCCACCTGCGCCTCGGCCATGCTCGGGCGCTCTTCTTTTTTCTTGGCCAGCAGGCGATGGATCAGCGTCGTTAGCTCTTCCGGCACATGCGGGGCAAGCTGCCGCAGGGGCGGCGGCGTCTCGTAAATGTGCATGGCCAGCACTTCGCCGGATGCGCCCGTAAAGGGCGGCCGTCCGCCGAGCATCTCGTACAGCATGACGCCCAGCGAATAGACATCCGCTTTGCCGTCGATGGCGACACCGCCGCGGCACTGCTCGGGGGCCATGTAGCGCGGCGTGCCCATGACGACATCAGTGGCCGTCTTGGGCTGCTGTTCCCCGGCCTTGGCCTCGGCATCCGCCTGCGCCACCTTGGCGATGCCGAAGTCGAGCAGCTTGATCCGCTCGCGCCCCGGCATGTCGGCGTCGGGATCGGGCACCAGCATGACGTTGTCGGGCTTGAGATCGCGATGGAAGATGTTCTTTTCGTGCGCCGCCGTCAGAGCCGAAGCGATCTGCCGCGCCATGCGCACGATGTCGGGCAGGCCCAGACCGCCAGGCTTCTTCATGCGCTGGCTCAGCGTCTCGCCCTTCAAGAACTCCATGACCAGATACGCCGTCCCGTCGGGAAGCTGGCCATAGTCCGAGATCTGAACGACCCCTGGATGGTCGACGAGATTGACGGCTCGCGCTTCGTTTAGAAAGCGCACGGCGATCGACGGCTCGGAGGCATACTTGGGGTGCAGGATCTTGACGGCCACACGACGGCCGATCGGCTCCTGTAGCGCCTCATAGACGGCGCCCATGCCACCTTCGCCAATCTTTCGGACGATCTTATAGGGACCTATCCGGTCTAGGGTCACGACAAGCTCTCGCTCGCACTATATCACCGGAACGTGACGGCTGTCTCGGGTGAGATCGTGCCTGCCTAGGCTGGCCAACTGCCTGTGCTCGCTTGCGGTTTAGCGTCCGCGCCCGCGCCTCGCCGAGCCCCCTGGCTGCGGGGATCTGCCGGTGCGCCGCTGTGCGGACAGAGCGTGCGTGCATGGCTGCACATCGCATCCGCAGACGCCCTAGCGACGACTGGGTGCGCGCTTCACGCTGGCTCTTATTGCGTGTGTACCGTGACCAGCCGCTCGCTTTCATAGATGGACTGCGGCGAGACGATTGGCTCGTTTTGCGGCAGTACCGCCTGGCGACCATAGCGCTTATCAATAAGTCTCTGGACCACGCGATGATCGAGGTTTAGTTCTGAAATATTCTGCAGCCTTCCGATTTCGATACCTGCAGATTGTTTATACAATTTCCACACAAGCTCGGAACAATATATGCGCTCTTCATCCCATCGAAAATAGATATCATATGGTTTTCCCAGATACCCATTGCCCAGTTCTTTCATGCGCGTCAGCACAGCGGAAGTCAAGACTGCCTCGTGATCCCGCAGCCTCTTGACGACAAAGTGACCACCACCGCGGGCGATAAACTGCTCGACTGGTGTGAGCTTAACCGGCTGCACCGCTTCCAGCGCGACGAGCGCGTCACCATATTTCAACAAAATCGCTACATGATTAAATCTTGACCGCGTCGCGATACGAATTGCCTCGGACTGACTACTTTTTGATTTATGAAAAATAACATCCCCTTCTCTTAATTTCAATGATTGTATATTGTAATATTTGTTGATCTTGTTATGCTTTTTTATTTTCATAAATAAATCGAAGCCATGGGCCTCCTGCGCCGGCCAGATCAACAACAGCGACAGCGATAGCACCAGCATGGAACCAAGGCCGGCTCGCAGGGCTCGGCGAAGATCGTCGCTCATCTGGGTGTCCTCCTGGCTTGGCGGGTGGCACGTCGGGTCCATGTCCAAGGACGCCCCCGAAGAAAACAGCCGTACCCTTCACGTTGGCATAGCACGAGCGGCTTGGCACGCAGCCGAAGCACCTGGCCGCGGACATCGCGCCGAGTGGCTTTGCCAGACGAGCGGAAGCCGGGCAGCGGGCCGCAGCCGGGACATCTTTGCGCTTGGCAGCGGGGGGAGCGCCCCTTTAGGATGTTTCCGTGATTCGACGAAAAGCCCTCCCGCCGCCTGTTCGTCCCGCGCCTGCGCGCCGCCCGTCTGATTCGTCTGCCCGTGCCGCGACCTTGGATCGCTCGCCTGCCCGTCAGGCGCCCGCCGTGGAATCGCCGCAGCGTCGCAAGTTCTTGGAAATGCACCGCCGCGAGCTTCGCGAGCGCGCTGCCCTGCTGCGTCGCCTGGGATACACGCAGGCGGTCGTCGAGGCCCGGCTGTCGAGCTACGAGACGTGGGAGTACGAGCCGTTTCACGAGTCGCCCCTCTCAGCCGAAGTGGCGAGCATCGTCGCGGAGGTCTTCGCCAAAGCGCATCCGCGTCAGTACACGCTTTCGCCGGAATAGCGCGGCGACGCAACGTGCGCGGCCCAATCAGGCTTGTGTCCGTCGGAACAAGCTGCGGCCGTGCCGCAGGGAAGAAGTCGGTCTGTGGCAAAAAAAAGGACAGATGGTGACGATAGCAAGGCGCAAGAACACGCGGGTCGTGCGGAAAAGCGCCTGCGAGATCAGGCCATGAGTCCTTCTCCGCCGTCGCAGCGTAGCCTGCGCCCCGAGGCTGGCATTGCCATCCCGCGCGAGATCGGGGCCCCGGTCGAGCTGTGCGCTGTCGATGGCCGCTTAAGCGCACTGGCGCGAGGGTATTCCAAAAAGCCCTATGTCCGGGCTGAGCTCACTGCTGCGGTGGGCCGTCGCAAGCGCTGGAACTTCGTGTTCATCAGCCACCCCGATGTGCTGGTCGCCTTGGCCCTGTCGAGTGCTGACTATGCCGGGCTGGCCTTCCTGTGGCTATACGACATGAAGGCCGAGCGCTTTGCCGACTTTGAACAGATGTCGCCGCTTTCGCGCGGCATCCGTCTGGGGGCGACGCTCGATGACGAGGCCGAGTTCCGTCACAAGCGCATCCATGCTCAGTGGCAGCGACGAGGAACCGACATCGAAGTCACCGCGACCGTACCCGATCTAGCCGGCTCGCCGGTCTCGCTGCAGCTGCGTTTTCCGCTGTCTGCCGACGACGAACACCTGTATCTGGTCGTGCCGTGGAGCGATACCGTCTTTAACTACACCGCCAAGCTGGTGGCCATTCCTGCGCAGGGCGAGCTTTCCGTCGGCAGTCAGCGCTATGTGTTCTCGCCTGACAACACGACGGCCAGCGTTGACTTCACGCGCGGCGTTTGGCCGTATCGCATCGCCTGGCACTGGGCCTGCGGCAGCGGCTTGATCCCCGACAGTCGATCGGACAAGGCCGCACCGCGCCGCATCGGCCTGAACTTTGGCGCGGGCTGGACCGATGGCACAGGCGTCCTGGAAAATGCCCTGTACGTCGACGGCAAGGTCTATCCACTGTGGGAGCCCATCGCCTTTACGTTTGACAGCGCCAATTTGCGGGCGCCTTGGCGCTTGCGCACGACGCAGTCAGACCGCGTTTCTTTGACCTTCACCCCTGTGTTCAGCCGCCGCCAGGACGCCAACTATTTCATCATCCGCATGATGCTGGATCAGGTCATGGGCCACTTCTCGGGACATATCACCGTCGATCATGCCGACGGCGAACGCGAAGTGATCCTGCTCGACCGCTTGCCTGGCATCGCCGAAGACCACTTCGCGCGCTGGTAGCCGCCACACGCCCCGCGTACACAGCGCGTTCCGCCGGCACGCCCGGCTGCCGACCCGTCGATGTTACAAAGTCGAGCGCGGCCGGCCGTCAAACAGGGGGCGCATGCGCCCTGCGTCAGGGTCGCGTGTCTCGCGTTCACGTCGGGCCGGTGCCTCGCGCGGCTCGCGAGACGTCGGCTCGCTCGACAAAGCCCCTGCTGCCGGTCGATCGGTCCCAGCGCTCGGCTTGGGCTCGGCGGCACTACCAGGGCTCGGCTGCGCCCCAGCTTTCTCTCGACGAACCCCCTCGGGTCGTGCCACGCCCGACGGAGCAGCGGTCTCACTTTTGTCGGGTCGCTCTTGCCGCAGGCTGCGCCGCATCTCTTGGATCTCTTGCCGCAGTGCCCGCACGGACTCGCGCGGCTCGCCAGCCAGCCGATTGGGCAGCGGCAGCCGAGGCACCTGAGCCGGGTCGCTGACCACAGTCACACTGCTATACGTCCGCACTTGCGGCTTCCTGGCATCGGCCTTGGCATCGGCCTTGATCTCAGCCTTGGTGTCGGCTTTGGCGTCGGACTTGGTGTCGGCTTTGGCGTCGGACTTGGCATCGCTGCGCGCTGTTACGGCGGGGGCCGGCCCGTTGTCGCGTACAGCGGGCGCTGCGCTTTGAGCGTGACTCACAGACGGAAGCGCAAGCCATGACCAGCTCAAAACGAAGTGCGCCGCAACCAGCATCGGTCGGTTCATGAGCGCACCACTTCCAGCAAGATGTCGTGCTTCACATCGACGCCCTCGCCGCGAGCGTGCGCCGTCACGCGATAGCGACCCGGCTTGCTGCCACGCACCGCCAACGGAATGGGGTTTGAGCCAGAAGACAGCGAGCCTCGCCACACCAGTCGCTTTTCCGGCACTGGCTCGGCTCCGTCGACAAAGAACAGCTCACTTGGCAGAGTCACTTCAAACTCGACATCGGGCACTTCGACATCTGCGACGAAGTCAAAGCGCAGCACCGCCGTGCGCTGTGCCGGTACGCGAAACGACGCCGCGACCTCTTGCTCGGCACTCGATGGGCTGCCGTTGCCGGCCGGGCTGCCGTTGGCCGCGATCGAGCCACCGCCCACTGGACCGCGATCGCGCCAGCCGATCGGCACGGCAATCAGCACCAGCGCGGCAGCCCCGACCAAAAGCAAGCGCGGCGTGCTGTCTAGCCGCAGGCTCTCGGCCAGCCGCCAAAGACGCGCAGTCAGCGTCGGTGAAGGCGGCGGAGTCTGCGCCAACCGACGGTGCAAGGCCGCCTGGAAATGGGCGGGCAGCGGCTCATTCTGACCGACCGTTCGCAAGAGCCGCAGCGTCTGTGTAAGGCCCGCCAAGCGATCCGCACACGCGGCGCAGGCAGCAACATGCCGTTCACAAACGGCTGCCTGCGAGCGGTCCAGATCGCCACCGGCCAAGGCAGGAAGCAGCTTCTGAATCGCTTCGCACTTCATGTTCTTTCCTTCTTTGCGGACGGTACACAAAGCGTATTTGAAGCGAGCAAGACTTCGCGCAAGGCGTCGCGTCCGCGGTTCAGGCGCGACTTCACCGTACCGACGGGCGCCCCGACGATGGCCGCGACCTCTTCGTAGCTTAGGCCCTGCATGTCGGCAAGAACAACCACCGTGCGATACACCTCGGGGACGCAGTCAAGAGCAGCCCACAGCGCCTGCCTCTGCTCATCGGCGAGCAGGCGATCTTCGGGGCCATGTACGCTCTCACGACCGCCGTAGAGCGATGTGCGCTCGGCTTCGCTTCCGTGCTCTAGCGGCTGCTCGCGACGCCGCTCGCGCTGCTGCCGGCTGCGATAGTGATCGAGCGCGACGTTCTTTACGATGCGAAACATCCACGTAAGCAGCGACGACTGAAAGCGGAAGCCATGCAGCGAACGATAGACTTTGATCAGCGCTTCCTGCGCCAGATCTGCGGCTTCGTTGGGATCGCCGCTGTACGCCCGCGCGAAGCCATAGATCTTGCCTTGATAGGTGCTGATCAAGCGCTCGAACGCCGCGGCATCGCCCTGCTGAGCCTGTGCGATCAGACGGGCCGCATCGGGACCGCGCAGCGTGTCATCCGGTGAGTCGGCCCGCGCTGACGCCTCGGCGGAAGCAGGCGCTGGCTCGCGCAGCAAGGCCTTGGCGGCACTGGGCTTTATCGCCATGGCCGCAGCACGTGGCAGCGTGTTGGCATCGTCGACATACATCGCTGTAGCCAGTCAGACGAAACGAAACGCCCCGTGGTTCCATGCGCCAAAAAACAGTGCGGGTTCTTCGCTGCCATCGCGGTGCTCGCTTTTTTTGGAGGAGCCGCTGTCTGCGCCCCTAGCCAGAATGACGGCGCCGCTTGCCTGCGCTGCTCGTTCCCAGGCCAGCCCGCGGCTTTTCGCTCGCCCGGCGCTCGGATCGACCGCTCACGACGTTTTCCAGGCGATCGCCGCTCTGCGGCAGGACGTCATTCGCCACGCTGCCGTTGCGCTTCACGTTGTGGAAATAGGCCGGCAGGCTCGTCGAGTAGGTGATCAGCGGCGCATCGGTCAGCTGAAAGTGCAAGTGCGGCGCCGTCGAGTTGCCCGAGTTGCCACACTTGGCCAGGACCTGCCCGCGCTGCACGCGATCGCCTGGGCGCACCCGCACCGAGCCCGACATCAGATGGCACAGGTACGCGAACTCGCCATTTTCAAACGACAGCACCACCGTGTTGCCCAAGCGGTAATACACGTCGACCTGACCGGGCGTGTTGTCGGGGATTCCGTCGACGGCCTGGACCACCACACCATCGGCAGGCGCAAGGATGTCTTGCCCGAACGAAAAATGATCCGTGTTCTGCTTGCCAGGGGGGCGGCTGGTCTTGCGCTTGCCGGGCTCGCCCTCTTCCGCCAACAGAAAGTCGATGGCGAAGCGCTGATTCGCATTCAGGTAGTGGCCGTTGCCCGGACCTAGCGTGGCGTTGCTCGCCGTCCACACCCCGGAAAAAGGCAGCGACAGCGACGTCCGCGTCTTGTACGCGTCGTTGCGGTCATAGCGCTGGCGCATCGCCGGAATGATCTCGCTGCCCACCGCAGCCCCCGACACATGCCCCCAATAGTCGAGAGCAACGCGCAAGGGTAGCTCGGCTCCATCCGAAAAGCGGGCCGTAAAAAAGAACGTGGTCAGCTCGGCACCGATGTTCATCGCGATGCTCTGCTCGATCGCCGTCGGCCCACCATGTGCGTCGAGAAAGCTGCTCGTCGCACTGCGCAGGCTCGCCCAGTTGGGTCGTCGCCCGCCAGCTTCCTCATGCATCAGGAAGGCCTCGTCAAACCGACGCGACAAAAGAAGCTGGGCATAGCGCCGCGCTGCGACCTGCAGCGGGTTTTGGTGTTCAAGCTGGGCTTCTGTCGCCGCGCTTGCCGACTTGCCGGCTTTGCCGCGCGCCGACTTGCTCCTTCGAGCCAACGGCGGCAGCGGCGGAGCCGGCGGCTCGATGACAGCAGGCATGGGCAGCGGCGGAGCCAGCGCGAGCGATCCGCCGTCTGGGCCGCGCTCTCCGCCATCGCTGGGCGACGAAAGACCAGCGTCAGAGCTGGGGCGACCGGCATCCCGGACCGTACCGCCATCAAGCGGCGAATCCGTCGTGTTCCCCGCGCTCGCTGAAAGCGACAGCCCGCTTCCGAAAAGCAGCATCCAGCCAAGGCCTAGCAGGTGCCACGGGCGCAAAAGCCGTCCTGGCTGCGCTCTTCCTCCCTGGGTGCGTGCATCGCGCGTCGGCGGATTCCGCATGCTGGGTCATCATCGCATCGTCGTCTGGCCACAGCAACCGGCCACAGCGGGCGAACTGCCGGGCCAAGACCAGTCCGGCACATTGCCAACGAACACCCAGGACGCGGCACAGGCGCCGACATGCCGATGGACCGTTTGATGATCGTGGCACCGATTTCTCTGTGATCTTGCGGGCTTGCAGACGGGCTGCCATCGATGAGGACGAATCGCAGATACTTGAAAGACGCGCATGACGCAGGCTCCCCAGAAGCAGATGGTCGGACGCGTCCTCGCTGGGCGTTATCACATCGAAGGCGTCCTTGGCCGCGGCGCCATGGGCTCGGTCTATCGCGCTCGCGATACGCAGACCAACCGCGTGTGCGCCATCAAGCTGATGGCGCAGTTCGCCTCTCTCGATGAGGGCGCGTATCTGCGCTTCATCCAAGAAGCGCAGATCGTCGCGCAGCTTTACCACCCCAACATCGTGCAGGTGTACGGCTTCGACCGCGACGAAGACGGCACGCCGATCTTGGCGATGGAGCTTCTCGAAGGCGACGATCTGCACACGCTCTTGTACGACCAGCCGCGCATGCCGCTTGAGCGCACACTAGAGATCCTGCGCGCTGTCGGCCAAGCCTTGCATGCCGCGCACAGCGTCGGCGTCCTGCACCGCGACATCAAGCCCAAGAACATCTTTGTCGCCAAGCAGAAGAACAGCCGCGGTGAAGTGCATGAAGTCGTCAAGGTCGTCGACTTTGGTCTGTCCAAAGTGCTCGGCGGCCAAAGCGCAAACGAGACGGCTCCCGGCATCATCCTCGGCACTGCCGAGTACATCTCGCCAGAAGGCACGCTGGGTATGCCCGAGATGCTCGACTTCCGCGCTGATCAGTGGGCCCTGGGTGTCGTCGCGTATCGCCTGCTTTCGGGACGCCTGCCGTTTGAAGGCAACGATCCGCTGTCGCTGCTTTTGGCCATTCGCAAGACTACGCCCAAGCCACTGCGCGAGCTGGTCAGCGATGCCCCCGAGCACGTGCTGGCCGCGATCGAGCGCGCGATGGCGAAGAACAAAGAAGATCGCTTCGACACCGTGCAGGACTTCCTGCGCGCTCTCGATGGTCTGCCTCCCATTGGACTGGTGCTCAGCCGTTCGTCCGACGGTGTGCCGGCACTGACCGGCATGGAATTCTCGCGCCGCAGCGGCTCCGCTTCGTCGATGTCCGGCTCGCTGCGACTGCAGCAGGGCAGCTTGGGCGGCGGCGCATCGGGGCGACACTCTGCCTCCTCTGCGCCCTCCAGCCGCTCGGCCTCGTCCTCTGGAGAACAGCCGGCCAGCGCCCGCTCGGGCCGGCTCAGCGGCGGTGTGGTGCAGACGCCCCAGCGCGGAGGCAACAGCGATCGCATCGCACCGGTCGCCGCCGCCATGACCGCCGATGCCCTGCCCTCCATGCCGCCACGCTCGCTGTTCCGCACGCTAGAGCCAGGCAGTGAATACTCGGTGCATGTCACCGGCCACCTAGTCGGCAGTAGCGGGGTCAGCAGCGATGCCCAGCGCCACCGCGGTCCGACGCGCCAGCTCTGGGTTTTCTTGGCCGTGCCGACGATCGCGCTGTCGACCGCCTGCCTGCTGTGGCTCGGTCAGACGCACCTTGCAGAGCGTCGACACGGTGCAGCCAGTCGAGGCGCCACGCCAGCCGCCACATCCGCGCGCCTGCCAACGATCGCGCCCCCGGCTGCAGCACCCGCCGCGCTACCCAGCATCGGCCCGGCCGCAAGCCCTATCGAGGGTCCCAGTATCGGCCCTGGCAGTGCTGCCGTTTCCGCTCCGCCGCCTGGCACGGTGACGGGAACGATTCCGACATTGCCCGCCGTCAGCCCCGCAAGTCAGCCGCCCGAGCCAACCAGCGCAAGCGCCACCACGCCAAATGCCCCCGTCGCTGCTGAAGCACCGCCAGCAGCCACCTCCGCGGCGCCCGGCTTGCCTGCAGCCGCCGCTTCGGCGCTTCCCGCGACCGCCCCAGTGATCCCCGGCCCAGTGCCTGCCGTGGCTGCGCCACCACCTTCTAGGAATCCAGCCCTGGCCAAGCCAGCCGCCCGCGCACCTTGGCCTGCCCGCCCCGGCGCAGTGCCCGCGGGTCGACCTGGCTTTAATGCAGCGACCCGCCCGGCTTGGAATACCGGCGCCCGCCCCACCG
Source organism: uncultured Myxococcales bacterium (assembly GCA_964554495.1). Taxonomy (GTDB): domain Bacteria; phylum Myxococcota_A; class Polyangia; order Palsa-1104; family JAEUJZ01; genus JAEUJZ01. The sequence goes on from CAZKOY010000037.1 coordinate 31,425, forward strand.
CAGCCGGTGCCCGTTCTGCCCCCGCCCCGCAAGCTGCCCCCGCCGCGCCGGCTGCCCCGGTGGCCAGCCCACCTGCGGCCCCTGCGCCTGCCGTTCCAGAACCCGCGGCACCCGCCCCTGCCCCGCAAGCCGCCCCCGAGCCGCCAAGCCGCATCAACGTCATTGACTAGGCCGCAGTGAAGGCGGCCACAGCCTTCGTCCCAGGCACGCTCAGCCCCGCCGCTTTCGCGTCGCAGCCAAGGCCCAACGGCCCCCCCGAGCGACCAGCCATTGCTTGTCTTGCCGGGGGTTTCTGACTACCCTCGCTAGACCGGAGACCTACATGGCCAAAGGCAACGACGATATTCGCGCGTTTCTGCGCAAGATGGACCTTCGCTTCGACGAACCGCGCGAGGGAACTTGGGTGATTTCAGGACTGGACGGCATCGACAAGCTGGTGATCACGCTGTCCGGCCCGGTGCTGGTGTTTCGCGTCAAAGTGATGGACATGCCGCGCCAGCACCGCGAGGACTTGTTCCGCACGCTGCTTGAGCTCAACGCTAGCGAGATGATGCACGGCGCCTACGGTGTCGAGGGGGATGCGATCGTCATCTCGGACGCGCTGCAGATCGAAAACCTGGACTTCAACGAGTTTGCAGCCAGCGTCGATGACATCACTCTGGCTGTGGCATCGCATCACAGCCGCTTGACCAAGTTTCAAGACCGAGATCGCACCGGGCGTCACTAGCGTTCAAAGCGGATATTCGCTGCACTGTGCAGCTTAGCCACATCACAAGGACACACTATGGGGCTGTTTTCTCGTCTAGGGGCGCTGCTGAAGTCGAACCTGAACGACCTGATCTCGAAGGCAGAAGACCCCGAGAAGATGCTCAACCAGGTCCTCGTCGACATGAAGACGCAGCTCGTCGAGGCCAAGAAGCAGGTCGCGGTCGCCATCGGCGACGAGAAGCGCCTGAAGAAACAGTGGGATGAGCAGGTCAATCAGGCCAAAGAGTGGGAGCGCAAGGCCATGCTCGCCGTGCAGGCCAACGACGACGAGCTAGCCAAAGATGCGCTGATGCGCGCCAAGGAACACGAAGAGCTGGCCAACCAGTTTGAAGGCCAGTGGGTGCATCAAAAAGATGCCGTCGAGAAGCTGAAGTCACAGCTGCGCGTGCTCAACAACAAGATCGAAGAAGCCAAGCGCAAGCGAAACATCCTGATCGCGCGGCAGAAGCGGGCCGAAGCGCAGAAGGCCATTCAAACGACGATGGCCGGCCTGTCGGACACATCAGCGTTCGACACGTTTGATCGCATGGCGGAAAAGATCGAAGCCATCGAGGCCGAAGCCGAAGCCAACAGCGAGCTGGCCGGTGAGCTGCAAGGCGACACGCTGACGCAGCGCTTCCGCGCGCTAGAGGCGAAAAAGACGCCGGCTGACATGGCGCTGAACGAGCTCAAGAAAAAGATGGGCCTGCTCGCTGCCGGATCGCCAGGTGCGCCCAAGGCCCTGCCCGCTGGGTCTGCCAGCGACGCCAAAGACGAAAAGAAGCCCGAGGCGTCCAGCGATGCAGGCGCTGGATCTCCGCCTTCTTCATCGCTGCCCTCTGGCGGCGACAAAGCCTGAAAGCCTGCCTTTGTCGAGCTCTCCTCCCTCTCCTTCCTCCAACGGAAAGATTGAACACGGACCGACGCCGATGCGAGCGCTGGGCGTGGTTTATCTGACGGTGTTCCTCGATCTTTTGGGCTTCGGCATCATCCTGCCGCAGCTGCCGTTTTATGCGCTGCAGTTCGGTGCCAGCGGGGCCTGGGTCGGCGTGCTTTTGGCCGCGTTTTCGTTCGCGCAGCTCTTTGGTGCGGCGCTGCTGGGACGGCTGTCGGACCGCTATGGGCGACGGCCGGTCATGTTGATCAGCCTGCTCGGATCGGCTCTGGCCTTCACCGGGGCAGGCCTGGCGCAAAACTTGTGGCAGCTCATCGCCAGCCGCGCCTTGGCCGGTCTTTTCGGCGGCAGCATCGCCACGGCCCAGGCCTATGTCGCCGACGTGACCGAGCCAAAGGACCGCGCCAAATACATGGGCCTGATCGGCGCCTCGATCGGTATGGGCTTCGTGCTCGGCCCCTTCGTCGGAGCCGAGATGTCGCGCTTTGGCTTTTCAGCCGCGTCGTTCCTTGCGGCCGGCCTGTCGGTGTTCGATCTGTTCTTGGCCATTCTTTTTCTGAAAGAGCCGAGCCTGCATACGGCACAAGACGGCGTGGACGGCGACGAAAAACCAAGCGGCGCGGCGCTGGCAGATCAGCGACGACGCAGCCGCCGCGTGTCGCTTTTTCATGCGCTGTCGCAGCCCGTGATCGGTCGCCTGCTTCTTGCGAGCTTTGTGACGTCGTTTGCCTTCGTCGGGATGGAAGCGACCTTCGCCCTGCTGGGCAAGCAGCGCTTTGACCTGGGCCCCGCCACCATGGGTCGCTTCTTTGCCGCGATCGGCATCGTGCTGGCCATCGTGCAAGGCGGTGTCGTCGGACGCTTGGTGAACCGCTTGGGCGAGCGCCGCGTTGCACTCATCGGCTCGCTGATCTTGACCGTCGCGCTCTTCGCCATTCCATGGTCCCCAAAGCTGATCTGCCTTTCCGGTGTGATGCTGATCATGGCAACCGGCCAGGGCCTGCTTTTGCCGAGTACATCGACGCTGATCTCGCGCCATGCCCCCGCGTCGATGCAGGGCGGCATCTTGGGCGTCAATCAGTCGCTGTCCGCAGGAGCGCGGGCCGTCGGTCCCGTGATCGCAGGCGCCTTGTTTGATGTCGACTTCCACGCGCCCTATGTCGTCAGCGCGATCCTGGTCTTGGGGGTGGCGGCGGCCTTGGCCACCCTGCGCGATGCCCGCAGCCCAAGCTAAGCGCGCCCCCGGTCGTACAGTCGTGCAAACGACGCGCAGGCCACAGCGTTTCGGGTAGAGTGGGGCCCGTTTTGAGACCCCTTTCGAGACCGCGATGCGCATCGGCGTAGACTTTGGCCTGACCAACCTGCGGGCCGCATACATCGACCACGACAAGCCGGTCCTCGTCGAGTCATTGACGGGGCGGCGGGCGCTGCCAGCCGTGGTAGGCATCGACAAGAGTGGCCGGCTGCATGTCGGCGACAGCGCGAAGAACCAGCTCTTGCTAGAGCCGGATCGTGCCGTGGCCCGCTTGCGACGCCTGCTGGGCACCAGCCAGCGCGTGCTCTTGGGCGGACAGAGCTTTTCACCGCAAGAGCTCGCCGCGGTCCTTCTGGCCCAGGTTCGCGAGCTCGCCGAGACGCGCTGCGGTCACGCGGTCCACGGCATCACACTGGCTGTGCCTTGCGAATTCACATCCGATCAGCAAGCCGCGGTGCGCGATGCCGCCATGCTGGCTGGCTTTCGTCAGATTCGATTGGTGCGCGAGCCCGAAGCCGTGGTCGCGGCCTATGGCATTGTTCCCGCCGACGTGCAGCTTGGGGAACAGATCCTGGTCTGTGATCTGGGCGCCCGCGCCTGCGAGGCCGCGATCGTCGAGCGAGAAGGTGAGCGCCCGCTGCCTCTCGACATCGAGCGCGTCGATCTGATCGATTACACCCTGGCCGCTGATTCCCCGCTTTCGACACGACCTTCTGAAAAGCCGGCGGCGCTGGTGATCAAGAGCAGCAGCGCCGTGGCGATCGGCAGCGAGGTCTGCGACGCACATATCGTCAGCCACCTGTCGCATCTGTACGAGCGCGAGTTCGGTGTGTCGCCGCAAGGCAGCCGCAAGGCCCTGGCCCGCCTGCGCATGGCTGCCGAGTGGGTAAAGCACACGCTAAGCCAGCGCGAGACGACGACCGTGCGCCTGCCCGAGATCCTGCACATCGGCGATGCCAGCTTGGATCTAGAAGCCGAGCTTTCCCGCGAACAGCTTGAGCTTCTGGTCGAAGACGAGCTGCGCCGCAGCCTGGAGTGTGTCGAGATTGTGCAGCGCAAGACCGCATTTTCGGGCAGCCGATTGTCAGCGGTTCTGCTTTCAGGCGGCGGCGCCGAGATGCCGCTGTTTCGTCGCCTGATATCAGCCCTGCTGCCGATCGAGCCGCGCCCGCTGCCCACCGACGACGCGCTATCGCCCCAGAGCGCCATTGCCTGCGGAGCGGCGCTGCTCGGGCCCGGCGCATGATCTTTCGACCTCTTGCGGAACGGATGCGGACATGACGCAGACTTCCCCTGTATCGCCCGCTGAATCGATGCGCCCCTCAAGCTGGCTGGCTCGTCTGACCCAGCGGCTGCTGTCGCGGCCTGGCCGCTTGCTGTGTGCGCTCACGCTGCTGTCGCTTGTCTGCCTGCCGCTTCTGCGCCGCCTGAACCTGCAGGGCGATCTGATCGACATGCTGCCGCGCTCATCGCAAGCCGCGCAGACCTTCGCCCGCTTCACCCGCGATCTGGGGGCCGGGCAAGAGCTGATCGTCTTGGTGACCGCAGGCAGTGTGTCCGATCGCGAGCGCCTGCCGAGCTTCGCCGACGACTACGCCGCCGCCTTGCTGAAGCACCCCGATGTGCAGCAGGTCACGCACCGCATCGGCATGGGTTCGCTGAGCTATCTGCGTGACCACTTGTTCCTGCTGCTGAACGACGCCGATCTCGATGAGCTAGAGCGGCGCGTTTCGCCGGCAGGACTTACGCAGCAAGCCTCGCGTCTGCGCGGCTTGATCTCGGCTCCAGGCGGCAGCGCCATGGCTCCGCTTCTGACCACGGATCCGCTGGAGCTGATCCCGCGCGTCGCATCGCGTCTGCAGGCACAAAGCGGCCTGCCCGTCGACGCTCAGAGCGGCTATCTGCGCACGGCTGATGGCAGCGCGCTGATCTTAAAAGTGCGCCCGCGCTTTGCACCGATGGACTTTCAGCGCGGCGATGCGCTGATGCGCGATGCCATCGCCCTCGCCCGCCGCTTGGGTGCCGAGCCCGCGACACAGCCGGAACAGAGCTGGTTTGCGACGTGGCTGCGCCGCTTAGGCCCGCTGGGCAGCAATCCCCAGATCACCCAGTTTTCCGACGAAGCCCATCCCGGCCTGCGCGTCGGATTTACGGGCGCGTACGCCTTTCCGCCGTATTACCGAAACTGGATCGAGCAAGACATGACGCGATCCACGGTGCTGTCGGTGGGCGCCGTGCTCTTGCTGTTTGCCTTGTTTTTCCGTTCGCTGCGCATCCTGCCGTGGGTCCTGATTCCGCTGGGCTTTGCTGGCCTGTGGACCGCCGTCGCTGCGACGTTTCTGTTCGGCCGCTTGTCAGGCGTATCGATGGCGTTTTCAAGCATCTTGGTCGCCATCGGCATCGACCTGCCGATTCAGCTCTACAGCCGCTTGCGCGAAGAGCTCTGCCAGTCGGCCACTTCACAGGGCAGCTCCCAAGACATTCCTTCGACGGTCAGCGCCGTCGTCGCCAAGCTGGCTGGGCCCTCGATCGTCGCGACGCTGGGACCGGCCGCCGTGTTCATCGCCTGCGGCCTCAGCGATTACCAAGGACTGAACCAGCTAGGTGTGCTGGCCGGGCTGGGGCTTTTGCTCAATGCGGTGGCCATGCTGACGGTCTTTCCTGCGCTGCTTATGCTGTTGCCGCCGCGCTTGTGGTGGCGTCCGCTGGCCATAAAGCCACTCGACCGCGGCTTGCTGTCGACGCTTGGCCGCTTGGGCAGCCAGCGACCGCGCAGCGTGCTTGTGCTTGCCGCCGCGCTGCTGCTTCTGGCCATCCCATGGGCCCGCCGCGTGCAGTTTTCCGAGCGCTTGTTCGCGCTAGAACCCGGCGATATGCCGCCGGCTCTTACGCAGGTCGAGCTTTCGCGGCGCTTCGGTGAACAGCAGCGCTTTATGGTCGTGCTGCTGACCGATACCGACCACGAGCGCGCTCTTGTGCGCGCCGATCGCTGGCACGCCGCCGTCGAGACCCTGCGCACGCAAGGCAGCCTGCGCGGTTATGAGTCGGTCTCGGCCCTGGTGCCCTCGGCGACGACGCAGCAGGCACGCATACTGCGCCTGGCCAAGCTGGATCTCCCAGGTGTAGCGGCGCGCTTTGCGCAGGCACTCAGCGACGCGGGCTTTGATACCGCCCCGTTCGCCGACGCGCTTTCACGCATGGAGCGCGCCGGTCGGAACCCCAGCCCACTTTCCCTGTCCGGCTTAGCCGCCACCGAGCTTGGCTTTTTGGTCCGAACCCACGTCGCCGATCTGCCCAGTGGCGAGCGCTTGGTGGCGCTGTACCTGTTCGTGCCCGTCGATCAACAGCTAGACAAAACCGTGGCCGCGCTGAAAGCGCAGACCCTCGATCCCGCACTTGGCGGAGCAATCACCGGCTTGCCGCTTTTGGAACACGAGCTACGCGCGCTGCTGTCCGTGGATCTTCTGCGAGTCAGCTTGGCCTCGGTTGTGGCCGTGGTGCTGCTGCTGGCGATCTATTACCGGCGCCTGCGCCCGCTGCTCGCTGTGCTGCTGCCGCTCTCGGTCGCTTGGGCCGTGTTTGCGGCGGCGCTGGCGCTGCTGCGCATTCCGCTCAACCTGTACAACCTGATCGCGATCCCGCTGTGCATTGGCTATGGCATCGACGATCACATCTTTATGGTTCATCGGCACGAAAGCGAGCCGCCCGCCACGCGCAATCCGACGCGCGTGTTATCGACGATCGGTCGCGCCGTGATCTTGACCTCGCTGGCCACCATCGCTGGGTTTGCTGGCCTGATCCCCGCGCACTTCTTGGGCCTGCGCCACCTTGGTCTCGCCGGAGCGCTGTCGGTTCTTCTGTGCTTGCTCGTCGCGCTCCTCATCCTGCCCGCCCTGCTGCAACTTCTGTGGCCTTCGCAGACGGACCCGCCGCCGCCAAGCGACGC
>CAZKOY010000038.1:0-38083 GCA_964554495.1 uncultured Myxococcales bacterium
CGGCCAGAACGTCACCGACCTGCAGACGCTGCAGGGCTGGCTGCAGGTCACGACGCCGAGCAGCGAGACGGTCACCACCGTAAATAGCGGCACCGCCCTATACCTGACGATTGGCGCACCGATGAACAAGGTGCTGCGCATCACCCATAGCTCGTCGGAAGCGACGTATGGCAAGTACACCGCTGAGTGGAGCGAGGTAGCCGGCGGCGGTTGGCACAATGCCTGCCCGCATGAGTACATAGATGAGCGACGGCAGACGATCAACTTGTCCGAGTACATGATCCCAGTCGGCAACGCTCTTTGGCACATCGACGGCAGCAAGACCACGCCGGCCAAGACCATTCAGCTTTCGTGTACGCACGACAGCGTCGGTGGCTGCATTACCTGGGGCTATCTGCCATGGGATGCGGCGATGACCAGTACGCACCAGGCCTGCACGCGTCTGAAGCGTGGCGACTTCTGCGGTACTGGCGACGCAGGGACGACCATCAACGCGGGGGCCTTTGCTCACACGCAGATCCAGGTCTGGGACACCTTTTACCTTCATGAGTCCACGGGCCAGACGCTCTCGACGATGGAGGCCTACTGGGACGAAGACGGCGCGGTCTGCTTCAACCGCGATCGGTATCGCTCGCTCGAGGAGCAGGCAAACCTGCGCCTGGACGAGATGCTGGCTGGCGACGGCTGTCAGCCCATCCCTACGTGTGACAAGGGCGGGGTCGGTCTACTCGGTAGCGGGCGTGTGCTGACGTCGGGCGGCTCAGGATCCGGCGGCAGCACCCTCTAGCCCGCCTCCACCACGCCACCTAGCGCCCCGCCTCTAGCTCCGCCAGTCGCCTCTCTACTTCTTTTGCCATCTCGCCAAATCGCCGCTTCAGGTTAGGGTTCCCAGAAAAAGCAGCAGTAAACGCTGCCCTTGCCTTCCGCATAGCTTCGTTCGCGATAGTCGGACTTTGCGTTTGTTCGATGGACCTTACTAATAGTTCAGCAGAGAGAACGAGTATTCGATAGTCATCGGTTTTCCTGGTTTTCTGTTTGTCGATGCATGACAAACCTTGCGTAATGTATTCTTGGGCCAATCTTGGATTTGCCGAACGAAGCCTGTTGTGTACGTAAATTGATATTTCAAGACAACCACTGATGGTTTTATTTTCTATGGGTTGTATTTCGATTGATTGATTGATTATTGTTTTTATTGATTTGAGTTTTTTTGCTGTTTCATTACTGCCCTGATCGGTTCGCCACGCTTCGATAGCCTCAATTTGAGCGAGAATAATCAGACAGTCAGCCGCTGACTTATTTAGAGATATGCACGCATTGGCAAATTCCCTGCCCTTTGAGAGAAATGCCGCTTTGTTTTGTTGTGCTGAATCGGTAGATTTCGATAAAAGGAGCATTATGTTAGCGGCGAGGTTGTACGTGTCCGGGGAATTGTGTAGTTGGCCGATGATGTTATTGAGTTTCTCCTCAATTGCCTTCTCTATTGAATCACTATCCGTTCCGGTATCAATGTTGTTCTGTAGCAGGTGTTGATAAAAAATTAATTCGTTCCAATCTGTTAGGAGGCTGCGCGGATTTATTCGTCGAATAGCTGCAATGCTTTTAGCTATTCCAGTGCTCAGATCTGATATGGAAATTCCATGCTCAGAAGCCCATTCCAGATGAATGATTTTGCTGGTAAGCAGTACTATGTGCGCGTTTAAGTACTGACCGTCAATGCGGATCGCTTCATTGCACAATGAGTCGATTTTTGTAAAGGCAGGAACAGGGTTTTTCTTTGTGGAAATTAGGTGATCTATTTCAACTAGTAGTGCTCCTGCATAATCGATTAGAGCCATTGGAAAAGATGATGTTAGCGAGAGCGATCGTTCGAAAGAAGCATGAGATTTCTTGATGATGGATATGTCTTTATCTGAATTTGAATTGTCCAGCTCGTATATCAATCGAAGTGCGATTCCGAGAATATTAAAAGAATAAGCATCGGCAGGCGAAATCTTTGTTGCGATTTCAGATTCATTGAACTGAATTCTGGCATAGACTAGTGCTTTGGCTTTCTCTCCCGTCCTTTGTAGGTGTTGCACAACGAACACATACGCAAACGCTTTCTTCGTATGCCCATAAGACTCGGTGGGGGCGGCTTCGATGGCGTGGTCGGCGGCGGTTAGGGCTTTCTGCATCTTGGGGGTGGGGTCAATGCCGCGGTACAGGTCCATTTCTTCCTGGCGGATCCAGGCTTCGGCGAGGGCCTCGTGAACCTGATGGTCGCTGTGACCGATGGCCGCCGCGTCTTCGTAGCGCGCGACAGCCAGGGCAAAGCTCTTTTCGGCGCTAGCGTTGTCGCCATGGTCGCGCTGGGCCAGGGCGCGGACCATGTGAACGTCGCCTTCTAGCTTGGCGGCTTCGTACAGCCAGGGCGCTTGCTTGCGCGCCATGTGGGCGTTCAAAAGCGCCGCGTCATAGTGCTCGTTGTAATAGTCGAGCAGGGCCTCGACATAGTTGGGGGACTCAGTGGTCTGTCCACGGCTGCGCGAAAGATAGGAACGCGCAGGAAAAAGGAACTCTGCTTCTAGTTCCTTTTTCCGTTTTTCCACAAAGGACTTGTCGCCGCTTTTGCGCGCTTCATCCAGAGCGCGGCTGTACTTTTCGCCAAGTACCCGCCCCAGCGCATAGTCGAGCCCACTGTCTCGGTAGCCAAGCTTTTCGGCCTTTGAAAGCTGCTCGTACGCGGCATCCCACTCGTGCAGGGCCAAGTGTCCGCGGCCCAGGACGTATGCCCCTAAACGGAGTCCTTTTTCTCCGGCGGACTGCAGGTCCTTGTGGATGGTCGTCATGCGCTGACGCACCAATCCTTTTTCATAGCGGGTGTCGTGCAGAGGCAAAAGGTACGCGGTGCGAACCAGCCATTCCAGGTCCTTGACCGACTGCCCCAGCGTCTGCGCCAGCGCGGCTTCTGCTTTTGCCTCGGCCTCGCGTTGCAGGTTCTGCAGGTGGTTGCGCACAAAGACGGCGATCGAGCCAAGACCACCGATGAACAAGGCCAGAGCCAGAGCAGACAGCGCGCGGTTCCGCTTCGCCCAGTACCGCAGACGGTACAGGTATCCCAGCCGGCGCGCCTCGACGCGACCCACCGACAGAAAACGGTCGAGATCCTGCGCCAGCGCCAGCGCCGTTGGGTAACGCTGATCGGCTTCTTTGTTCAGGCACTTGCTGACGATCAGCTCCAGCGCCTCGGGCACATCGGGCAGCTGGCTGCGCAGCGGCTTCGGCGAGTCGTTCATGACCTTGAGCAGCAGGTTTACGACCGTCTCGTCCTGAAACGGCGGCTTGCCCGAGACAAGGTCGTACAGCGTTGCGCCCAAGCTGTACACGTCGCTGCGGCGATCCAGGCGCCGCGCCTCGCCGCGCGCTTGCTCGGGCGACATATAGGCCGGCGTGCCGATCACTGCGCCCGACTCGGTCAGCCCCTGCGCGACGCTGCTTGCGCTATCGCGTGCCAGCCCAAAGTCCATCACCACCGGCCGCAGGCGCCCCCCGCCCAGTCTCTCGACCATGACGTTGCCGGGCTTCAAATCGCGATGCACGATGCCCTCTTCGTGGGCGATGTGCATGGCCAGGGCGATGTCGCGGGTGAGGGTGACTTTTTCCGTCAGGCTGAGGCCGCGTGCGGCTTTGTCGAGCGCGGCGCCCTCGACGTATTCCATGGCGATGTAGGGCTTGCCATCGACGAAGCCAACCTCGTGTACTTGGCAGATGTTGGGGCTCTGCAAGCGCGCTTGGGCACGGGCCTCCTGCTGAAAGCGCTGAATCAAACCAGGGTCGTCACCGTGGATGAACTTGAGCGCAACGATGCGGCCGAGGCGGCGGTCGCGGGCTTTGTAGACGGCGCCCATGCCGCCTCTGCCGAGCAGAGAGATGAATTCATACTTGTCCCAGTGCGGGGCGGGGAAGATGTTGACGCTAACCACAGGCGGAGCCAGCGCGCTCGACGGACCGGCGCCGCCGCTGGCCAGAGTCGCGGCCATGCCCAGGGGCTCGTCGGGGGCCGGCGATGGGACCGTAGGCTCGACGGTGTTCTTCGGATCCGGGGCAGCGCTAGTCGGCTCTTTTGCGCGGGGCAGCACCGGGCGATCGAGATCGGGCAGCGTATGAAGCCCTGCCGCCCCCTGCGCCCCAGTCCCCGCATCGTCGCCGCCCCCCCCGTCTCGGGGCTGACCTGAAGAAGACACCGGGCAATTATATCGCGACGATCCGGCAGCCAGAGCGTCGTCGACGTGTTTTCCTAACGCTGGCTGCCGCTGATCTTGGCGCGGCGCATGATGCCTTCCAAAAGGCCGGGCAGGAACTGCTGAACAAAGACGGCCAGCTTGCCGTGGCGGGTCAGCACGCGCTCAGCTTCACGCAGAGCGATGGCGTCGGCGATCTCTTCGGCAGCCTCGCGGGCGGGCATCTGCAGCCAGGTCGGGATGGGATCCTTGCGCTCGCTGCGATAGACGCCGTCGCGGTCGATGTGGCGGATCTCGGTGTTGATGAAGCCGGGGATGATGTGGGTGACGGCGATACCCAGCGAGTGGACTTCCATGCGCAGACAGTCGCAGAACGCGCGCACCGCGTATTTCGAGATGGCGTAGCTTCCGGTGTTGGGTACGGTCAGGTAGCCATTGACGCTGCCGACGACGGCGATGCAGCCGCGCTGCTTTTGCAGATCGTCGCGTGTGGCGATGAAGGTTCGCAGGACACCGAACAGGTTGGTCTCTAGCTGTCGGCGATGATCTTCTAGGCTCAACTTCATCAGCGGACCGATGACGCTGATGCCGGCGTTGGCAACGACGATATCGATCGGGCCGATCGCTTCATGAGCTTGGGCGACGGCGCGCTCGATGTCGCCATCGCGCGAGACGTCGGCCTCGCAGGCGATGATGCGCGGCGAGCGACCGTCGTGCGGGCTGCCTAGCTCACGAGCCAAAGCATCCAGGCGATCGCGGCGACGGGCGAGCAGCACCAAGTTGCAGCCTCGACGGGCTAGCTCGCGGGCGACTGCTTCGCCAATGCCCGAGCTTGCCCCGGTAACCAGCACGGTCTTGTTTCGCAGATCTGCATTCATGCGCGAAAGCCTACCTCGCACGGGCCGCCGCCTGGAAGTGGGCCCCAGGGGTTTTTGCTGCAGGCGCGCCGCTGCTTGCGTAGGCTCGCCAGCACGCCATGCATCCGTCGACTTTGCCTGATTCCTCGCCGTGTCCATGCGGCAGCGCGGTCGCCTTTGCCGCCTGCTGCGCGCCATATCTGCGTCGGGAAACGCTGCCCGCAACGGCTGAGGCGCTCATGCGCTCGCGCTATTCCGCCTATGTCATTCATGACGCGGCGTATCTGCTTTCGACGTGGAACCCCAGCAAACGGCCGCGCTCGCTGTCCTTTGCGGACGACCACACCGAGTGGCTGGGGCTGCGCATCGTCGAGAAACAGGCGGGTGGCGCGCAGGACTCGCAAGGCGTGGTCGAGTTCATCGCGCGCTTTCGCAGTCAAGGCCGGCTGGGCAGCCTGCACGAGCGCAGCCGCTTTGTCCGACAGGGGGGAGCCTGGCAATACGTCGACGGCGAGACGGTGACGGCGCGCAGCGAGCCCGCCATGCCCGCGGTCAAGAGCGCGACACCTGGACGCAACGATCCCTGCTCTTGCGGCAGCGGTCAGAAGTACAAGCGCTGCTGCGGTCGCTAGATGCGCTCTCCATCCTGCCCTTGCTCCGTTGGTTTTATGTTCCTGTACATACGTTCCTGATCTGATAATTTTAGGGTCCTTTGTCTCGCGCAAGAACCGCGGCGAGGCGACGCGGAAATCCGGGCCTGATTTGATCGGATATAGTGAACGTCTCGTCACGGGCTGAGCCATGGCGGCTTGGTTCTGGGCGTGTGCTGCGTGAATCCAGACGGGGCCGAAGCCGGCCGGGAGGAAGCATGTCGACAGGAAAGACGATCGCGGTGACCGGAGCCACGGGCAATGTGGCTCCGCTGATTATTTCGCTGCTACAAGCCGGTGGTCACAAGGTACGGGCGCTCGTGCGCAACCCAGCCAAGGCCGCGTCACTGGCCGCGCAGGGCGTCGAGATCGTGGAAGGCGACCTGAGCCGTCCGCGAACGATCGAGCACGCATTCGATGGGGCCGACGCGGTGATGTCGATTGTGGCGCCTGGGCCTCTGGCTCCGCAGCAGGCGTCAGCGGTGACATGGGCTGCGCGAAAGGCAGGCGTGGGGCAGATCGTACGCCTGTCGGCGTTTGGTGCGGCCCACGATGCACCGACGGTGAATAGCCGCTTGCACGCGCTGTCGGATGCCGAGCTTGAGCGATCGAACCTGCCGTGGACGATCCTCAAGCCGCACTTTTTCATGCAGAACCTGTTCATGGCGGCCGAGTCGGTGGCCAAAGAAGGAGCGATGTATCTGGCGCTGGGCGACGGCAAGCTGGGCATGATCGATGTCGCGGACATCGCGGCGGTGGCCGCACATGTGCTGTCGACGCCGGGACATATCGGCAAGACCTATGTTCTTACGGGCCCGACCTCGATCGATATGCACCAAGTGGCCGAAGCGTTTACGCAGGCGGTCGGCAAGCCGGTGCGCTACGTGCCGATTCCCGTCGCTGCGCTTGACCAAGGGCTCAGTCAGATGGGCACGGATGAGTTCACGCGCACGCTGTACTGCGACTACTTCGCGGCGTACTCGGCGAACTGGGGCGATGCGGTGACCGACGAAGTGTCGCGCCTTTTGGGGCGCCCGGCGCGCTCGATCGCAGACTTTGCACAGGCAGTCGCGCCGGCCTTCGGCAAAGCGCAGAGCTAGGCAGGCGGCCTGCGCGGCACCGGGCGTCTTCGCGGTCGCTTGCGACGCGCGATCAGGTGGTCTGTGGACCGTGGACGCCGTCGTCAAACCAGATGCGCTCGCAGCATTCGGGTGGTTCCGCCGTCCGCCCGGCGAGCGCATGGCCATAGGCGGCAAAGCGCGCAGTCAGCGCTTCAGGGGACGCAGCAAACAGCGGCCACTGGCTGGCGTAGGCCGCGATGACTTCGGTGCGCTGTGCCACGCTCTGCGTAACATTCACAAGCTGAGGGCGCAGGCGCGGCGGAAAGCCAGGGCGGTGACGACTGGGATCGCCGTCGGCCTGCACAGCGACGTGGGCCGCAACATGGGACATGAATAGACGCAGCCCTGGCAGGCGACGCTGCATGTGCGGAAATGACAAGAGCCAGTCGCGATAGGCGGCCCGCTCGTGGGCGAGGCTGGCTCGCTTTTCACTTGTGGTACCAAGCGCCGCCAGCCGTCGCGCCAGGGCATAGGGCGCCAGGGCATAGGGCAGATCTTCGTAGTACGCCAAGCGCAGGGACGGTCCTCGCTGATAGGCCAGCGCGCGTGCGGCTTCATGCGTGATGCGGTGATCGATGTGGCCGCCAACCCCGAGCGGCGCGTACAGGATTGCCGTCGGTGGAAGCCAAGGAAGCAGGCGACTTACGACTTCGTTGGTGATGCCCAGGTGCTGCGGTCCGAAGCGCATAAACAGGTCGAGATCGCCGCGGATCTCGGGACGGTCGGGCGCATCGGGAAGCTCTAAGCAGCGGTACTGGCAGCCGAGGATCTGCGCGGCCTTTTCGTCTTCCTGTCGTCGCTGCTCCATCCCCGAAAGGAAGACGGTGACCAGCGTCTGTTCGACCGGATCGGACTGGCCGCTCTGTTGTCGTGCGAGCCGCCGCAGCGCGATCTGCCCCAGACAGGAAAACGCGACATCGTCGGCATGCGGTGACAGATACACGTGATGAGCGCGCGGCGAGATCCGTGCGTCTGATTCATCTTCAGCGGTGCGCGAGGAACCCTGGGCCTGGTGGAGCACTGGCATGTCGAGTGTGCGAGATGAAATCGAGGCTCCAAGTATGGCCAAGTTCGAACAAGGGAAGGACACAAAAACAGGCGATGGCGCAGGCCACGATCAACGCGCGGCCAGCATGAAGCGAAAGCGCGGGCGGCGGCGGCTTGTCGGCAATCGGCTGATCGCGCAGCCACAGAAGAGCGAAGTACTGCGACACGAGCCACAGCGTGACGTACAGACCGGACACGCCACGCAGGGCTGCAAACGCAGCCAAGGCGATCAGAGCATGGCCGACAAAGGTCGCGGTGCCCGGCGGTGCATGGAACAAAAGAAGCGCCACGCGCAGCGCGTCGGACTCGGGCGATTCTGCTGCGTCAGGGGCGTTCTTGGGGGCGTGTGCGGCGCCGTGCTGCGGCGTACAGGAGCTTCGCCGCGGCAGTCTGGCCAGGCGTTGGCCGAGCCAGGTGCAGGAAAGGCACAGCGAGCCAAGCAGCAGCAGCGCAGCCAGAATGCCCGTCGCTGTGGCGCTGGCTAGGCCGATCAAGGCACCGGACAGCGGCACGAGCAGCGGCAGCGCTGGTAGTCGCTGCTCCAGCCGGACGGTGCGGCGCAGCGCGGACGAAAACGCGACGGCGGCACAGGTAAACAGAGAAAACGCACTCAGGCTGGGCAGAAGGACGCTGTGGGCCTGAGGCAAGAGGCCAGCGACGACACGGACGAGCAGATAGAAACCAACAAGCGAGGAAACAGGCAGCAGACAAGTCGGCGCCGAAGCCGCCAAGAGCGGGGAGCGGAGACACAGCACAGCGAGCGCGATGGTGGGGGCCAGCGTCGCGATTGCCAACAGGCCGTATAGAGCCGGGGCAATGGGGCGCCCCCCAAGCCCAGTGCCGGCAGCGGATAAAAGCGGCAGATCCGCGAAGTAGTTTTGGTAGCTGAGCTTGACTAGATCGGTGGTGTGCTCGACGAAACCGCCGTTGCTGAGCAGCGTTGGCTGCGAGTGAGCCGCGAGAAAACAGAGTCCGGCCAGGAGCACGAAAAAACTGGGGACCGCAGCAGCCGCAAAGATGCGTCGCGGGCGAATAGGAAGCAGGCTGCCCATCGCTGAGAGCAGCAGAAGGAGCGAAAGAAGAAGCGGTACGAGATCGAGGCTGACAAGCAGCGCCAGCGCCATGCTGTGCAGCAGCGTGTGGGCAAAAAGGCAGCGAGCGGTGGGGGCTCGATCGGCAGGCTGCGTGATGCAGGAAGGCAGCCAGAGCGAGCGGAGAAGCGATGCGACCCGCAGGGCAGCCCATACCTCAAGCGACCAGGCCAAGATCAGCGAAAGCCCGTCGAGTCCGGCGTGATAGTTTAGCGGCAGAGACGGCGCGAGCACACGCTGCAGCAGGAACTGATAGCCGTAGTTGCCCTGCGCGACGCCGAAGCCGCGAACGAAGGCGCGCGTGGCGTAGCCGAGCAGGAAAAGGGGAAGCGCTGCCGACAGCAGAAGCAGTCCTGCAGTGGCCCAGCGAATGGATGCCGCTCGACGTTGGCGCAGCGACCACAGCAGCGCAGCCAAAAGCCCGGCGGCGAGCGGCGCCAGCCACAGCCAGAGCGCGAGGGTGGACTCGCCAGCGCAGAGCGGCACGCTGCGGACGAAGTCACGCTCGGCGGTGCGCGGGTCGTCGTTGTCGCGCGGGTCATTTGAGTAGATGAGCAGCGCTCCATAGGCCTGCTGCCGCCATGGCGTGGGCTGGTACTGCACGCGAACCGATCGCTGGGAATGGGGAGGCAGAGGCGCAGCAAGCGCGCTCTGGATGCTGGACTCAGCGATGGAAAAACCCGCTGAATCGGGACTGAGCGCGAGGCCATACAGGGCAAGTGGTGAGTCGCCGCGGTTTTGAAGCACGATCTCAGCCGATCGCTGCGTATTTTCGTGTTCGATAGAGAGTGTGGCTACGGATTGGCCTGTGAAGTCGGAGCGTGACGAAATGCACAGAGTCGACGCCGAGACTTCGAGCTTGGGTGTGGCTTGCGCCGTCGCCGCGAAGGTCAGCGAGACTGCCAGGACAGCGACGATGCAGGGCCAGGCGGGCAGGGCAGGGCGTGACATCACCACAGCCCTCGCAGACAGAGCCACAGGTGCAGGGCCAGAAGCAGCGGCGCCAGGGCCAGAAGCAGCGGGCCAGTCGCTGCTCGGGTCGTTGGCGAGAGAAAAATCTGTCGAGGGTGCAGGGCGCGCAGGAGGACTTCTGCACTCGCGAGCTTGACGAGCAGGGCGGATAGGCAGAGCGCCAGCAGCACGGCGCTGGTCGGGATGCCCCAAAAGAGCTTGCCCTGCAGGCGCTTGCGCAGCGACGGGCGGTCAGCATCCACAGTGCGATCTGACGAGGCACTTTGCGAAGGTGCCAGCACCGCATCGGCGGACATTGAAAGGCGCATGACCGGCTGCGCTGAGTCGGCTGGATCACGGGACTCGCCTGGGGCGTGTGTCGTCGGAGGCATGTCGGCGATGTAGCCGCTTCCGGCGCGCGACCAGGTCCCACCTTGAGCCCAAAAGAACAGCGCACACGCAAGAAGCAGCAGGCCATCGGCCAGAAGTCCCCGTCGCAGAAATCGCGCTGCTGCACGCGGCGGAGTGGCCAGCGCGGCGGCGCGACCCGTGACGTAGGGCAGCGAGCCGACCCAGGTCACCGCGAACCATGCGAGAGGCAGCCACAGCAAGCTGCGCACCCAGGGCAGTGCCGACAGCAGGCCCACCAGGAACAGCCGCGCGAGCGCTTCGCCGCGCAGTGAAAGGCTGGCTAGCGGCGCCAAGCGCAGAAGAAGGCTGCCCAGAAACAGCCAGGCAAGAAGCAGCGCAAACAGCGTGAGCGGCAACGGCAGCCCAAGCTGACGCAGAGGCTCGGGCAGCACACTGTCGACGGCTTCCATAGCGAAGATGAGCAGAGGCTATCCCACTGCCAGCGCCGCGCTGTCAAGCAGTCGGTCGGGCGCTCGCGCAGATCGCAGGGCCTGCGGTCGATCGCTGGGCCGGGTGCCGTGTGGCTGACGGCGTGGCGTTCAGAGCGCGTGCAGAAACTGCAGCAGGGCGGCGCGATCGGACGCTGCTAGTGAGAGGCCGAAGCGATGACCTCCGCTGCGCTGTGGATCGAGCAGGGCTTCCAGGCTGGGCACCGAGCCATCGTGCAGATAGGGAGCAGTCCGCGACAGGCCAAGCAGCGTCGGGACCTTGTATCCGCCGCCGCTGTTAGGCAAGACAGCGCTGATACGCGTGGCATCGGTTCCAAGAGCGGAAAGCGGAATCACGCGACCGTTTGTGAACAGCGGGGGCTCGTGGCAGCGTGCGCAGGTCTTTGAAAAGACGCGGCGTCCTGCCGAGCGCGCTGGGTGTGCAACGGTCACGGCGGCTTCCGCAGCGGCAGCTTGCCCGAGCGATCGCAGGTACGCGGCCAAAAGTGCAATCACCGCCGGGGGCGCCGAGCGCGAAGACAGGTTGCGATCGATCTGCAGCTCCAGGCTGGGAGTATCGCCGTTCCAACGAACCGGCCCATGACTGGCAAGCCCCCACAGGCTAGGAATCTCTGTCGGATTGTGCATCCCGTCTGAGGACGAGTCGTTGCGGCCCGGCCGATACGACATCAATTGATCGAGGTTGCGATTCTGTGCCTTGTAGTGAATCGGCTGGTCGATGCATGCCGCCAGCAGCAGCCCTTGATCGTAGCTGCGACTTGGGAGTCCATCGTGACGCTGCCCCGTCGCATCGATCTGCGTGTGGCACAGCGCACAGGTCACGCCATAGCGGCCCTGCGGAGTGCGCACTGCCGACGGACTGTCCGCCTGCTCATCGCGGACGAGGACCAGCCCTGGAATCACGTGCGTCCCACCCGTCTTGCCATGCACTTGCAGGCCCAGCGCGTCCAGCAGATCGTGGTTCTTTCCATCGGGAAAAAGGAAGCTGCGCAGGCATGAGTCATAGTCTGTCTGCGAGGAAAACGGATACAGACGGAACAGCTCTTGACCCATTGCCAGAGCGGCCGGGCTGCTGAGCGCTTCCGTCGCAAATACAGCGGCGGCACGAACTTCAAGCGCGGCAGGGGACACCTGCGGCACAAGAGGGTGGCTGGGAGGAGTGTGATCGAGCTCTTTGGCCGTCAATCGAAAGGGCGGCTTGCCCGGCTCGATCGGCCGACGCAGCCTAAGCAGCTGGCGCAAGCGACGATGGGCCGCTTCGAGATCCAAGTCTGGGGTCAGGGCACGGGCTCGTTCACCGAGTTCATCGACGAAGGTGGCGGGTAGGTTGCCGAGCGAAAGCGAGTGCCGCAGAGCGGCCAGAGCCCGGCCATCGCGTGCGCGATCGAGTACACGAGCGCGCAGGTAGTGAGCGATACCCGACAGCGGATCGATCTGGATTACTGCGTCGAGCAAGCGCTCGGCGGTCGCAGCCGACAGTGGATCTGCCGACTGCAGAAGCAGCTCGACGTAGGGCGGCAACAGCGGCACAAGCTCAGTGACGATAGCGGGGCCTAGCGCCGCCGGGATCGCGGGCAGTGGTGCGGCTTCGCTGGGTTTGGGGGCATTGCTTCCCGACACGTGCAGGCTGCGCAGAAGTGACTGCAAGAGCGCGGCATCGTGCAGGCTGTCTTGGCTGAGCACGGCGGCGAGCACGGCCTGGCGAAAGACGAAGCGATCGGTGTGGGCGAGCCCCTCGGCGATGTGCTGTTGCGTCTGCGTCTTTAGCTCGCGGCTCGGCAGGGCTGGAAACAAGGCACCCAGCGCGAACAAGGCCCGCCCATGCAGAAGTGGCGAGGGATCCTCGGTCAGCAGAGCCAGGGTCTGCTTTGGCAGAGACCCAGATGCTAGCTCGCGGCGTGCAGCCTCCTGAAGAGCAGCCAAGGCGGCGACGCTTGCCAGGGTCCAGGCCGATAGACGCTCGCTGTGTTGACCAAGTGCGCTGCTGCAGGCGCTGGCATAGCGATGCAGTGTGTCGGCATCTGGGGGAGAAAAACCGGCGGCAGGCGAGGTCCAGCGCGACGCAAGTTCGAAGAGCGCACTCGCTTGCTGCTCGATACAGGGCAGTGCGACCAGCGCATTTCGCGGGCTGTGCTGTGCGGAATGGCAAGCGCCTTCCGAAAGCGAAAGTAGAACGTGATCCTCGACGGCAGTGGATGCTGAAGCGTGGGGATCATGACGCACCGCTGGGGCAGCGGACGTGGCTACAGCAGACAGCGAGGCGGCCTGTGCCATAGGGTGTGGATTTGATTCGGATACCGTGTGAACGCTCGCCTCAGGAGGATTGTCACAGCCAAGCAGCCACAGACAAAGGAGCCACGGCGATAGGAAAGAGCCGCGCTGGCCCACGCAATGAAGAATCCAAGAGAACACCGCCGCGGTGTATCACAGACGATTGAGAGCATGCACAGCCGGGACGGCGGCGGCGCGATGGCGACGAGGGCGTGGTGCGAGGTATGCAGCGTGCGCTATGGCGCTGGGTTGTCGCCGAGCACGACGATCTTGCGAATCTGGCCAAGCGACAGCGAGCGATAGCCACCGCTGACTAGGCGGACGATAAGCTGCTCATCGGGTGAGTACTCGAAGAACTCAGCCTGGATTCGACCGCCGCCTTCCAGGTGGATCAGCAGCTCTCCCGTCGTCGGGATGACTTGGGCGGCCATCGGTCGCGGGCCCATGATGCGGCGGATGTCGCTCCAGCGAATGGTGCGAAGCTGTCCGCTGGGCAAGCGCAGCGTCGTATGGTCGGTGATCAAGGCTTCGACGATGTCGCCTTTGACCGTCGAGCCATCACGCATCACGATGGTGCGCTCGGGAGATCCAAGATCGGCTGTCACGTCATTTTTGGATCGCTGCGGCGAGATTTTTTTTGCTTCGTTCCAGCCGATGCGGCGTTTTTCGCCGTTGGCGAGCTTCAGCGTGACATGCGATCCGGCGTCGTATTCGAGCACTTCGCCGTGGAACACCAAGCCTTCGCGCGTGACGACGGTGCGTACGGTGTCTGGTGGCGGCGGCAAGATCACGCCGCCGCTGGCCACGGCTCCTGGACGTGGAGCTTGCATCGCCGGGCTTGGACTTTGCGACGGTGCGGGGCTTGTGGCTGGCGCGCTGCCGACAGGTGCAGGTGCGACCGCGCTTTGGGCATTCATCGGGGCGCTGCTGACAGCAGCAGGTGGGTTCGCGGCAGCAGCGGATGCCTTGGGCCGCGGCGGCGAGATGTGCGCAGCGTCCGAGAATGCAATCCGCTTGAGCTCTCCGCTGTCGAGCTTGAGGGTGATGTGATCGCCGATGACGTACTCGACGACCTCGCCGCGGTACATGGCGCCGTCTCCGGTGACGACGGTTCTTTCGACCGGCCCGGTGGGCTGGCTGGGCACCGAGCCAGGGCTTACTTGTGCCTGCGCCGACATCGGCGAAAGCACCGTAAGTCCGAAGAGAAGCAGCATACGCAAGTCACCTCGGCAACGCATCAGAACCTCCCGCTGAAATTGTACTCTGCGACCGGCGTCGCCGGGTGGCGGATTTGCGCCTGCGGCCCACACGCTGCGCACGCTCGACCGGCGTGGCACGAAAAGCGGCGAGCGCGCAGCGTGATCTAGGGGACGGGCCGCGCTGTGATCTCGGGGCGTGACCTCGGGGGGGCGACGGCAGTACCATGCTCGCCTCATGAAGGCGCCTGGAAACAAGTGGCTCTTGCGCGGTCAGCGCATCGTCTTTCCTGACGCAGTGCGTCCGGCGATGCTGCAGATCGAAGGAGAGCGCATCACAGACATCCTGCCCATTGACCACGAAAATCCGTTGGGATTGGCAGTTCTTGACGCTGGGAACTTGGCCGTCCTACCCGGCTTGGTTGATACGCATGCGCACATCAACGAGCCCGGCCGGACCGACTGGGAGGGCTTCGTCACTGCCACGCGAGCCTGCGCGGCGGGCGGTATCACGACGGTGGTCGACATGCCGCTCAACTCGATCCCAGCGACGACGACGCTGTCCGCGCTGCAGATCAAGCGGCAGTCGGCGCGCGGGCAGTGCCAGATCGACTATGGCTTTTGGGGCGGCGTCGTGCCGGGCAACCGCGACGAGCTTTCGGCGATGGTCGATGCCGGAGCGCTGGGCTTTAAGGCCTTTATGTGCGAGTCCGGTGTCGATGAGTTTCCGGTGTCTTCGCTGACCGACCTAGAGCAGGCGATGCCTGTGCTGCGCGAAAAAGGCGTGCCTCTCTTGGTTCATGCAGAGCTTGAAGGTCCGGCGCCGCGGGTCGAAGACGGCGATGTGCGCAGCTATGAGAGCTATCTGAGATCGCGGCCGCGCGAGTTTGAGAACCGCGCCATCGCAGCCTTGCTGCCGCTTTTGCGCCGCACCGCGTGTCGCACGCATGTCGTGCATTTGTCATCGAGCGATGCGCTTTCACTGCTGGCGCAGGCTCGCGGCGAAGGTCTGCCGCTTTCGGCGGAGACCTGCCCGCATTATTTGTCGCTGTGCGCCGAAGACGTGCCAAGCGGTGCCACGTGGTTTAAGTGTGCTCCGCCTATTCGCGAGCGCACGAACAACGAGCGGCTGTGGTTGGCTTTGAAGAGCGGCGACATCGACTTCGTGGTGTCGGATCACTCGCCCTGTACTCCCGGCCTAAAGCACATGGAGCGCGGCGACTTTGCCCGCGCCTGGGGAGGCATCAGCTCGATCCAGTTCAGCCTGCCCGTGGTGTGGAGCGGCCTGCGTAGCCGCGGTATGTCGATTTCTGATCTGGTGCGGCTGATGTGTCAGAACACCGCGCGCTTCGCGGGCCTTGCCCATCGCAAGGGCAGTATCGCCGTCGGAAAAGACGCGGATCTGGTGTTGTTCGATGACACGCGCGAGTACGTCTTGTCGGCTGAAACGATCCAGCATCGCCACAAAGTGACGCCCTATCTTGGGCGAACGCTGTGTGGTCGCGTGCATGCAACGATTCTGCGCGGCCAGGTCATCTATGAAGAAGGAAACTTCCCCACACCACCGACGGGTCGAGAGGTGGGGACGCAGTCGTCACAAGGAATGCAGAGCGAATGAGCCAACCCATCCCATCCAGCGCCGCGGTGCGCGTGTCGTTCATGGATCTTCTGGACCTCGCCAGCGAAAAAGTGGGCGGCCGTGTGCTTTCGTGCAGCGACGATTTTTTCGCGGAAAAAGAGAACCTGCTCAAGGCAACTCCCGCAGAGTTCATCCCCGACAAGTACACCGAGCGCGGCAAGTGGATGGACGGCTGGGAATCGCGACGCAAGCGCGTGCCTGGCCACGATGTCTGCGTCGTCGAGCTTGGCATTCCCGGTGCCATCTTTGGCTTTGAAGTCGACACCAGCTTTTTTACCGGCAACTATCCCGAGTGCTGCTCGATCGATGGCAGCAGCGACGGTGGTGTGACCTGGAAAGAGCTAGTCCGCAAGACCAAGCTTCTGGGCAATACGCGCAACATCCTTCCCAACTTTGCAGGCGCTGATCGCATCACGCACCTGCGCTTGCACAGCTATCCCGACGGAGGCATCGCTCGTCTGCGCGTGTACGGCGAGGCGCGTCCTGACTGGGACACCTTGCTTAAGACCGCAAAAGATGGCCGGGTAGACGTCGCCTGCGCGGCACATGGGGGCGTGGTGATCGCGGCCAGCGATATGCACTATGGCGCCAAGGACAACGTCTTGTTTCCCGCACGCGCGACGCACATGGGCGAAGGCTGGGAGACGCGGCGCAGCCGTGGCGCAAACCATGACTGGTTGATTCTGCGCCTGGGACGTCCGTCTTCGATTGCCGAGATCGAAGTCGACACCAACCACTTCAAGGGCAACTTTCCTGAGTCGTGTCGTATCGAGGGCTGCGTGGCTCCGGCTGAGTATCTGGCAAGTGACTTTCGCGATCAGCCGGTGCTTTGGAGCGAGATCTTGCCGCGGCACACGCTGCAGGCGCACACGCAGCACCGCTTCAGCCAAGAGCTTCTTGCGGGAACCCGCGTCTTTTCGCACCTGCGCGTGACCATTTTTCCCGACGGGGGAATCAGCCGCCTGCGCGTGATGGGGACGCCGCAGTGAGCGCGCTACAGGCCTCGGAAGACGAGTGGCTTGCGCAGGGTTTGCAGGCGCTTCGCGCTCGGCCGATCGAGACGCTTCGCGCTCAACTTACGACGTGTTGCGGCGCAGCGCGCTGGGTCGATCGCATGCTGGCGCATCATCCTTTTGCCGATGTCTCGACGATGCTGCGCGATGCCGAGGCGATCTGGTGGGACTTGGACGAGTCCGATTGGCTGCAGGCGTTTGCCGCGCATCCCAAGATCGGCGACGTCGAATCGATCCGGCGCAAGTACGCGGCGCAGGCGACCTGGTCGCTGCAAGAACAGACAGGCGTGCATGGTGCCAGCGAAGCCGTGCTGCAGGGCTTGGCCGCTGGCAATGCGGCCTATGAAGCCAAGTTCGGCTTTATCTTTTTGGTCTGCGCGACGGGGAAAAGCGCCGCAGAGCTGCTGGCCATTTTGACGGCGCGGCTGCCTGCGGATCGCGCGAGCGAGCTACGCGTGGCCGCTTCGGAACAAGCGAAAATCACCGCGCTGCGCTTGCGCAAGTGGCTGACCGAAGCAGCGCAGGCGACCGAAACAGGAGATCCGTCCCGATGAGCACGACAAGCCTGAGAAGCCCCATCACCACGCACGTCTTGGATACAGCGCGTGGCTGTCCAGCGGCCGGCGTGCCCGTTTGTTTGGAACGGCAGGTCGGCGACAGCTTCGATGTGGTCGGCCGCGGCGTGACCAACGGCGATGGACGTGTCGCGGATCTGCTGCCGCCGGGCACTCTCACAGCGGGCGTGTATCGCATCACGTTCCAGACGGGTGCGTACTATGAATCACTTGCCGCGCAGGGCTTTTATCCCTATGCGCAGATCGTGTTCGTCGTGCGTGACGTCAGTCAGCACTATCACGTGCCGCTGCTGCTCAGTCCATATGGCTATTCAACGTATCGGGGGAGCTAGGTGACGCGCGCTGCGATGCGATCGATGGGTTGGTTTTCTGCGCGAGCCCGCGTGTGCGGGCTGGTCTTGGCATGCACCGCGAGCGGTGCTTCGTCATGGGCCGAGACGCCGCAGGTGCTGTCGTGGATCCGCGCCGATGTCGACGGGGATGGCACTGCGGATGCTCTCACTTTGCGTGGCGACGGCACGCTGCTGGTTGAGTGGCATGGCGCGGCGCCAAGCACGCTACGACTTGGTGAAAACGTGCTGCTGAGGCGACCGGCCGAGGTGCAGTTTGAAGCCACGGCCGCGGGCCGAATATTTCTAGCCCGTGCGACCGAGTTGCGGCGCGGCGGTGGTACGCAGGCGCGGGCGTTGGCCGTGGTGGCCCATGGGCGACGTTTGACGGTCGCGTACTCTGGGCCCGTGGGACCGCAAGGGCCCGACGGCGAATACGCGCAGGAAGTGGCGATCACGAGCGCTGGGCTGGTTCGCTATCAGACCGCGCCCAATATTCGACGCTGCGATGGAGAAACGCGGCTTTTCGTCGAGCGCTATCGCGATGGGGTCGGCTTTCAGCCCTTTCCTGAGCTGACGCTGCCGGCCGTGAACGCAAGTTCGGCCCCGACGGGACTGCAGCGACTTGCCAGCCCACCCCCTGAGTATTCCGGCCCATCACTGGGCATCTATCGCTGGGTTGCGGCGTCGGCGCAAGCGCACGTCTCTCGCGCCGATTCATTGGGGCCGCCTCGCGAGCTAGACGACGACAGCCCGCTTTCTGCCTGGGCTCCGGCACAGCTTCGCGGAGCGTTTGTGACCGCGCAGGCCGACGGCGCTGGCCATTCAGTCCGCGCACTGCGCTTGACTGCCGCACGCGGCAAGCCGTTGCCCAGTCGTATCGCGCTGGTCCTGGGTGGTACCGGCAGCGCAGCGGCTACACCGCCTGTTGAGATCGAGCTGACGTCGGCGCCGACGCAGTGGCTGCTGTTTCCTGCCGGGGCTTTGCCTGCCGGCGACTGCGTCTCGCTGCTGATCCGCGATGGGGCAGCCGATGCCGCCATCGGTGATGCTGTGCTGTATAGCGAAGTCGATGGTCAAGGTGGATTGACTAATTTGGCGACCGTGGCCGCATCAAGCGATGGCTCGCGCGGGGAAGGCGCGGCGCGCACGTTGCTTTTGCGAGCGCGTCGCGATGGCATAGGTCGGCAGGCTGTGCTCGACGCTGTGGCCGAGGTTCTGCAGAAAGGCAGCGGCAGCGCAGATGGCCAGCGACGCTTGGATGATCTTCTGCTGCAGCTTGCCGATGCCGATGCCGATGTTGCGAGGTCGGGGCCCGCTGCAGCGAGCGCGGCCACATCCGCTGCGCTGGATGCGCTGCTGTGGTCGGCGGTGCAGCGACGGCTGCAGCCGGCCATGCTGAGCGACGGTCAAGCCGCAGCGTTTCTGCGGCAGCTTGCGGGCCATAAGCACGTCGGCCCTCGTCTGCTCGATCGCATTGCCAGCGACACGCGACTGCCCGGCGAGGCGCGCGGCACCGCGCTAGCGCTATGGGCGGCATCGCTTCCCAACGAGGCTAGAGCGCGCTTGTTGGGTTTGCTGGCGGATGCGTCGCGCGATGCCAAGCTGGCAGCAGGCTGGTCTGCGGCCGTGGCGACGGCAGTGCGCTGTGCGCCGCTCGACGATCCAGCCATGGCCTCGCTTGCGGGGCCGCTGATCGAACGACTGCGTGCCGGATCGGATGGGCGTGATCCGAGTGCCGGGTCGGCGACAGCGCTTCTACTTTCGGGACTGTCGCAGGCGCTGACGAACTGCCCCGACATGGGGCCGCGGTCTCAGCTTGCGGATCGCATTGCACAAGCTTGGCCGTCGACCTCGGCCGGTGACGAGGCTCTGTTTGTCCTTGAGTACCGTCTGCTGCAAGCGCTTGAGCGCTTGGCCGCGGCGTCGCCCATGGTGCTTTCGCGCGTCGCGCAGGTCGCAACCAGCGATGCCGATCCCGTCCTGCGTGGGCTGGCGAGCGCGCTGCGCGTGCGCTTGGCGGCAGCGGGAGCAGATCGCCTGCAGGGTCTGCGCGATGCGGACGTCGGTGTGCGCCTAGCCACGCTGACGGCGCTTCTAAATGGCGCGCAGAGCGCGGGCCCAAATGCCGCGCAGCTTCCGACGGTCAGGCCGGACGAGCTAGCACAGATCGAGCAGAGCTTGTTGCGCGATCCCTGGCCCAAAGTCCGGCGCGCTGCCGTCGAGGCGCGGGCTGCGCAGTGTCGTGATTCTGGGGGGGCGACGGCGCCGCGTGTCGATGCGCTGCATCAGGCGCTGGCCGATCGCGATCTGGATGTGCAGCGCCGCGCGCTCGCGGGTCTGGCTCGCTGCGAAGGACCGGCGGCGCTCGACGATCTTTCGCGCATCGCCGAGAGCGAGTCCGCCAAAGCCAGCCTGCGAGGTCAGGCGTGTGCGCTCTTGGCGCGTCACGCCATGGCTGCTTCCGTCTTGTCAGCGGCCCAGCGTGAACGAGCGCATCGCGCGGCGGGGACCGCCCTGGTGGATCTGCTGCGCGATCCGCAGGCCGACGATCGCCACGCGGCGGCGCTGGCGCAGTGCCTGCGCGGGTTCGCCGATGCCGGTGACATCGCGGATCTGCCGGTGCTGATCGAGTCCACGGGTGCTGAGTCTCCTTCGTCGGTACGGCAGCTTGCGTTTGCCGCCATCAGCAGCATCTGCAGTCGGCCCTCGCGCGAGCTAGGCCGCGCAGTTCCCGACAAAAGCAAAAAGGCCTTGGCGGATTCGGTGGCTGCGGTCTTTTCCGGCAGTCAGGATCTGCGCCTGCAGGCTAGTGCCCGTCGGGCGCAGCAGGTCTGTAAGTAGCACGCTGGACCGCTTCGTACGCTGCGCCCGAACCACCGTGAACGAGCCCATCGCCATGTCCATCGAAGTGCCCATGTCCATCGAAGTGCCGATGTCCGAGCCGCGTCCCTTGATTCGAATCGTGCGGATGGAGTTTCGTCCCGAGGCTGTCGCGACGTTTCTTGGCCTGTTTGACGGCGTGAAGCAGCGCATTCGCAGCTTTCCGGGATGTCGCGATCTGTTCCTTATGCGCGATGAAGCGCAGGCCCATGTCTATTACACGCACAGCGTGTGGGAGAGCGCGCAAGCACTTGAGCATTACCGCGCCAGCGCGCTGTTTCGCGAGACGTGGAAACAGACGCGCGTGCTGTTCGCCGCACCCGCGCAAGCGCACTCGCTGATCGAGGTCGAGCGCATCGCACCAGTCTGAACAAATGGCTCTAGTCCACTCCTGGCACGACCGTGTCGCTGTACTTGCCAGGGCACAGCGCGCCCGCGGTCTGCCACGGATCGGCAGCGTCGCGCACGCACGGAAACGTGAAGGGCAGGGCTAGCTCGGTCACGAACTCGGGTGGATCCGGGCTGGTCACAAGCTGATGCAACAAGCGCGCGGCGATGGGATACCAGCGCGCCGCTTCGCCCTGCCAGCGCACCTGGATCCGACGCAGCGGTGTGTCTTGCGATGCGCGCAGGAAGCCTAGCTCTTCGTGCAGCAAGCGTTCGAATTGGGCGCGCGGAACACGGCCGTGGGCAAGCTCGGCCCAAAGCTCCCAGCGACTGCGCTCGGTGGTGGCTAGGTCGTCCATGATGCGGACAAAGACCGGCTCGCCACGGACGTTGCGCAGCGTGGCGGGCAGCGCAACACAGCCGTTTCCAGACAGCCAGTCGGCCAGATACTGCAGGGCCTGAAAGATGTTGTAGCGAACCTCTTCGGGATCGTCGTTGGCGATGACGGGCGAGGTCTCTAGATCGGCGGCCAGAACACCGCGCACATAGCGCGGATCGTCGAGCGACAGGCCGGGCGCGTCGCCTTTTTCCAAAAAGCCCACGAGCGCGGCGTGCTCGTCGGCGTCGGGAATCAGATCGCGCAGCAAGTCCCAGAACACGCGGTCTTGCGGATCGCGTTCCTGTCGGCGATATGCCTGCACGAGCGCGATGGCGATGCGCACAAAGTCGGGATGCGCGATCCAGAAGCCATCGAGGCCGCGGCGTAGCTGCGTCGTTACGTCTTTGATGAAACCGACCAAGCTAACTTGCTGCGAGGCTGCGTTGCCCTCCTCGGGAAGGACGCCGTACATGCCGCCGATCTTGAGCGCGCCCAGCGGTCCCAGATCGCGTACCAAGATGCGGTGCGACTCGCGGATGTTGTTGATGACGATGTTGGGGTCGGCTTTCACCGGAATGCGGTACCGCGGATCGTTGCGAAACAGCCGCGCCGTCGACGCCAGAAAGTCATGCCAGCCCAAACTGCCACCCAGAAAGTACGGCCCCAGAGCCGCAGCCATCTCGCGAATGCGGAAGATGGCGCGCGGATTTTCAAACACCAAGATGACCCGCACGCTGCCCGGCACATAGCTGGGATCGAGCGCGTTTGCATGTGTCTCGGTGGCTTCGATGAGCGCTCGCAGATAGCCCGCTTCTTCTTCGGTTTCGAGCTTGGGCACGTACAGCGCAAGCGCCTGCGGTCGCCTGCGGTTGTGCCAAATGTGCATCACCAAGTCGAAGACATGAAGAGGCAGCGGCTGCCCGAAAAGCAGGTGATTTCCGTCGGGAAGTGCCAAGCCGGGGATGCGCTTGATCGGTCGCGCCAAGCCGGTCTCGGCCAGCTGATAGGTGCGCCCGCGCGCCGCATCGACGAAGCGCAGCGTGCCCGCGAAGCAGCCCTGCAGGTTTTCGCAGGCGCGCAGAAAGCTGCTCATGATCGGCGTCTTGCTGTCTTCGTCATCGGCGCCCCAGCGCGGCACCTGGCCCGACTCAGCCACAAGCTGCTCGACGAGCGGCGGCTCGTCAGGGCGCTTGCGATGCAGCGAGTTCATGGCGTTGATCGACAGGCGCGCGGTGTCGGGTGGACCAAACAGCGTGATCTGTTCGCCGCGCAGAAATTCCGGCACATGGACGCGCTCGACCGAAGGGCGTTCAGGCAGGGGCCCGCAGACGATCCGCCCACTCGGATCGTGCATGCCCAGCACAGTGCGATAGCCCGGATCGTGGAAAGGCAGCCGTCGGTTATGCTCGACCAGAGCAGCGGTCTGGGCATCGCAAAAGGCGCGGTCTTGCACGCGCTGCTGCAGCACGTGAGCTAGCTGCGATCGCGTGGCGCGATACACCGAGCAGACCAGGGTCAGCGCTGCGACGGTCTCAATCTCGGGAAAGCGGTCCCGCAGGCCCCGCGCGACCTGCAGGCCGGGCACCGCGGGTACGGGCTCGCTGTCGGCGGCTAGCTGCGCAAGCAGCGTCGCGGGCAGAAAGCTGGAAAAGAACGGCTGATCATCCGAAGAGGCATACGACATGGCGGCTACGCTACTCCTGATTCGTCGGACTCGGGGGAGCGGCAGGTCCTGCTATTTGTAGTCACCGGCATGGCGTCGGCGCTCGCCTCGCTTCGGGTCGTGCGCGGCCTGGCACTCGATGCACAGCGTCGCGTACGGCATAAACGAAAGCCGCTTGTCCGAGATGTCGTCGCCGCACTCTTCGCAGATGCCGAACTCGTCGGGATCGGCGTCGATCTTGCGCAGGGCATGGTCGATCTTGCCGACGACCTCGGACTGCTTCTTGTTCTGCTGCGAGGCCAGGGTCTGCATCATTTCAGACAGGGCCTGCGCATCCTCATCAGACACGCCCACGGTTGCGGTGTCCTGTCGGTTGGGCTCGATCTTCTTGGGCCCGGTCGAGATGATCTCGTCGCGCAGCGCAGAAAGCTTGGCTCGATACTGGGCAAGTTCCTTGGCGTTCACGGCCGCAGAGTACCAAGAAGAAACAGGCAAACGGGCGACAATTGCGGGGCGGGATGCGAGGCTGCGGGCGCGTCTATTTGGCGACGCGATAGACGGTGCTGATGTCCGTGAAATAGACATCGCCACCAGCCACCGTCAGATAGCCGGTGCTGTGGCCGGATCCGTCGACGGTCTCGGGCTGTCCCCCGGACTTCGCCAGCTTGGCCAACAGGTCGTGCATCAGGCTGGCTTGGCGAAAGAAATAAACGTGGGTTTCCGACAGGGCCAGGCGTGCGTTGGCATTGACGATGGGGCCTATGACCTCGGGTGAGCCCCCGGCCTTGCTGAGCCGCGCCAGTGCGTACTTGCCGCTGCCGGGGTTTTCCAGAAGGAAGTACAGATGCGCCGCATCGGCGGTCAGCCGTAGCGCGTTCTGCGTCGGACTGCGCGCCCACAGAGCCTGCGCCGAGCCGCCGACTTTGGGTACGCGCCACAGCCCGCTGTTGCTGCGGAAGTACACATCGCGCTCATCAACGACCAGGCTGTCGAGGCCGATGTGTCCGCCGGCCAGGATCTCGCTCGGGCCGCCGCTTTTGGCCACGCGCTGCACCGCCCCCCCCGGATCGTGGCGAGCAAAGCTGACGAAGTACACGTGCGTCTGATCGAGGGCAAGCTGGGTGGGCGCTTGGGCGTTGGTTACCACTGCGGTCGGGCCGCCGGTCTTGGCCACGCGCAGCACGGCATTTCCGTGCTCGCTGGTGAAATAGACATGGTCGTGATCGACCGCCAGATCGCCGCTGGGCAAGACGTCGAGCAGGGCCAATGTCTCGACGGTGCCACCCAGGGTCGAGACGCGGCAGATGGCGTTCTTGGCCCGCGCAAAACCCCCGGCTGCGAAGTACACAAAGTCGTCGCTGACCACGACCCCAAGCGGGTGGTCGATGCCCTGCGCGAGTCGCGCTGCCCGCACCCAGCCTTCGGCTTTACCTCCGCTTGGTCGCTGGGATTCTTTGCCGCGAGATAGGAAGACCGCTCCGAGGCTGATGGCTCCGGCGGCTACACCCAACAAGATCTTGCGCATCGACATGCTGCTGTCTGCCACCCTGTGGTTTGTTGTCGTGGATCCGGCGTGTGCGGCACGGCCCGCCCGACGCGGCCCGGCATCTGGCGGGTCGGCGGAGACCTCTACAACAACACATTGTGTTGTCAGCGCGCAACGGGGAGCGCGTTACGATCGAAAACCGATCTACAAGCAGACCGCGAGCCGCGCCAGGGGGGCTGGGACAGGTCGTGGGGGGACGCGGGGGGCTGCGCTAGGTCAGCACAGCCAACGAGCACGGGCAGCATCGCGCGCATCGGTCGCAAGAGGGTCACATGCCGAACGATTTCGAAAGTACGCCATACGACGGCCACCACTCCTATACGGATCCAGGCAATGACTGGCGCACGGGGGATGGCATCGCGGGCGGGCTGGGCCGCATGGTTTCCTATGGGAACTGGGCCGGGCCGAACAACCGCATGGTGATCGAGAACTCGGAGTACATCAATCAGCAGCGCCAGGCCGATGCTGGCTATGACCCGTATCACGACCCGTCGCTGATGAACGATCCGCGGTACAAGCCCATCGATGGGCTTGATGCCGCAGCGCAGCGACACGATCACGGCTACTTCCAGTCGCTAAACGGCGAAAACATGTTCGGCTGGCAGGGCATCCGCAACACGCGCGAGGCCGATCGCCAGCTTGTCGCTGACACGCAGGCCGAGATGGATGCCAACGGTCATCGGTACTCGGACGATGCGGAGCGCTATTCGCGAGGACTGCGCGGTTACTTCGGCGGTCGCGTCATGGGTATGGACGCCGTCGACTGGGCCGGCGGCAAGATGAACGAGGCCGGGCAGGGCGTCTCGAACTTCATCGACAGCGCTCGCGACTGGCGCTCGCTGGGCGACGCGGGGCGCGGCATTTGGCAGGGCGTGCAGGGGGCCGGAAGCTGGCTAGCCAACACCGGCCGCGAAGCCTGGGGAGGAATCCGCAACGCCGTCAACACCGCGCGCGATCTTGGCCCGGTTGGCACACTGGGCATGATTGGCGGAATCGGCAACGTCGCGGTTGCTGGGGGCATTCATGCGGCTGGCCAGGCTTGGCAGGGGGCCAAGAACCTGGGCAGCAACATTGCAAGCGGCGCGGCCAATATGGCCCGCGGGGCGGGCAATGCGATCAGCAGCGGTCTTTCAACGGCCGGCACCGCGCTGCGCAACGGCGCTGCCTCGGTCGTAAGCGGGGCCGGGAATATGGCACGCTCGGCCGGCAACGCTGTCGTCGGTGGCGCCAAGAAGCTGTGGGGCTGGCTGTCGCGCTAGCCGCAGTCCGACGACGTCCTGTGCGTCATGCTGGATAGGGCGCGACACGACCGAGGGGACGAGGTCTCTCGGGGGGCTCGTGACCCACGGTGATAAGCTGCCGCGATGTTCTCCGCTTGGCTTCTGTTCTTGGCCGTGCTGCTGGTTCCTTCCGGTGCCGTCGCGAGTCCGGCCGAATCTCCGCTGCACGCGCGCTTTGCCTTGCTGGCGCCCGAGTCGGTAGCGCTGCAGATCGCGTCGTCTCCCCCCCGTGGAAGAGGCCGCGAGGTATCGACGACGGCACTGGCGTTTTCTGCGCCAGTCTGTAACGAGCGCGCGGCCGGGCTGTGTGACATCAACTGGCAGAGCGCACCGGCTGCGCTCGTTCCGATTCCGCTGCCTGAGTCGTGGGCCAGCGCGGCGAAGAGCGGCCAGGCGCAGGTGCTGCTGCGGGCGGAAGATGGCTCGCCCGTACTGGTCACGCGGCGCGGGTCGGTACTGCTGGCCTTTGCCACGGACAGCGAACAGCCAGGTGATCCAGGGGCGCGCTTGCTGCGCTGGTCCTATTTCAACTATCTGCTGTATGCCGCAGCGTGTCAGGCAGGTGGGATCGCGCCACAGCGCTACGCTGACTTCGCACTGTCACCTTTGCCCGGACCGACGGTGAAGCGCCTGATTTGGCTGGCTCTGCTTGCCGTGTGGATTCTCGCCTGCGTCGCATTTCGCGCGGCATGGCGACGGGGGCGCCGACACCCCGAAGCCGCGGCCGAGTTCCTGCGCGCCGTTGCGCAAGCCCGACACGGAAACGCGGAAACGGACCCGGCTGCCCCGCGTGCAGATTCCGCTTCAGCAGCGCTTCTGCCTTTTTCGCGTCCTTTGTCAGGACTCCTTGCGCTGCTCGCCAACATGCTCGTCTTGATCGGACCCTATTTTGCGATGCAGTCCCTGCTGGCGCGCCGCGTTCAGCCTTTTCCTGAAGCCGACGGACTGTGGCGGACCACGGCCGACGCGCTGTTTATTCTGTGGATGACGTTCGACCTGGGAACGCAGACCGCTTTCGTGAAGTACTTCGCCGAACACCGCGCTAGCAGCGACGGAAAAATCCAGGAACGAGCGCTCGCCGATGTGCAGTTCTACATCTGGTTTCAGGTGTTCTCGCGCTTGATCGAAGCGTCGCTCTTGGTGGCTGTGGCGATCGGTTTTCTGCCGCTTTCAAGCTACGCCCTGTACGCGCCTTTTGTCCTGCTTTACGCTGGCACCTGCCAGCCCGCTTTTCCGGCCGTTGGGAAGTTCCTATGTCAGGCGATGCAGCGCTTTGACTACTACAACTTGCTCGATTTCCTGGAATCTCGCCTGTTGAGCTTCCTTATTCCGATTCCGTTTATTTTGTTTTTTCGTTCCTGGGGACAAAACCATCCGGCGTTTGGCGAAGCCTATGGCGCTGCCATCGGAATGGGCGTCGGTGCCTTTGCCAATGCCCTGGTGGTCTTGGCCATGGGCCTGTTTGCTCTGTCTCGGCTGCGTATTCCCGTCGGGACATTGTTCTTGGCGCAGTTCCGTTCGGACACCGCGGCGCGTCAGCTTTGGTTTGGTCTGAAGCTCACGCTGGGTCAGGAACCATTCCGTTTGACCTCCTTTTTGGAGTCGCTGATCATCATTCGTTGGCTGCGCGACTTTCCCACGTGGCTGGGCATCCGCGATCTTCTGCACAACCGCCTGACCTTCCTATATTTCTTCGCGTGGAGCTTCTATCAGAGTGCGATTCCCGCGGTCTCAGAAGCGCTGAGCACTGGCAAGAAGCAGCTTGTGCAGTACTACGTCAGTCGTTATCTGCAGCTTGGGACGCTGTTCTCGGTGACTGTGTTCTCGCTGCTTATGGCAACGGGGGCCTTCTATGTCCGCGGCGCGCTGGGCGGACAGTGGACCCTGGCCGAGGGCTTCTTGGTCGTTGCATCGCTTTCCGGTCTGCTCTTGCCGTGGGCTTGGCTGACGGACTCGCTGCAGCAGGGGGCGGGACGCACGGGTACCACGATGTTCATCATGCTGGTGGAGCAGGCGCTGCGCTTGGGACTCCTTTTTCTGTTTGTGCAGCGCTTCCAGTTCTTGGGAATCTATCTGGCGGCGCTGAGCGCGCTGGTCCTCAAGTGCCTGCTGGCGTGGTCGATCAATCACCGCACCATCGTTCGGCTGCAGGTGCCAGTGTGGACGACCTTGCTGGCGCCGACTTTAGCGGCGGCCTGCAACTTCGCCGTGTGGAGCGCGGTGACCTGGCTGTTCGGCGCGCTGAGTTTGCAGGGCCCCGCCTGGTCTGTCGGCCTGTTCTTCGTCGCTGGAGTTGGCTCGATCGTCGTCTGTTTCTTTTTGCTCGGGCTCTGTGGCGGCATCGACGCGGTGCTGCAGCAAGAGCTTGCTCAGGCCTCGGGTCTGTCTGCCGTGCTGCGCCCGCTGTGTCGCCTGCTCGCCGGGGCGGCTGGCTTGGGCGCGCGGCTCGCTCCCTTTACGCCGCCGGCCCCACCCGCTTGGGAACAGGCCCAAAAAGAAGCAGCCGAGATCGCAGGCTAGGAGCCCGCTGGAAGACGTCCCAGCCCTGCTGCAGGCGTCTTAGTGTGCGGCGCGGCGGCGGCGGGATCGCACAACGAACAAGG
Organism: uncultured Myxococcales bacterium; assembly: GCA_964554495.1. Taxonomy (GTDB): domain Bacteria; phylum Myxococcota_A; class Polyangia; order Palsa-1104; family JAEUJZ01; genus JAEUJZ01. The sequence goes on from CAZKOY010000038.1 coordinate 28,565, forward strand.
GAAGCAAAAAGGAAGCAAGCGGTAGGAGTGATTTCGGATGCCGTGCAGACATCTGGCAGCCCGAAGCCATGCCGCCGCCCGGTGGAGGTGGCGTCGCGGCGTCGACGACTGGCGGGCTCGCCATATCCGGCGGGGGGCCACTGCCCTGCAGTGTCACGTCGGCGCAGGAATAGTACGTCGCTCCCACTGGGATCGTCGCGGGCGGGCAGGGGTCCGCGTCCGTTCCGTACATGATCTGGCGCATGCGAAAGGTGCAGTTGCTGCAGGTCACCCCCCCCGGAAGCTGCACCTGCGACGTATAGGGGCGTGGCGTGGTCCCGGTGGCCACGTGCTTGACGTTGGCCAATAGCTGCCAGGTCTTGTCACCATCGGTCGACAGATCAAACAGGAAGCAGCCGGGGTGATTCACCGTCTCGGTCCAGTTGACGGTCAGCGTCGATCCAGACGTCAGCACGCTGGGGTTTGTTGTCTTAGCGACGCCGCAGGGGCCGTTGGGATCTTTGTACAGGTCCGAGTTGTCGCGCGGCTTTGGCGAAGTCAGAAGTGCATGTCCGTGAACAATGCCCGGACTTAGGAGTCCGAACCCGAGCAGCGCGGCAGGCGCGACGACCAAAAAGGAATCCCGCAGGCGGCGAAAATAGGAAGCTCGTTGGGACATGGGAGACTCCTAACAGCGGTTGAGAGGGATCAGCAGGCTGCGCAGGTTGTCGATGGCGGGCTCGTCCTGACAGTTGCCCTTGCCGCTGCCGTCGAACAACAGATCGCCGCCCATCGTGGCTCCGGGGTCCGGCAGCATGGCCTTGAACGCCGCAGACGGGGCCAGGCCGTTGTTCTTGTATGTGTTGTCGAGAATGCGCGTACCGTCGCTGTTCGGCTCGATGTCTAGACCCATGGGGCTTAGCAAGTTGGTCACGCTGATCACGGCGATGCCGACGGAAGCGTTGCCCTCGATGCGGTTCTGGCTGATGGTGGTGTTGTCGGCCGCCATGATCAGCATGCCCAGCCCCGGCGGGACTTTGGCGACGGTTGACATGGGATCGCCAAAGTTTGCGTGGTTGTTGTCGTGGACATGGTTATTGCGGACGATGCAGTCCTTGCCGACCTTGCTGGGGTTGTTGGGCAGGACAAAGACCAATAGGCCGCCCGCGTTGTCCCAGGCTTCGTTGTTTTCGACGAGCGCATCGACGGTGTTTTCGATCTCGATGCCGGCGACATTGCCGTAGGCCTTGCAGCCACGAACGACGGCGCGCTTGCTCTGCCCGACATAAATGCCGGCGTCTGAGATGCGCGTGGCGACGCAGTCTTCGATCAAGATGTCTTCAGACTCGACGGGATACAGGCCGTACTTGCCGGCGTTGTCGGTGATGACATCGCGGAAGGTGACGTGGTGCGTCTTCTGCGTGGTTACGCCGTTGCCGCTGTAGTTGCGCACCAGAAAGCCGCTGATCGTGAAGTGGGCACCGCTTACCACCACGGCGTCTTTGCGCAGCTTGCCTCCGTCGAGCGAGCCGTCGAGGATGGGGCGCTCGTCGCTGCTGCTGCCGCTGACCGTCCCGCGTAGCTCAATACCGGGGCGGTTCACATCGATCGATTCCTTGTAAAGACCCGGACGCACCTGCACGACCCACTTGCTGCGGTCCTTGGGCATGGCGTCGATGGCGGCTTGAATCGAGCCACCTGACTCGACGATGACATCGACATCGCTGCAGTGGGCCGTACCCAGCAGCACGGCACAGGGAACGACGACGCGAAACAGGGAACGTAGCGTGCTACGCAAGCTCATCAGATACCTCTTCCGAAGCGGGTGGAAGGACTGCGACGTGGCTACTTGAAGGAACGCAGGACGGGAAGCCCCGACGGAACCTGCGCGGGGATCTCGGGGGTCAGCGACTCATCGGTCAGCGACTTCATGAACGCGACCAGGTCGGCGCGATCGCTCATCGACAGATCGAACTTGCGGATCTTGTCGTCGAGATTGGGAACCATCAGATCGTGCCCGCCGCCCTTGGCGTAGAAGTCCATCACTTCTTCCAGCGTGTGATAGATGCCGTTGTGCATGTACGGCGCGGTCTTTTCGATGTTGCGCAGCGTCGGGATCTTGAATGCGAAGTTGTATCCCGCATCCTTGTTGATGGCACCGCGGCCGAGATCCGCGTCGTACTTGCTGGGGTCTTTCCCGTCGGGCACGCCGATGATCTTGTAGTCCTGGTTGGCGAAGTTGGGCAGGCCGTGACACTCAAAACAGCGGGTGCTGACCGAGCGGAAGAGCTTCAGGCCATTGCGGGCGCTCGGCGAGAGCGCGCTGGTATCGCCCGCGGCAAAGCGATCAAAGGCCGAGCTGGCGCTGATGATTGTGCGTTCGAACGTCGCGATGGCCGCCGCGATGTTGTCAAACGTCACGGCCGAGCCATCCTGCCCGCCAAAGGCGCGATCGAACTGCTCGACGTAGGCCGGGATTTTCTTTAGCTCGGAAACAAGCTCAGCGGGCTTCTGATCCATCTCGACCGGGCTTTGGATGGGACCCTTGGCTTGTTCTTCCAAGGTCGTCGCACGACCGTCCCAGAACTGTTCCTTGTTAAAAGCAGAATTCCACACCGTCGGGGCACTGCGGCCGGTTCGCTGTCCACGAATGCCGACGGAAAAGTCCAAGCCATCGGCAAAGCCGCGATCGGGGTGATGGCAGTGCGCGCAGCTAATGCTGTTGTCGCCGGACAAGACGGGATCGAAGAACAGCAGCCGGCCTAGCTCGATGCGCTCGGGCGAATTCAGGCTGCCCGCGGGGCGGTTCATCGCTGGAAAGGGCTTGAGCAAGCCGTTGTCCATGTCGACGGGCGGCAGCGGCGCTTGGCACTCAGCGACGCCTCCTTTGCCGTCGACGGGCTCGGTGAGCCACACGGCGCGCAGGCCCTTGGGGCACTGGATCTGGGGGCTGCCGTCGCTGGATCCGCAGCCGCTGGCCATGAGGCTGATGCATAGCCCCACCGAGAGGCGCATGCGCAAGAGCGTTCGATTAGAAAAGCGAGGTGAATTCATCAGCGCAACGTAGACCAAGTGCGCGACCTAGGACAATCCTCGGTGTGCGGCAACGAACACAATCGGGCGGCGGAACAAGCACGAACAGGCCGGGGCACGCGCGCTAGAAGCTGATCTGCGCCTGCAGCTTGAGGACGTTGTCGTCGGGCAGCGTCTCAAGCGCGACTTGGCCGGGACGCAGACGAACGCGCTCACCGTACGAATAGCGCGAGTACTGCAGGAAGATCTGCGCCCCCAGCAGCCAGTTCACCGTCGCGCCAATTCGCGGCGAGACAATGCGCAGCGCGCTGGCTTCGTCCTGCACGTCGATGACGACGCGGTCATAGCGCAGCGAGACGAAGGCGTACGAAAACGGCTGATAAAAGATCTCGCCGCCCCACTTGAACGCCAAGCGCCCATCGCGGTTGATCGTCGGATCGGGATCGACCTGCTGGCTTTGCGTATAGACCGTCATCGCGAACAGCTTGAGCAGAAGATCGCCACGCCGCAGAAAGCGTGTGCTCTCGGGCGAGAAGCGGGACAGCGCGCTGCGCAGGCTGAACGTGTACTCGCCCCCGGCGCTCCACAGCGAGCCGTTGCCGTCGCTTTTTTCGACGCCCAGATAGTTTTCGTACAGCCCCCGGCCACCCCACGAGTGCAGCGCTTCGATGGCTGGCGCCAGATACTGCACGGCCGAGGCGCTGATCACCGATCCACCCAGATAGAAGCGACCCAGCCACAGGTTCAGCGTTGCATCCAGCCCGACCACGCGCATGCCAGCATCGCGTAGCTCTTTGAGCTGACGCTTGTCGCGCGACTGGGCATCCAGGAAGTAAAAGCCGATGCTGGCGACGCGCCGAATGTCGACGCCGGCATTCAGATAGTTGAGCAGCGTTAGGCCCTGGTTCGACTCGATGGCCTCCATGTGCGCGCCGACGCCCTGCAGCAGAAAGAACGAGAGGCCGGATCCGATGTGCTCGAAGTCGAAGCGCACCTGTCCGCCCATCTGGTGCGTGCGTCCGAACAGATAGGTGTCGTAGTGTTCGAGCCAGCCGAAGCGATCCCAGAACGAACCGGCGCGAACCATCAGCTTGAAGCGCAGGCGCGGGCCGCTGGCTTGCCAGTTGAACGTCAGAAAGCCTTGGGCGATGCCCCACTGACGGTCGATGATCGGGCGCGCCCAGTCGGAATACAGCGATCCCATGAGCGCCACTTCGCCGCGCAGGTACTTGTTGCCCGCGCCCAGATAGATCTCGGACCAGTCGGACTCTTGCGTGCGGCTGTATAAAAAGCCGGACCGGAAGTAGTCATCGTCGACGAGCCAGGGCGAGTGGATGCTGGTCGATGACTCGCCTGCGGCGACATTTTCACCGCGCGGCCGAAAGCTCAGGCGCAGCGGTGCGCGAAAGTATCCGGTGGCGCGGAAATCGACGGGACCGACGGTAAGACCCATGCCGGGCTTGGCGACTGCAAGCTCGCTGGGGGCGCTGGTGGCAGGCGCGGGCAGGGTCGGCGGTGCTTGTACAAACGGCGACGTAGCATCGCCGGCCGGCTCATTTTCCGCCTGGGCAGCGATGGGAAGCTGCGTCAAGAACACGGCGAGTCCGGCCAGGATGAAGCGGGGGCACAGGGGCATTAGCGATCGCCTCCGCGCTCTTGCTTCCCGGTGTGGCGACGACGCCCGGCTCGCCGCAATAGCAAGAGCAGCACCAGCGCCGACGACCCCAGCCCCATGCCCAGCGGAAAGGCGCGTCGCGTCGCAGCGGTCTGTCCCGGTGGCAGGCTGCACAGACAGGCATCGGCATAGGGCAGCTCTTCTGCCGTCGGTGCGGCTGGATTGCTAGGGTTCTGTGGGTTGCCTGGAGTCCCCGGCATATCGGTGCTGCACGACAGCGCCCGGCCGCTTGACTTGTTGCCCAGGCCATCGCCGCAGTCGTTGGCCTCGATCAGCCCCGAGCGATCCAGCATGGTCAGCACATAGGCCCCGCCACCGTAGCCAACCATCGGGATGCTACCGGTGTACTTGCCGATGGTTCCGTCGCTGGGGACCGCGTTGTAAAGCTCAGGCAAAAGATAGAAGTTAGCCGCTGCTTTTTCGATCACCTGCAAGAGATTGTTCTTCGCCTCTTGCTCACGCCCGGCCCGCCACTGGGCATTGGCGATGCGGAAATCGATCAAGATCCACTCGTTGTTGTCGTACGAAGACTTGCCATCGTCGTTGCGCTTATAGCCGCCGCTGGCCACGCGCAGGCGTTCCAACAGATCGAGCGTCGCTTTGCCGGTGCGCTCGCTGTACTCGCTGTCCTTGAGGATGTTCCAGGTGAAAGCCTCGGCCACGGCTCCGTCGAGGTACTGGTTCATTCCTAGCTCTTCCGTCGAGCCGGCGATGGCGCCTTCGCGATCGAGAAAGGCCGCAAAGAAGCCAGCCCGCGCTTTCGTCGACAGATCGCGATAGGTCTGACTTTCCGTGTCGCGGCCCGCTTTCTTGAGCATCGCGGCCAGATCGCAGAACCCACGAATGGTCGCCATCGTCGTGTACGCGAAGTGCTTGTCGTTTTCGACGTGAACTTCCCAGATCGACGAATCGGCCTTGGCGATTCCCGATGGCTCTAGGTTGGCGGCGAGCGGCTTACCCACCCCTTGCGAGAGCGCATCCAGGACCGTTGTACCCAGGCGCGTGCGCTGGCTGAGCCAGGCAACATTTCCCGACGAGTCGACGTACTGCCGGGCCGCCCACAGCATCATGCCCCAGCCATCGATCTCGACGTTGGGCGTCGGCTGACCCGAATAGTCGGCTTCTTCTTCGCCGTTGCCGAAATAGCGCACGACCGAGATGCGATAGTCCTGGTTGCGCACGTACGACTTGAACTTGCCGACGGGCTCGGCGTTCAAGAAGAACTCCAGCGCGATGCGAGCCTCTTCGTGATGGCCCATGCGGGCCAGCGCAACGACGCCGTACATCGCGTCGCGCACCCAGCCGGTGTGCCATTCTCCGACGGGCAGGCTGGCCAGAACCATGCCAAAGTTCTTGCGGTTTGGCAGATACGGCTCGCGCACCTGACCCATGCGCAGGATGGCTTCGCTCTGCCGCCACAGCCGCTTTTCATCGTCGGTGCAAAGCGAGAGCTTGGCATCCGGCGGCTTGCGCCAGGCCCGCCACTCAGCAAGCGTCGATTCCAAGATCTGCGGCGGAGTCTTGCCGCCCAGAAAGGCCTTGAAGCTGGTCAGCATCGACTCGGCCTGCGCGGCATCGGCGCTGTACAGCAAAGCCACACCCATCCAGCCATCGACGAGCGATGCTTGAAAGGCTGGGACGATGTCGTTGCCGCGACACCCGGTGTTATCGCCCAGCGCCTGGCCCGCTTTGACCTTGTTGTACACACCGTCGCAGTCGGCATGGGCAAGCGGCGTCAGCGGGACATAGATCATGGCGCCGCCACCTGGGCCGGTCTCGATGATCGCTTGGATCTGGCCGCCCGACATCACCGCGCGTATCGACTCTCCGTTGGCCGCTGGCTCGGGGTTGCCGTCGCCCATGTGAAAGTTCATCAGGGCAAAGCCGTCCGTTGCACCGGGCGCTTTCAGCAGCGCGATCGAGGCATTGCCTTCAAAGCCGAACGGCGACAGGTGATAGACCTCGGCCGATACGCCCGCCAGGCTCAGCGGCGCGCGGATGACGTTCGTCTCTTCGACATAGCCAGGCTCGCTGGCCGCCCCTTCGTTCAGCCAGCCACCGCCACCCGCCCCGCGTACCCCGAAATAGAAATCATAGGCCAGCTGCCGGCGTCCCACTCCGTCGGCGCGCGGGTCCCCTGGATTCGGCCGCAGATAGCGATACGGGTGTTCTAGAAAGTGCGTCAGCTTGTTGCGGCTGCTGTCATAGACCTGAAAGCCATGGCCGTTGCCCGTCGTCAGATAGTTCCAGGTCCGCGCCGGCTTGGCCTGTACCGACGGTGTGGCCAAGGTCGCAACCAGTGCCAGCGCTGAGCCAGCGAAAAACGCGAGCCGCTTCGACGGAGATGCTGTCATGGGCGGCGACGCTATCCCGCGCCGTTTGAGCCTGTCAATCGCCGCACGATGGGCACCGGCCTGCTCCACGATCTGCCGCCGGCCCGTTCTGAGATCCCCCACTGCTCAGGCCGCTACCCACTCTGTCGAGCCGCACAAGGTGCCTCGTTTATGGAGCCCATGGGCCGGTATCTAGCCTGGAGGGAAGCTGTCAGGGTGGGGCCTGTGTGTGATAGGTGATTGTCCATGTCCACGACGTTCGTTCGCGAGCCGCAGAGTCGGCAGAGTCGATCGAAGCAGCAGGGTTCGCCCGGGCCGCAGGCAGCACGCCGAGCGCGATGGCATGGCGTACTTGCCTCGGCTGGGTCTTGCCTGTGGGCTGCACTGTTGCTCGCCTGCAGCGAGGGCGCACAGCCCACGCAGAGTCCACATCCCTTGCTCGATATGGGCCTTTCGGGGCCCTATCAGATGGGCGAGCGGGCGCCGCAGGCGCTGACCGAAGTGGCCGCCGTCCCCGTCGGCGAGCGCATCTATCTGCTTGGCGGGCTCTCTGCCGGGGGCGGTACGCATCGCGTCGAGATCTATGACCCGATCCACAGCACCTGGAGCCGTGGCCCCGATCTGCCCGCGGACGCACCGACGCATCACCTGGCCGTCGCCGTCTGGCAGCAGCAGATCTATGTCTTGGGTGGCTATGTCGATCTGTCGTTTGCACCCAGCGCCCTGACGCTGCGCCTGGACCCAGCGCGCGGAACCTGGATCCGTCTGCGTGATCAGCCGCTGGCGCGCGGGGCGGCGACCGCACAGACGCTTGGTTTGCGTATCTACGTGGTCGGTGGAGCCGGCCTGGGGCAGGTGCTCTCGGCGCTGTGGTCGTACGATCCAGCAGCGGACACCTGGCAGATACAGGCCGCGATGCCGCTCGCGCGGGAACATCTCGCTTCGTGTGCTGATGGCGTCCGCATGCTGGTCGTCGGCGGGCGGGCTTCAGCCAACCTGAATACGGCGCAGATCTATGAGGCCGATCGCGATCGCTGGACGATGGCGCCGGACCTGCCCACGGCGCGCGGCGGTCTGGCCGCGGCTACGCTGGATCGACGCTGCTATGTCGTCGGAGGCGAGGCTCTCGATCGCGGCCCACCGAATACCTTTGGCGAGAACGAGGCCTATGACTGGGATCGGGCGCTGTGGACCTCGCAGGCACGCCTGCCAACGCCCCGCCATGGCCTAGCTGCCGTGGCGATCGGGCCGTCGCTGTATACGCTGCTCGGTGGTCCTCAAGCTGGTTTCACCTTCTCAGATGTCGTCGAGATCTTTTCGCCCTAGGCCCTAGCTCGCTTGCCGGCCACGAAGCCCCCTTCAACCCCACGCGCCCCACTTTCCCACTTGCGCCATAAAAAGCAGTTCTTAAACTACGCCGCGCTAGCACTCACCAGGGGTGAGTGCCAACAAGCTCTTTCCCATCAAACAGCACGTCGGCTCTTTCGCGCTGGTTCCCCCTGACCCCCCCTAGGTTCGCCAGAGCGGGAGCCGATGTGCCCCTTCTAGCGACCCGATTCGACGAAAGGAGAGTTGTTCGATGAAAGGTACCAAGCTCCGTCCCCTCCACGACCGCATCATTGTGAAGCGCCTGCCCGAAGAGGAAGTAACCAAGGGCGGCATCATCATCCCCGAGGCGGCCAAGGAGAAGCCGATTCAGGGCGAGGTTATCGCCGTCGGTACGGGCAAGCTGCTCGACAACGGACAGCACCGCAGCCTCGACGTCAAGGTCGGCGACCGCGTGATGTTCGGTAAGTACTCTGGCTCGGAAGTGAAGATCGACGGAGCCGAGCAGCTGATCCTGCGCGAGGACGAGATCCTCGCCGTCATCGAAGGCTAGTCCGCAGCGACAAGCCACAACCAAATCTCACCGCTCACTCTCTGGAGGAAGCTAAGCAATGGGTGCCAAGGAAATCATGTTCGACGAGGCCGCACGGGCGCGCCTCCTGATTGGTGTCAACACGCTCGCCGATGCCGTCAAGGTCACGCTGGGACCGCGCGGCCGCAACGTCGTCATCGAGAAGTCCTGGGGATCGCCGACAGTGACCAAGGACGGCGTGACCGTCGCCAAGGAAGTCGAAGTCGAAGACAAGTTCGCCAATATGGGCGCCCAGATGGTCAAGGAAGTGGCTTCCAAGACCTCGGACGTGGCTGGCGACGGCACGACGACTGCGACGGTCTTGGCCCAGGCCATCTTCCGCGAGGGCGTCAAGATGGTCACTGCGGGTCACAACCCGATGGAGATCAAGCGCGGCATCGATGCAGCGGTCACCAAGATCGTCGAGAACCTGCGGGGCCAGTCGAAGCCGACCAAGGGCCACAAAGAGATCGCGCAGGTGGGCACGATCAGCGCGAACGGCGACGAAGTGATCGGGAAGCTGATCGCCGACGCGATGGAAAAAGTGGGCAAGGAAGGCGTGATCACGGTCGAAGAAGCGAAGTCGATGGAGACGACGCTGA
>CAZKOY010000039.1:0-37740 GCA_964554495.1 uncultured Myxococcales bacterium
CGCGCGAAAAGCTGGCCTTCGAAAAGGAATCGCTGGGCTTTTACATCAGCGGCCACCCCATCGAGCGCTATGCCCCCGATCTCAATAAGGCCAGAGCGCTGCGCGTCGAGCAGCTTTTGGATCCAAGCCAGGGTCTAAGCCCGCGTGAACGGCCCGAGATCGTCGTCGGAGGCGTCGTTTCGGACTTTCGCGAACGACCGCTGAAAAGCGGGAACGGCCGCATGGCCATCTTCCGCTTGGAAGATCAGTCGGGCAGCATCGAAGTGGTCTGCTTCAGCAAGGCCTACGGTGACTATGAAGAAGCGCTCAAGAGCGGCGAGCCGCTTCTGGTGACGGCGACGCTGGTCAGCGAGAGCGATCGCGGCGACGGAGGAGATGGAGGCGAGCAGGCCGAGCAGCGCAAGCTACACATGCGGGCGGCGCAGCCGTTGTCCCAACTGCGCCGAGAAAAGACGCAGCGCATCGTCATTGATCTGCCTGCCGACAGCCTGACCAAGCCGCAAGTCGAAGGCCTGCAGCGCGTGTTCAAGCAGCACCATGGCCACGTGCCCGTGTCGCTGCGCATCGTGCAACCCAGTCGCTGGCGCGTCGAGGCTCGCCTGCCGCAACACCTGGCCATCTTGCCCAGCGACGAGTGCCTGCAGGCCATCGAGATCCTGTGCGGGCGCAGCGCCATTCAGCTTCGCTAGAAGCCAGCGCATAAACCTGCGGGCCCCATCCTGCCGACTCTCGGTCTTCGCGGCTCCGATGCGGCTCCGATAAGGCTTTGGGCGGGCTGCCGTCCGCCTTGGGCTCTTGGCTGCGGTTTCTTGAATTGGCTGGTCGCTGCGCGCTATCGCGGATCGCAGACTAAATAGGCTGCTCCGCGCAGACCGGCGAGTGGGTCGAGAAGCACATAGATGGGCATTCGCTGGCAGAGCGCGGCGAAGCGCCCTTTGCGCAGGAAATGGGTGCGGAACAACCCGTCCTGCAGCGTCGGCAAGATCTTGCGCGCCACACCGCCGCCGATCACCACGCCTCCAGTCGACATGCTCTTGAGCGCTAGGTTGCTGGCTTCGGCCCCGTACAGCATCACGAAGCGCTGCAGCGCAAGTTGGCACAGGGCATCTCGACCTGAGAGCCCATGGCCCGAAATCACGGCTGGCGCTGCAGCCCCTGCTTGCTCTAGCTCGCGCGCGACCTGCGGCGAGATGCGCTGTGGCTCGCGGGCTGCGAAGAACTCGTACAGCATGTGCAGACCGGCGCCGCAGATCACGCGCTCGACGCTGACATGCTCGGGATAGCGAGCCGAAAGAAACCGCAAGAGATCCTGTTCCACCTCGTCGCGTGGGGCGAAGTCCGTGTGACCTCCCTCGGTGGCGACGATCACGGGCGCGGGACCGGGCGCGACCCCAGCCGCGCGCAGTGCTCGCTCGCGCACGACGATGGCTTGGCCCATACCTGTGCCCGCCCCCAGCACACACAAGTTGCCCTGCGGGTCCAGCCGCGCTTGTGCTGGGTCTGCGATCAGTGCGACCTGCTGGGTCAGCGCATCGGGCAGGCGCAGCGGGTCGTCGCGATGGGCCCGTGACTCGATGCGCTGGACGACGCGCGCGGCATACAGCGACAGCGCATAGAAGTCATTGGCCAGTCGCACCGTCTGCAGCCGGAAGCGCTGCTGCAAGCTCTGCGCATCGATCTGATATCCGAGGTTGGTGATGGCGGCCCGCTGTGTGAAGCCAGCACCGTCGGGCTGTGCGATTTCATGGATGGGCCCAGCCACACCCAGGCCCGCCGCCTGCGGACTTGGATGGCTTCGGACGTCGGAATCGGCCAGAAACCTGGCCACCATGTCTTCCAGGCTATCGTGCGCACGGCTGTCAAACTCGCGTGTACACAGTGGCTCGCCTGCGCGGTCGCAGAGCGCGAGCAGCGTCTTGGTCCCTCCGAGATCTCCAGCCAGAAACGTCATGGCGAGAGCTTATCAAAACCCCGATGCCAGCCCCGTCCTATCCAGGCCGTGTCCCGGTGCGCAGTGCGCGGCGCTGCCTGTCGCGCGGAGGGGGCTGTGCGACATCGCTGCCCATGGTCCTGCTTGGAAGCGTCGCCGTCAGCGTAGTATGCTCACTCTACGGCCGTCAGCAGCCTGCCTCGCCGCCGCCTTTCCTTAGACCTGCGGTGGTTCCGCGCGGGGCGCTTGCCCAGATCTTGCTGCCGAAGGAACGCGAGGTACTGGAACCGCTGGCTGATGCGCATCGTCCAACCGTCGATCGAGATAGGAGCCCATGCCCGCTGAGCCCACACCCGCCAAGCCAGATCCGCTGATTGGGCGCAAGGTTGGTGGCTACGCCATCACGCGCAAGATCGGCCAAGGCGGCATGGGCGTCGTATACGAGGCCAAGCACGAGCGCATTGCCCAGCAGCGCGCGGCCATCAAGGTGCTGCACAAGGAGCTGTCTTCCGACGAAAAAGTGCTGCAGCGCTTCTTTATGGAAGCCAAAGCGATCAGCATGGCGCAGCACTCCAGCATCGTGAAGATCTTTGACTTCGGTCAGCTGGACGATGGCACCGCCTATATCATGATGGAGTTTCTCGACGGTGAACCGCTGCAAAGCCGCATGGAACGAGCGCAGCAGCGAAGTGAGTCGCTGCCGCTTTCGCAAGTCATCGAGCTAGGCCGACAGAGCGCCACGGCACTGTCGATCATCCACGAAAAAAACATTGTCCACCGCGATCTGAAGCCGGAAAACATCTTCGTCGTGCCGGATCCGGTGGCGCCGCTCGGCGAGCGGGTGAAGCTTCTAGACTTTGGCATTGCCAAATTTCTCGACGGACCGGTGCGCAAGACCACCGTCGGCATGATCCTTGGCACGCCGCTTTACATGTCCCCCGAGCAGTGCGAAGGCAGCGAGGATCTGGACGCCAAGGTCGATGTCTATGCGCTGGGCGTGATGTTGTACGAGATGATCGCCGGGCACTTGCCGTTTTCGGCTGACACTGCGGCGGCACTGATGCGGCAGCACATGTTCAAAGAGCCGCCTCAGCTTGCGGAAAAAGTGGCCGGGCTGCCCACATCGCTTACGTCGCTCATTCACTTGATGCTGGCCAAAAAGCCCAGCGATCGTCCCCGCATGGTCGATGTCGCGGACCGCCTGGAACAGATCCTTGCCGAGTGTCCTGAGCTGCAGGGGGGCGTTCACGCGCTGTCCGGGGTCAACATCACCGGCCGACGGCGCGCCCTGAGCCAAAGCGGGCAGGGGCCGCTTGATCCCTTCGCCAAGACGATGGGCAGCGGTGGCGAGCTCGATCCCTTCGCCTCGACGCTCTCGGAGCCGCGCCTGCTGGGCAAGAGTCGCAGCGACAGCGGCGTCGGCGCGGTTCCTGCCGCAGCCAGCCAGAGCTCACTCGATCAAGCCAAGCCTGCCACGACACCGCGCCCCGTCTCGTTGACCTTGGGGCAGGGCCGTGGACGCGCGGCGCTATACCTTTCGCTCGTTGGTGTGGCCGTGCTGTGTGTGGGCATCGTCCTGTTGCTGCGCCCGGCGCACCGCACGACGGCTGGCCACAAAGTGCTGTCCGCGGTGCCGCCCGTGGCCACGGGCCAGCCCATGGTCCCGCCGGCAGCCGGCACACACGCGACCGGGACCGCTTCGTCAGCAAAAGAGCCAGGCACAATCGTCGCGAGCGATGTCGCTGCTGCGCATCAGACAAGCGAAGCAGACCCCAAAGAGAGCCGAGCCAAGAAGCGGAAGGGCGGATCGAAGAAAGCGCTCTCCGACGGGGAAGACAAGAAACCAAAGACGCGTGCCACTTCGTCTGAAAAGCCCAGCGGCGAACAAGAGGTGTGGCGCTGAGCGCCGTGCTCAACCCCATCCTCGCCGCGCTTGACCCTAGCCCAAGAGCCCGAACATGGCCCTCTCTGTTCGCTTCAGTGTGTCGCTTGCTTGCATGGTTGTGGCCATGGTCGTTTGGTCGGCCGCTCCGGCGCTGGCCGGCACAGAGGGCAGTGAGCCGCCTCCTGCGCCCTTGAGCCCCGCGCCGAGTGCGTCGTCCAACGCTGGTGCGCCGCGCCTGGTCAACGCCAACGACGAAGTGGCCAAGGCGCGTCAGCTTTTCCAGGCACGCAAGTTCGCTGAGGCAGCCCAGGCTCTGCAGCGCGCGTATGCCTTTGAGCCGAATCCGCTGTTTCTTTTCAATGCTGGTCAGGCCTATCGCAAAGCTGAGCAGCGCAAAGAAGCGCTGGATATGTATCAGCGTTATCTGGAGGTCGACGAAAAGGGTCCTTTGGCGGCAGAAGCACGGGGATATGTCGCAGATTTGCAAGCCTTTCTGAAAGCGCAAGAGCGACTGCAGGAAACCCAAGTTGAGTTGGTTAGTAAAGAAAGTACAGCCAAAAAGACGCAAGAAGCGTTGGAGGCTGAACAGCAGCGATCAAAGTCAATCGAGGCTGCTCTGAAAAAAGAAAAAGAAAAACCATTTTATAAGAAAACCTGGTTCATTGTTGGTGCATCAGCGATTGGGGCCAGCTTGCTGATTGGCGTAGGTGTGTTGGGTATTATGGAGTCTTTGCGAGAGACAAATACCGGAACAATTAAACCAACATTTTAAGGTATAGAGCCATGAAAAACACACGCGTTGGATGTCCTTGGAGTACGTTCGGATATTCGGTATACATGGTTGGACTGGTCGCGGTTTCGCTGCTTGGCCAAGGCTGCGAGAGATATCCACATAGTAAAATTGATATCACGAAAATATCACCGACGGTTGAATATGTTGCCGTGAAGCTTTGGAAATTGGGAGAAGATGTCTCCTGTGCAAAAGGGTGCGTGGAAGATAGCAATTTGTCGGCATTCAAGATCAATGTCTCTCCTCCGCCGTCGAACTATCGCGTTGGACTTCATTTTGGCGAGACGGGAAAGACATATCGCGCAAATATTACGACGTTTTCACCTGGCACGGGGACAAATGCAGGAAAGTACTGCATCACGGACCGCGCAGATTCATTTCTGCTTGGCCCGTTTCGGCCAAATGAATACTTCGGTGAAGTCAGCGTTGCGCTTCGTCCGGCATTGTCAAGCCCAGAACAAGCTGTTCCTAGTATTTCATGTGTTGATAAATCACTGCTGCAAGATAATGTACAAAATCAACCGCCTTTGATCTCAGTGGCGAACAATATTTCAGAACTAAAAATATTGGAAAGTAGCGCTACGCGAACCATGGCACCTCCGGCTAGTGCATTGTCAATAACCGGCTGGTTTCTGCGTCCCGAGAGTCATGTCTATATTCATTATGTAACCAAGACAAATATAGATGGGATCTCGACAGCCGAAGGGGATCTGTCGACCGATCCAAATTTTCCCAATAGCGAAACACTGATGGTGCAGAGCCGAGCCGCGGATCAAATCACGGTAGGTCTGTCGCCGATCCAGAATGGCAAGCTGCGCGGCTTGCTTTGCCCGCCGGTTGGGCCTTGCACGATGTCGGGGAGCGGCGTCGTAGGCGGAACGCGAACGACGGTCCGCGTGCGCGTGACAGGGGGCGGCGGCGAGACGGTGTTCGAGACGACCCCGTAGCGGAAACCGGGGCGAATGCCGCGTGCTTATAGACCGCGCTGTGCGGTGGCGCGGGCGACGCGATCGATGGCGACGACAAAGGCGGCAGTGCGCAGATCGATGTGGTGCTTGGCCGCGGTCTGGTTCAGGTGGCGGAAGGCGTTGCGCATGACGCGCTCTAGCTCGACGCGGACCTTGTTTTCATCCCACGCGAACTGCTGCAGGTTCTGCACCCACTCGAAATAGCTGACGGTGACGCCCCCGGCGTTGGCGAAGATATCGGGCAGGACGGTGATGCTGCGGTGGCGCAAGATCTCATCGGCCTCGGGCGTCGTCGGGCCGTTGGCACCCTCGGCGATGATGCGGCACTGCAGCTTGTCGGCGTTGTCCTTGGTGATGACGCCGCCGAGCGCAGCCGGGATCAGCACATCGCAGGGCTTGAGCAAGATCTCGCTGTTTGGGATCTGCGGCGCTCCGGTCCAGCCGGCGAGCACGCGCTTTTCTTTGACGTGGGCAAGCGCGCTTGGGATGTCGAGCCCAGAGGTGTCGTAGAACGACGCGGTGTGATCGCCGATGCCGATGACGCGCCCACCGCGCTCGTGCAGGATGCGCGCGGTGTGACTGCCGACGTTGCCGAAGCCCTGCACGACATAGGTCGCATCCGAGAGCTGCTGGGCCTGCGTACGCAGAAGCTCTTCGAGTGCGATCACGACGCCGCGTCCGGTGGCCTCATCGCGCCCCACCGAGCCAAACAGATCGACGGGCTTGCCCGTGACGACGCCGGGGTGAAAGCCGTGGAACTTCGAGTACTCGTCCATGATCCAGGCCATGACCTGGGCGTTGGTGTTGACGTCGGGGGCCGGAATGTCAACGGAGTCGCCGATCAGATCGTGGATACCGGCAACGAACTTGCGCGTCAGGCGCTCTAGCTCAAAGACCGAGAGCTGCGATGGATCGACGCTGATGCCGCCTTTGGCGCCGCCGAACGGGATGCCGACGACCGCCGTCTTCCAGGTCATCAGCGACGCGAGAGCCCGCACTTCGTCGATGTCGACGTCGGGGTGATAGCGCAGCCCGCCCTTGAACGGCCCGCGCGAGTTGTCGTGCTGCACGCGATAACCGGTGAACGTGCGAATGCTGCCGTTGTCCATGCGGATCGTGCATTCCACCCGCAGCTCGCGATACGGAGTCACAAGCTGTTCCACCACCTCGCGCGACAGGTTCAGCACCGCCGCCGCGCGCTCAAAGTATCGGTTCACATCAGCGAACGCATTCGACATATAGTCCTCCGTGCCCCGCGCAGAGTCTGCGCAACTTAGGACGATAGTTTACTCGCTTTGCCCGCCCCTCAGGGACGATACACGCAGTGGCAAGGCGAGGCCGCTCAGCGAAAACAAAGGCAAGACGATCCGGTGTCTTCCGTCGCACAGAATCCCCCACATGCACCTTCTCGCGCCGTGCCGCCTGGTCAGGGGCAGCAAAGACCGTGGTTGCTAGGCCTGATCGTCGGATATGCCCTTTTCTATACGGTGTTGAGCTGGCTGCGCTATGCCACGTTTCATGCGCAGATCGATTTCAGCTACTACCTGCGCTTGGTCTGGGGTGTGGCACATGGAGCCTTCGATCTGCCCTTGGTTCAGGCCAAGCATGTGCTGGGTCTGCACGCCGAGCCCATCCTGCTGCCGTTCGCGCTGCTTGCGCGACTGGGACTGCCGCTGCCGGCGCTGCTGTTGTCGGGTCAAGCGATCGCCGTCGCGCTGCTGGCCTGGCCGGCATACCGCTTGGGCCGACGTCACCTGGGGCCGGCGCTATCGCAGCACGGCGGAGCAGAGGCAGGTGGGCTGATTGCCGCGCTACTTTCCCTTTTGTATCCGACGGTAACAGTGGCCACGCTGCACGATGTACATCCCGTGACGATGGCCTTGGCGCCGCTGCTGGCTGTGGTCGATGCGCTCGACGATCGGGCGCTGCGGCGAGCGCTTGGGCTGGGGCTGCTGGCGCTTTCCTGCCGTGAAGACATCGCGCTGCAGCTTGCGTGTCTGTTCGTCGCTTGGGCGCTGCTTCCGACGAGAAAAAGCGGCTTTCCGCCTTGGGCACGCGGGATCTTGCTGGCGGTGTCTGCGGCGCTCGTCGCGTACTGTTTCGCGTATCTTCTGTGGCTACAACCTGCATACGTGCCCAAGCAGGGCTCGTATCAGCTGCACTTTGAGCGCATCGCTCAGGCGCTGGGGACGCCCATCGCATCCAGTCGCGATCTTGTGCTTGCGGCTCTGCGTCATCCTGTCCGCGTGCTGCTGTTCTTTGCCGATCGCGAGCGGCTGATGTATCCGCTCTTGTTGCTTTGGCCCGTCGCTGGGCTTGCCCTGCTGGCGCCGCTTGCGCTGGCTGGCGCACTGCCGATCGTCGCCATCAACTTTCTGTCCGGCTTTCCCAATGTGCTGCGCTTGGAATCGCACTACACGACGGCGATCGTGCCCTTTGTGCTGGCCGCCGCGATCCTTGGATGCGCGCGACTGCTCGGCTGGCTTTCGCGTTCCTTGCGACCATCGCTCGCGGTGCCGCTGGTGGTGGCTGGCTTGCTTGCTGCGTCGCTGAGTGCCCACACTTGGCACGGCGGTTCGCCGCTTGCGCTGCGCAGTACACGCTTTCGCTGGTCGCTGTTTCGCGATGGAGACAACGCCGCGATGCTGCGTGCTCAGATCGCCGCCGTACCTGCGCGGGCCAGTGTCGCCGCTCGGCCCGGCCCCTTGGCCCACGTGGCCCAACGCCCCCGCGCCATAAGCCCGCCCGAATACGACGACGGGCAGCCAGTCGATGTCGTGATATTGGGAGAATAGACCCGCGTTCCACCCTATTTTCCGACGGGAACGAGGGTTTGACTTTGCCTGCTGACTCCGCCAACATGAGGACCGATGCCTCACTTTCCGTACCGAGCTGGGAACTATGTCCTCTTTGCTGAGCTGGGGACTGGCACTCTCGGAACCACGTTTATCGGACGCGAGGCAGCACAGGCCAAAGGCAACTTCAAGCCGCTGGCGGTGCGCATCTTGGACGCCAACCTGTCGCAGCGTCCAGATGTGGTGCGCATCTTTCTGGACGACCAGCGGGCCGCGGCGCTACTGCAGCACCCGCGCATTGCTGGCGTCCATGAAGTCGGTGCGCTGTCCGACGGCAGCTACTTCGTCGCCAGCGAGTACGTACATGGCATTGCTCTGCGCGAGGTGATGCGCAATCCGCAGATCCAGCTTACGCAGGGGCAGGCCGCGCAGATCGCCATGCAAATGTGCGACGCGCTGCACTATGCGCACGAGCGCGTGGACCTAAGCGGCAAGTCGCTTGAGATCGTGCATGGCCAGATCTCGTGTGACTCGGTGCTGGTGGGCTTTGACGGCAACATCAAGATCATCGAGTTTGGCTGCCTGCGCACCCGCAACGCCAGCGTCGCCAATGTCTCGGTGCCAGCCCGGCTGCAGCGACGTACGGTGTATATGGCTCCCGAGCTGCGATCACAGCTGCAGAGCCAGTCGCAGCCGACCTTGGATCGTCGCGCCGATGTCTACAGCGTTGGCGCGCTCTTGTGGGAGATGCTGACCGGCGAGAGCCTTGCGCTTGACGAGAACGACGAGCCGCCACCGCCACCTTCGAGCAAGCGAGAAGTTCCGCCTGAGCTAGACGCCATCGTGCAGAAGGCGCTTTCCAAGAACAAAGACGATCGCTTCCCGACGGCATTGGCGCTGCGGTTGGCGTTGTCGCAGCTTTCCTCGAAGCTGTTCGGCGAGGCCTCGGTCACGACGATCATGGCGCGCAACATGACCATCGGCTTTCGTCAGCGCATGGTCGCGTTCCAAGAACAGGTCGATGTCTGGAAGAAGTTCGAGACCGATACGCTGCCGGTGGAGTCGACCCCAGCCCCAGTGGTTGCGCCCGTCTGGAAATCGAGTGGCGGCCCAGGCGGCACAGGATCTGCGTTCCAAAGTCAGCGAATCGGCGTCGGCCCTGGGGGCAGTCAGCGGCTCAACGTCGGCTCGGTCAAGATGCAGGTTGGCACGACGAGCAGCGTCCACGACACCGGGAATCGACGCAGCGAGACGGATGCAGAGGTTCCGATCTGGAAGAAGCCGCTGTTTGTCGCACTGCTCGGCGTCGGTGTCTTGACCGTCATCGTCGCGCTGGTGCTGGTGCTGATGCGTGGCAACGGTTCACCTTGGGCCATCTACGTCGACTCACAGCCGCGCGGTGCCGAGATCAAGATCGACGGCAAAGTGGTCGGCAACACGCCCAAGCGCATCGCCAACTCGACCCCGCCCGCCTCGCAGCGCGTCGAGATCTCAAAGAGGGGCTTCCGCAGCGAAGTGCGCGATGTCTTGCCGCAGTCCGGCGAGACCGTACACATCGAAGTCGAGCTGAAGCCCGACGAGAACCAGCCCTAGAAGCGCGGCTCGGTGCGGCAGCCCTGGCTTCTGGGGCTTTGCTTTTGAATCTCTGTCTAGCCATGAACCGCCCACGCCGATCCTGAGATTCGCTGACGAGTAAGGTCTCTTCGCCAATGACCGCTACTTGTCAACGCGACCGTCGCTGCGCAGGAATTCAGGATCGGTGTGCCAGTCGAAGGTCTTCTGCTGCAGCGGCACCGCTTCCAGCAAGCGTCCATCTGCCGCAAAGCGCAGCCGCCATTGCCGCACAATGTCGATCGGACCGGGAAACGATGGCTGCGTAAACAGCGTTGCCGTCAAGCTGCCATCCCGCATGGTCTCGACGCGGGGTGCCGCAAACTTTGGTGCGCCAGGGCGACGGAACGCGGCGGTCGGCTGGTCGAGCACTGGCTCGAACGCGAAGTACACCAGGCGGGCAAAGCGCAGGGCGGCTTTTCCGCGATCCGGGCTCGGGCTGGGCGGTCCGATCCAGCCGGCCGCCGTGTCTGCCAGCGAACGCAGCGCGCTGCCATCCCAGACGCTCTGCGCGATGCAGCCAAAGGGCTTTTCGTAGTCGGCATAGCCGTGCTCGCGACCCAGGACACGCATCCCTGGAGCCTCGGCCACCGGCCGACTGCACACCTGGCTTGGTGCCAGCTTGGGCGTCTGCGCGGCCGCAAAGCGCTCTTCGGGCTGCACGGCCACCGAGACGTCTTCCGTCGGAAGCGCTGCATCGCTCGCTTGCGTCGTGGTGGGCGCTGGCTTCGACGGTGTCGCTAGCTGTGCAACCGGGGGCGCGACGCGAGGGCTGCCTGCATCCTGCGGCAGCGACGAAGCCGGCTGTCTACAAGCGGCCGTCGCGCCCCAGATAAGAAGCCACAACCACCAGCCGTGAGCACCGCAGGGCCACGGCACGCGTCGATTGAGAACCATCTGTTTTGTGTATCGCATCTCTGTCAACCAAAACAATGCCGCCGGCTCTCAGAGCGGCCGGCAGTCAGGCTGGCTGTGCATTGAAACCCTAACTGCGGGCACAGCCTGCTGCGTCGGCCGTACGCACCACCTGGCGGTCGCTTTTTCCGAGCAACTGGCCGATTTGTCGATTGCTTACGGGGCCAGCGGTTCATTCAAGTGAACTCGGCCATCTACCATGGTATAGCCAGTGGCGGCGTCCTTATTAAGTGTAACCGGGCGAGCATCCAGATGGATATGCAGTTTATCGGGATGCGGGCCGTGATGCGGGGCGTGAATGACGCGCTCATTGCCATATTTCTTGTTGATTTCAGTGGCCAGTTCGTCATCGTTATAGATGGCTCGCCAAGCGAATTTGCCTTCTTCTGCATCTGTCATTTCTGCGGCAGTATTCAAGTCATCAAAGAACCGCCGTACGACTGCACGATCCCAAAATCCCTTGGATTCTTTGTCGAATCCGGCGGAAATAAAGATGTCCGCCGAAAACTCGGCCCAGCTATGTCCATGGTATGTTCCAATGCTAAATTGGGTATTCAATTCCCGCAATCTTCTAAACAGGACCAGGTTTTCTTTGGAAAATGTGCGATACGCTTGGCTGGCGTGCAGCTCATGCTGAGCCGCTTTGATCTCGCGCTGTAGCTGCTCGCGACGCTTCACCGTTGCCTCGCGTGTGCCACTGGCTAGCGGCTCGATAGCCTCGGGGGCCTCGGACAGCACCAGGGGCTTCGCCTGGCCCGCGATATCGATCTGCCAGCCGGTCGTCTTGCCGTTTTCATCTTTTTTCTCGTCTGCGGTTGCCGACTTGGCGCCAAAGACAGGCGCTTGCGCTTTGCCATTCTTGGCGGCAGGATAAACCACATATTCGCCCATTTTTGTTGATAAGTTATTGAGCTTAACATTTGCGGCTTTTTCTTTTTTTACGGCACTGAAATCTGATGACCACTCCATGGGAGCCAGATCGGTCTCGACCACGGATTTCTGTGGGCTCTTTGCACTTACCCGTTTTTTGAAGCGCTCGGTAAATGCAGTAATGTTGCGATGAGCGTTATCGAATTCAGATCGTCGCAACCGATTCGGGGCATATGGTACTTTTGTCTCGACATTGATCGTGTAATTAGTGCTGGTGGCACTTGGCCCGTTAATAACGCCGTAATATATCAAAATATCTAGAATAGGCTTCAAGTCCGCGGCGGATTTTACTTGAATACCTGTGATTTCGGCTTGGATGGTTTTCTTTTTCTTCCCTGTTGTTTCCGTCCGCGGCTGCGTCGCTGCGAATAGTTCGTCGATGGTGAATTCAAAGCTCTCGTCGGGTTGTTGGCAGCGCTTGGCTTCAATCCACTGGATCACGCGCTGCCCGTGCCGCAGCAGCGACGTTTCCTGTTCCAGCTCGGCAACCATTTGCCGCTGCGGCTGGATGGCATTCTTCGCGATGGGGGCGGTCGTCTGCGCAGTGCCCAGGGTCTCGGGGTCGGGGCTGCGATAGATGCCAAACGGCGCGGCCTGTACTCGGCCCGACGGACGGCGGGTGCTGTGCGGCGTGGTCTGGTCCCCCGCGGTGACGGCGTGCGCGATGGCGTCGGCTTCCTGCTCGGGCGCGCTGTCCGGTGTGCTGATCGCCGGGCTGGCGCCGCTGCTTGCGCCTTGCTGCTGCGCTGCGTGGACAAGCTCGTGGATCAGCAGTCGATCGCCGTCGACGGTCCCCGGCCGATACTGGCCAGCGGCAAAGAACAAATCGCTGCCCTGCGCATACGCGCGAGCGCCGTATTCCGCTGCGCTTGCCTGTGCCTGCCCGCCGATGTGGACGCGCACCTGATCGAGACGCGCGCCTGTGTGTTCTTCGACGCGACGCAGAAGCTCTGCCGGTGGCGCACAGGTCTGCGCGCTGTGCCGGTCGGCTGCAGGTTGTTCCGCATCGACGGCCGCTGTGGCGACAAGCGCCGTCGCGCCAGAGACCCCGAGCCGCTGATCACACAGGTGACCAAACAGGTGGCTGGCCATGCCCAAGGTCAGGGCTGGGCTGCCAGCGTCGGCCCGTGTGCCGCTGCGCTCGGCTTGACGGTCGGCTGCGGTCCCGTCGGTGCCTGCGCTGCCGGCGTGGGGGGCTGCGAAGTCATCGGGGAACGGCAGAGCGGACTCTTCTTTTTCGGTCAAATGCGCCGCGGTGCCGTCGTTGGCTGCGGCCCATGGGGGGGCGATGGCTGGGCTAGCGCCCTGGTTGGATCCATTGGGGCCGTCGTCGCTGTGGTGTGCTAGCTGGTAGTCCTGCATGGCGAGCCTCGACTGGTGGCGATGAAGGGGCAGCCGAGGTTCATCGCAAGGTGGATGCCAAGGCCTGAGCGACCCAGGCGGCGATTGCGCGGAGCAACGTCGCTGTCGCCAGCGAAAGGGCGGTGGTCGGGATCGAGCGACAGCGCATACGCGTCGGCAGCGCAGGGGCAGACTTGCCGAGGCTGCTTGCGGTGGTACATCGCTTGCTCTTTCTCTGCGCGGTCGCAGTCACTCACTGCGCGACGAGAGAGCCCATGTCGCAGACAGATACAACGATCGATTCTCCTCCCGCCTTGACCCAGCATTCAGCGCCGGTCCCAGCCCCGCCGAGCAGACGCCCAGTGGGCGCCCATGGCCACGAGCACACCGGGCGGCCGAGCTTTTGGCGCGGCGCCGGGGGAGCACCCGGCATCGCGGCCCGTGTCTTGGATCATTGGAGTACGCCCGCCGCCTTTGGATCGGGGACGCCGTCACCTGTTGCACCCGGAAGGGCTGACGCTGCAGCGCTGGGGCAGCCCGCGTCCAGCGGAGCGCCTCGCAGTGCCGGCCCGGCCCAGGACAGCGGAGGCGCCGAGACCGCGCCATCTCGGCAAGCCAGCTTGCAAACAGCCGAGCCCTTGCAGACTGGACTTGCCACGGACGAGGTCAGCGAAGCCGGGTTTGCCCACGAGTGGCGATCGGGCTGGTCCCCGTTTATGGCCAGCGCACAAGGCACCTCGGTGCAGCGGCTGCTTCTGCCTATGAGCCAGCTATTTGGTCTGGAGCTTCGCGACGTACGCCTGACCCCCGCCGGGGATGATGGCCTGGTGCGAGCGGGCCAGGCCGTGGCCACACGGGACGAGGTTCGCTATGACCCGGCTCGCCTGGATCCCAGCTCGCGCAGCGGGCTGCAGCTACTCGGGCATGAGCTAGCCCACGTCGTGCAGCAGCGACGCGGGCAGCAGCAGGCGGATCGCGTCGACGCTGGCCTGGCCGCCCCGACGGGGGAAGTCCCCGAAGCTGTGTCGACCGATGAGGACCTTGCCCGGCGCCGCCAGCTAGAGACCGAAGCCGACGAGGCCGGGCAGCGGGTCGCCGAGGGACAAGCCGCCCACGTGGCCAGCGCCGCCCAGACCCCGCTGCGTCAGTTCAAAGAGACCGTCGATGTGCTCAGCTGGCCGCAGGCCCTGCGCTCGTCCGAGACCCCGGCGGCGACGAAACAAGCGATCTGTACCCAGATTGCTGAAAATCGAAACAAGGTCGATGTCAGCATGTTGCGCAGCGCAAAAAATGGATATTTCTATGGTGGTAAAGATTTGGCCAAACCCAAGAAAAAAGCCGCCTTGGAAAACAAGAAAGATCGCACGGATGCCGAGCGAGTTATGTTGATTATTGCTAAAGAACTCGAAAAAGAAGGCGGATACTCTTCAATTAATAGTTATGACAACCAAAAATTCACCTGGGGACGTGGCTTTTCGGCAATGGGTGATCTCCCCAAAGTCCTGAAGACGGTCTTTGCTGATGCAAAATTAAGTGCAACCTTTCTTTCGCATGGCATTCGCTATACAACACAATTTGAGATCGTTGATACTCAAAATCAAAGCATCGCTACCGGTGCTGATGCGCTGAATGAACTATCAAAAAATCAGTCGCTGCTTGGCGTATTTGTGCAAGTGGCTGAGGACACCTCAGCAGAGCCTGGAAGCGACTCGCCAGCCCAAAAAGTCGCTGATGCCCAGTGGGATCAGCTTGAAGCCGGACCGTTCCGAGCCCCCGATTTTGTGCATGCCTGGAAGGACGATCGGCTGGTGGCCTTTGTCGCTCATCTGGTTCATTGGCTGCCTAAGGTTCCATGGTCACGCTATGCCGCTGTCACAGATATCGCAGGTGCCCTCGATACTTGGTTGCAGCATATCGGGATAGTTAATGGAATCACTCATAAGGCCGATTGTGGCGCGGTGGTCGTTTCCAATTCTGCACGCAAGAACTTGATGGAGGCGTTTGGTAGCCGCATCGCTGGTGAACACATTACTTCAATTTGTCAATACCCAATTCCGTACAGCAAAGAACAGCTCAATACGGAATCAGCACTCAGTGGTAAGTATCTGTTCTCGAAGGGAGAGACGCCTGGAAAGGATGGCTATTATGTGTACCCAGACATGCCGAAGATTAATGGAAAAGATGGCAAGGAACAAAACGACGAAGTGAGCCAGTCGTCAATATATCATTACTTTCATGCCTTAAATCAGCTATCAATGTCGGAAGTAATTGCTAAGTTGGGACAGCGCAGTAGCGCAGAGCGCAGTGATTTGTTGGTGCGATACACGTTTGATCCCACGCTGGGCACCCGCTGCCGGGCGGCCCTGCGCACGCTCGCCCTGCAACCCAAGAGCGAAGCCGACTTGATCGATATCGCTGCGGACCCCGACTTTTCTTCGCTACGTGCCGACGAGCAACAGCACCTGCTGGGCCTGATGAAAAAGAAGCTACCCAAGCCCAAGAAGCCGCCCGCCTCGCCTGGGACCAAGCGCCAGTAAAGCCAGCCAAGGCACCATAAGCCAGGCTGGGCGTTGGCTTGCCGCCCCATCGCGTTGAGCGTCGCCAGGGCGAGCGCGGGCCCGGCTTCGTGCGCTGCGGCCCCCGGTTACGTCGCGCGCAGGTCCCAGATCGCGATGCTGCCGTCGTAGCCAGCGCTCGCCACGCTGTCATCGGCGAGCACAGCCAGGCTGCGGACAAAGTTCGAGTGCGATCCAAGCTGTGGCGGCTGCGCCGGCTGCAGGGAAGCGTCGACGAGCCGCGTCTGTGCGATCCGCCCATCTTCGCCGGCTGACAGGATGCCGCCTGACTGCGTGGTGCAGACCGCGTAGATCTCGCCGCGATGCACAGCGCAGGTGGCCTGTGGGCGCAGAAGAAAGTCCCCCTCGCCCTCGGTCAGCCACACCAAGTGGCCGTCGCTGCAGCCGGCCACGATGCCGGACGAGCGTTGCTCTGCCGGCTGGTCGGTTCCCGCGCAAGCCGCCAAGGCATGCACCGCCCCATGGCCCAGCGCACACTCGGCGAGCAGCGACCGACTGGCCAGATCCCACAGGCGCAGGCAGCCGTCTTCCCCTGCGGAAAGCAGGCGCCCACGTGGACGCGGCAAAAGCGCCCACACCCACCCCCCGCGCCGCGGCAGAGCCGATGCCGGAGCGAGCGACGGGCCCTGGCCTCGCTGCTCTGGCAGGCCATCGAGCGCAAGCAGCAACTGACGATCGAACAGATAGATCCCGCCATCGGCACAGCCAGCCGCGACGAACGCCGGACGGCAGTCGGCGAAGCTCAGCACGGCCGCAGGAAGCTCGGCGAGTGGCGTCGATGCGCCGCGCTGCAGATCGTGCAGGAACACTGCATGATCGCGCCCGCCGCTGAGCAGCCGCATCGTCGACGTCGAGGCGCCATCGCTCAGAGGGCACAGGCTGCTGATCGAGCCGCGGTGACCCGTAAAGCAAGCCCGCTGCACACCGCTTGAACGCTGGAAGATGCGCAGCGTCCCATCGCGCGAGCCGCTGGCAAGCTCGCCCTGCGGCAGCGCTGCCAGCGCAAAGACATAGCCCCGGTGCCCTCGTAGGATGTGCGCCGGCTCGTGTCCATTGGGATCACGCGCTGCGGGCTCGATCGCGGCTGCGGCGCGCGGGCGCTGATACATCACATCGGTGCGCAGCACGTGCTTTTCGCCCTGACGGACCGGCTCGCCGTCGTGCCACAGGCGGTGCTCAAAGACGATGGCTCGCCCGATGCGCGGCGTCACGCCACCCAGCAGGCCGCCGCTGCGCCCAGAATAAAAGCGCGTCTGTCCTCCAACCCGCGCCGGGTCGTCGTCCAGATAGACCTGCAGGGTGAGGATCGAGCGCCAATCTGGCCCTGGCTCGTGCGCGCCATCTTGATGAATGCGAAAGCCCTGCCCATCGCGATAGCGACAGAAACGAAAGCGGCTGTTGAGTCCGCGCAGCGTCCAGGTGTTGCCCTCGGCGTCCGTCATCTGGGCCGGCAAGAGCGGGCCAAGCTCAGCAAACAGCGCAGAGGCAAGCTCGGCATCGTCATAGACGCGGCGATCGTTGTTGCGATACGAGGGCGGGTAGTCGTCCGCGGTGGCGCAAAAGCCCAGCGCGCTCGCTTGTTCGCGAAGCGACTGACAGCGCTGCGCACTCAGCGCAGCCTCGATCAAGAACACGACGCCCGCGGCATCAAAAGGCACGGACACTCGCTGATGCGGCGGTCCCTGGTCCATCGTGCTGCGATCCATCGGTTGGGATTTCTCCATCGCATCGAGTGAAACGTAGCAGCCCGGCTCAACCGAAGAGCCGCGCGCCGACGTGCTGCCCGTCCATCGGTCCATGTCGCCCACGCGCAACACAGCAAACGAACTTGGCCCCCAGCAAAGAGCCAGCCATGCCGCAGATCGTATCGCGAAACCCAACACACCGGGGACCTCCTCCTCGCGCGGCAGTCAGGGCTGGCCGCAGCAGGCAGAGCGAAGCGCCCGTGGCTCATTCTTGAAGCCAAGACGGCCGCGGAAAATATTCACGTAGAAATCACGTTTTCGCAGGATTTTCTGGAAACAGCGACATTTCCATGTTGCAGAATAGTCAAGAGCTGGCACGGATATTGCCTCCAATGCAAGGTGCTGTGGGCTCGGCGACAGATTAGTGGGTACCTCGATGAGGTCGGCACGTGATGAGTGTCTTCGATGAGGGGTATCCACCGAGTGAAGTGTCATAGGATTCCCAATTAGGTAAAACAACAAACCCAGAAATATTCGTATATAAATATATGAGCTAGAATCTTGGATTCTGCGCGTAGATGGCAGTCCATATGAGTCATATAGTATTCGTGATTCATTTCCTGCTACTTGGTGTGCGCTGCCGGTGTGTGCGAAAGATACTGAGTTTCCGATTGTCCTGGTTTAATGGGCATAGCCAAAGAAGGTTCTTTGGCTGATAAACCAGCGCGGCGACGAAGGGCTGCGGTTCGTTTGCGCGATGCCGGCGATGCTCGCCCGGCTGGAGGCAGTTCATGTCATCTCTTGTGTTTCGCCTGCTCCGTCCCGAGGACCTGTTGGATCTGCAGGTGACTGCGGTCGGCCTTACGCTTTCGAACGTCGACGGCAAGCCGGTCCTTGTTGCAGAGCCAGGGGGAAAAGCCCGGCTGATTGTGTCGTTTCCGCCGCAGCACATGGCTGAGAGCGCCACCTATGCCGTCGAGAAGCCGCCGGGGGAGGCGGCGACGCCGAAGGTTCCCGAGTGGTATCGCGATCCGGCGACGGGCGCGTACAGCTACAAGGAAACCGTCGCGCAGCCGGTCGAGCCTGAGGAGGCGGTGCCGATCACGGTTCGTTCGGCGCAGCGCAGCCGCTTGGTGTTCGCGGTTCCCGACGGAGAGCGCATCGACTTCACGACCGAAGGGGTGCTGTCGGCGCTCCGTCGACTGAAGCTCGTCGTGGCCCCGGCAGCCCGGCCGCGACCCAGCTTGCCCCGACTGCCTTTTTTGGGGAGCCGCCCGCTGGCCACGCTGCCTGGCGTGGGGACGCTTCATTTGTTCGAAGACGGCTGCTTTGTCCTTTCCGACGCCGAGAACACGCCGCCGAGCACGCCGGTCCCGAGCACGACGCTGCGGCGCTTGTCCTTTGGCCGTTCGTTGGCCCTGTCGCGGGCCCTGCTGGGCCGAGAGGCGATTCGCGATTCGTTCGAGACGCTGCCACCGCTGGAGCGGCCGCCGGATGTGCGCAAGCCGATGGGCGACGAGACGGCGATCGAGGCGCCGTGGCGGCTGTTTCTGTCCCCAAGCGAGCTGGGCGGCTTTGCCCATAGCTCGCAGCCCGTGTGCTCGCCGCAGCATCGAAATCTCGTCGAGCTTTGGCATACGCGACTGGGAGTCCGAGCAGAGAGCGGCTCGCGGCGCTCTGTCCGCATCGATGAAGGGCGCAGTCCGCAGCGCTTGGTGCGGGCCATCTGGGCGCGCGACAAAGAAAAAATGACCGAGCCGACGTCGCACAGCGATGCCGGCTTTCGCACTTCGCTCGACTCGCTAGACCGGTTCATTTTGGTGCGGCAGTCCGCAGGCGACGCGCAGGTCGCCAACGTGCGGCCCGAGCCGATCGACGTGCAGCAGCTTATGCTGTCGTCGCTGGGTGCTTGGCTGAACCTGCACGGCGTGTGGAACACCGAGCCCTATAGCGAAAAAGAACTGGCGGGGATCCTGTCGTGGGATCACGTGGCGCCGATGGGGCGAGACCAGTTCGTGCGCGTGGTGTATCCGGGCCTGCTGTATCCGTTTGGCCATCGCGCGGCGCTGGTCAAAGTCACCGAGCGCAAGATCGCAAGCGCAGTCAATCCACAAGCCCGGCTGTATCAGCGCAAGTTCCTGGTGATTGGCGAGCCGGATCGCGGCTATGTCGATCGCGCGTTTCCGTTTCTGCGCGTGTCGGTGCGACCGCTGACGACGCCGGATCTGGCCGACCCTGGGGCGGCGACAGCGGGCGCAAGCAACGGCGCAATCAGCGGGCAAGAGGTGTTTTGGCCATCGCTGGCCGCGAACCAGAAGCTGTCGTTTGTGCTGGATGTGCTGGATCAGGACGGGCGCGCGGTGCGGCTCAAGACACCGCTCATCTTCGTCGCAGAGCACAAGGCCAAAGACCCAGCGGTGCAGGCCATGCTGAAGACCGAATGGGCCAAGCTGGCTGCCATCGCAGCGGGAGGTCAGCGGATCTCGTTCGCGCCATCGGAAGAAGATCGCAGTGGCCCCACGACGCTGGAAACGCAGTCGCTTAGCATCGAGGTCAAGAGCTGGTCCAGCGATGTGATCCCGCGACCGCGTCCGCTGCTTAAGCAAGCGTCGGTCATTATTCCGGCGATGCGGCAGCTTACGCCGACGGCTGCTGCGGTCAGCGTCGCCTATGCCGATGGCTACGTCGCGGGGGGCTTTCAAGGAGGCGCCGAGGTCTTTATGAAGATCGTCGGCGACACAGCGAAAGTCAGCTTCGCGGGTGCCACCGACCGAGCCGGTGGATTCTTGCAGCCTGATCTGCCGGTGCGTGGTCTTTCGCGCAAGCTGGGTCTGTCCAGCAACGAGACGGGCGCCTGGCCGCTTTACAACAAAGAGAGCTTTCCGACGGATCTTCTGCCGAAGCTGTTTGGGCTGATCCCGCTTAGCGAGATCCTAAACCTAAGTGGCCTGGACGATGCGCCGACGTTTGTGCAAGAGCTCAGCGATACGATCTCGACCTTCCTGCGCGATCTTCAGACGCTGCGAGATCTGCTGGCGCAGGCGATCACGCAAGGTGCGGCGAGTCTTTCTGCGCTGAAGCAAGCGATTCACAACGCCGTCACGGATCTGCCCGCGGCGATCGAGGCGCTGTTTCAAGCGACCGATTTCGAGTCTGCAAAGACCGCATTTGAAAACGCGATTGCCGAGCTTCGCGAGACGCTGACGTCACTGAAAACGGCGCTTTCGGGCTTGCCCTTGCCGGTTGCGCTCGTTGAAAAAGCGGCCGCCAAGATCGCCAGCCTGCTCGATGTGATTTCCGACATCGACCGGTTTGTAAAAGAGTGCCTGAGCTTTGCGCAGGGACTCTTGCCGCGCGATGGCAGTGTGCGGGCCCGCTTCGAATGGCGAGCCCCGATCAAGCCATGGCCATCCGCGTCGGCTCCGATCTTTGATCCGGGGGACACAAACAGCCTGGTGCTGGCGGTGGAAGCGGCGGCGAGCGGATCGGCCGCGGGTGCCTATGTCCTGGCAGAGCTGCGCAACTTCCAGCTCAACTTGGTGCCCGGCTTCGAGCTGATGCAGCTTGGCTTTGAGCGCATCGCGTTTCGCTGCGGCACGGCGCGCTCACCTGAAGTCGACGTTGTCCTGAAGAACAAAGAGTTCCTCGGGGTGCTTGGCTATCTGGCCAAGCTGTCCGAGTGGATTCCGATGGATGGCTTTTCGGATCCGCCGTTTTGCGATGTCAGTGCCGAGGGGGTTCGCGTCGGATTCACGCTGGCGTTGCCCAGCATCGCGGTTGGTGTGTTCAGCCTTGAAAACATCAGCCTGGGTTCAGATATCCACGTCCCCTTCCTGGGCGAAGCAATCACCGTCGGATTCAACTTCTGCAGCCGCGAGAAGCCCTTCGTCCTTACGGTCTGCTGTCTTGGTGGTGGAGGCTTTGTCTCGCTGCGTTTGTCCGCAGAGCGACTTGTCCTTTTGGAAGCCGCGCTTGAGGCGCGGGCCCAGCTAGGTGTCGACTTCGGCGTCGCCTCTGGATCGATCTCGGCGGCCATTGGTGTGTACCTGCGTCTGGAAGGAAACGGTGGCTCGCTCACCGGCTATTTCCGACTGCGCGGCGAGGTCAACGTCCTTGGAATCGTCTCGGCCTCGATCGAGCTGTACTTGGAGCTGGTCTACGAATTCGAGACCGGCAAGCTCGTCGGGCGGGCACGGCTCACCATCGAGGTCGAGGTCTTTTGCTTTAGCGTCTCGGTCTCGTTCGAGGTGGAGCGACGCTTCGCCGGCTCGTCTGGCGACCCAACGTTCCTGGAGCTTCTCGGCGCCGATGTCAACCAAGCCAGCGAGCGCTGGTCGACGTACTGCCTTGCCTTTGCGGGAGCGTAAGCCATGGCCACAGAGCGATTTGCCGTCACAGTTCTTCCTTATTCAGTTGCTGCGGGCGAACGATTTCACGTCTCGCTCTATGTGTCGCCGCGCTTGTCGCCCGACGGAGGTTCACAGCCGCTGCGCGCGTTTCCGCTGTTCTGCAACTTTGGTCACGCCATCGCGGAAGACGTCGAGTTTGTCTTGGTCGACGACACCGGGTTTCGATACCGGGTCACGCGCGCGTCCGAGGTAGATCCGACGCTGTGGCCGATGCTGTTTCCGGCGGATACCGTCGTGCGGGAACGAGAGTCATCGCGATTCTCGGGTCGCACCTGGCGGAGCTTCGCCGCGAAGCGGGTGGTGGATCTGAGCAAGGGGATTCACTCCATTAGCATGCTGACCTCGCCCATCGAGCTTCACTCGCCGCGGCGTTCCCCGCTGTCGCTGGGTCTTAAGCGGGTGCTGCAGCAACAGTTCAAGCTGTCCCCAGAGCGCGAACCTTATGACGAGCGCGAGGTGACGGACCGCCTGGACACGCTGCTCAAGCGACGAATCGAGGCACGCGGGGTGAATCCTGTGGCCCTGTCTACATCAACCCACACCCCAACCGTCGACGAGCTCTTGCTTGGGGCTCTGCTCGATAGCCATGAAGTCCGGCGCTTTTATGAGCGCAAAGAGACCAACAACCCCTTCTTTGCCCGGCCCAATCCGTCGGCCGTGCGTGCAGCACTGCCCAAGCCAGCCCCCGACTTTCATGAACGACTGTCGCTGCTCAACGACCATCCAGAGCTTCTGCGCCTGATGGGGCTCGTGATCGATCTGAATGTCGACGCCAGTCAGCTCGACATGCTGCGCCGGGCTCAGTGGCTGCAGGCGTCGATGAACTTTGCTGGGTCGCGCCGCGTGGGCCTGCAACTTCCGCCATCGCGTACGCTGGTTAAGGTCTCGGGCCAGGCGCTGCTGACGGTACCCGAGTCGCAAGACTTCGCGCTGGGTCGACTGCGGCTCGGGGACAGCGAGCGCTTTGCGGTGCTCGATGTCGATCCGGATGCCAGCGGCTTAAAGCAGGATCGCTTTGTCTGGACACTGCCGCGCCTGTGGAAGCTGGAACAGACCGGAGAGCCCGTCAACGCCGCGCCACCGACCATTCGCTCGACGGGGTTTACGGTGGTGCGCAATGGTCGACATGAGCGTGTGCAGGCGCGTGTCGAGGCGGCCAAAGCCAAGGATGCAGAAATGGGGACACGCGGCCTCGCTCTGCACACCGAAGATCTGCTGCGCGGCTACCGCGTCGAGGTGTACGACCACCAAGCGCACCGCTGGTTTTCACTGCATCAGCGCAAGTCGGTTCTGCGCGTCGGGCAGAAGATGGTTTCCACCGCAATGGATGGCTTTGTTCGGACTGGAGCAGTGTCCGAGACGAGCGGCGTTCCCAATAGCGATCTCTATGTCCACGAGGCGCTGTTTGGCTGGGAAGGCTGGAGCCTATCCGTGCCATATCCCGGCCGGACGCTTCGCCACGAAGGCGGCAGTGAGGCGTTCTATGACGGTACCGATGGAGCAAGCGGCTCACTGGTCCTGGCCCAGCACGATGTCGTGCCAGGTTCGCTGCCGCGCCTGCGCTATGGACGAAGCTATTCGTTTCGCGCGTGGACCGTGGATCTGGCGGGCAACAGCGCCCCCCATGCGCTGACGCCGCGTCCGCCGGTCGTTCCGCGTCCGCCGCTTACGCCTCTTCATCTGCCCGACTTGCCTGTGCCTCCGACGGAAGCGCCGCCTATCGGGTCGCGTCTTTCGCTGCCCGTGCGCAACGCCGCCGACGTTCCATGGCTGG
Source organism: uncultured Myxococcales bacterium (assembly GCA_964554495.1). Taxonomy (GTDB): domain Bacteria; phylum Myxococcota_A; class Polyangia; order Palsa-1104; family JAEUJZ01; genus JAEUJZ01. The sequence goes on from CAZKOY010000039.1 coordinate 23,610, forward strand.
CCGCGCTGCGATCCCTGGCCAAGGCAGAGCTTGCAGGACCCCAACTTGCGGTGTCGTTCGCGCAGGATGCGAGTGGATCTAGCTCAGCTCCACTGGTGATCACCGGTCAGCCTGTCGTCGATCGCTTGATCGGCGATCGGCTGTCGGCTCGCATCGCTCCGCTAGAGCTTCGTCGCGCAGAGGTCCAGCGCCGCGAGCAGGTCACGCGCTCGGTTGCCGCGGTCCTTCAGGGGACGGCGCCGCTCGTCTCGGATCCCGCAGCCTGGTCGACAGAGGCGCTTGCGTCTCTTAGCAATAACGTCGCCGTGCCAGATGCCAGCGTATCGCTGGAGGGCCGCGCGGCGCTGACGCTGGATACGGTGACGGCACCGCAGCCATTCTTGCGCTGGTCTTCGGTGTCGCACCCGGTGGTGGTGGCACGTCGGCGCTTCAGCGAAGGCGAGTCCCTGCATCATGTCGTCATCCGCAGCCGCGTGGTCGAAACCGAAGGCGGACAGCTTGTCGTCGAGCCATGGAGCGAGACGGCAGGTCAGCCCGGCGATCATGGATATCGTGCGCAGAGCGAGCGCCACTTGGTTCCGCCCAAGACGACGCAGAATGAGGCCGAGCGGCACGGCTGCTTTGACTTCGCCATCGGCTCGCAAGACAAAGCCCAGCATCAGCGAGCGTTCCAGATGGCTCTGCGCGAAAGCGGAACGCTGCTCGACGTCGACGTGCCCGATCTGAATGACCCAGGCGTGCGGCACAGCCAGCCTGGTATCGCCGTGGTGAATCCCAACCCCTCGCAGCCCGTCGACCTGGCGACGCGTAAACGCGACGACGCGTTGCCCCAGGGTAGCTATGTCGTTCACGACACCGACTCGCTGCGGGTGCCGTGGCTGCCCGATCCGCTGGCGGCCGGTGTCACGCTGACGTTTCCCGATGCAAACGCTGACCGCGCAATTCGCTGGCCGCTGAACATCGAGAGCGTCACCGTTCCCTATTCCGGCAGCTGGCCCGAGCCTACGCCGTATCGCCTGTTGCTGACGCACGGCGTCCAGCTTGCCGCGAAGGTACAGGGGGCGGTGCTGCAGTTTGCGCTGCCGCCCGCGGCCACCCTGCGTGTGCGCTCCTCGTCGCAGTTGAGCGATGAAGCGCTGGCCGTGCTTGGGCCGTGGCAGATGCTGCCTGACGCTGCGCGGTCGCAGTCGGTGCTGCAAGAAGCGGCCAAGGATGGCTGGCTGTGGGCGCTTACACCGGGTGAAGAGATGCAGCTTGTCCACGCGGTCCAGCGTCCCATCGCGCGGCCACGTCCGACGATCATTCTGCCGGTTCGTCAGCCCGGAAGCACCACCGTGACCCTCGCTGGGGTGGTCGACTGTGATGGACCCAGCACGGGTCGGCTCGATATCGTGGCCAGCTGGACGGATCAAATAGATGACTTGGGACAGCACGCGCCGTCGCAACAGAAGCTCTCTGGACATGCGCTTGGCTTCACGCTCGATCGCGACGAAGACCTGGTGGTGCTTCACGGCATAAACGGCAGCGTTCCGGTGCCAACTGGCGAGACGCTGCGGGTTCACGCAGCGAATCACGCGCTGGGCGATACCCGGCACCGCACGGTTCGTTACACCTTTCGGGGTACGACGCGCTTCAAGGAATATTTCGCTCCCGATGTCTATGCCAACGACACACCCTATGTCGATTCCGAGGCCAAGGAAGTGTCGGTGCCAGCCAGCACACCGCCCGCGGCGCCAGAGGTCCTGCAGGTGATGCCGCTGTTCCGCTGGGAAGAAGGCCCCGAGCCGGACCAGCCGTTTGCTTTCCGACGAACGCGGCGAGCTGGCCTGCGACTGTATCTCGCCCGACCCTGGTTTTCGTCGGGCAATGACGAAAAGCTGGCAGTTCTGCTCGCGCCGCCCGCCGGAGCCGAAGCAGGCTCCGTCAGTGAGTGGGGCGCCGATCCGGCCTGGAAGCAGCGCGGCCCAGCCAAGCGCGCCATGGCTGCTGAGCTGGATTCCTTCCTTCATGCAATCGGTGCCGATGATCGCCAGGTCCCCGCTGGGCCCTGTGCTGCACCGCGCGTCGTCACCAACGATCGCTTCCCCAAAGGCGTGTACGTGCTGCCGTACTCGCCGGAATACAACCCAGACCGCGAGCTGTGGATGGTTGACATCGGCATTCGACCGGGCCCGACGTTGTGGCCGTTTGTGCGGCTGCAGGTGGCTCGCTATCAGCAGGAATCGCTGCCGGGATGCGAGCTGTCAACGTCGGTGCGCTGCGACTTTGCGCTGCTACCGCCGGAACGAAGCTTCACGCTGGCGCGACCAGATGATCAAACAGCGCGCGTAGTGGTGAGTGGTCCAATCGCACTTGGGCGGGACGGTCTTACCAGCTTCGCGCGAAGCGCACGCGACGGAAAAATCCTGCCTCAGGAGCTTCATCAGGCCATCGCGGAAAACCGCGTCCTTAAGGCTCGCTTGGAGCGTCGAGAGCCCGGACAGCGATCCGATCTGGCTTGGCAGACGGTTCAAGCAGTCGAGCTGACCGTCGAGGGCTATGACCTTGCGAGCAATCAAGTGTCGTGGGTCGGCTCGCTGAAGCTGCCGAAGAATGTGGCGGCAGCGCAGCCCGGACACAGCCAAGAATTTCGCGTCACCGTTGAAGAAGAGGAGATCCTGCCAGCCGACTACGAAGGCCCCCCACTCGCCGTGGTCAGCGTGCAGGGCTCAGCCCGTCGCATCGTCTACGCCGATACCATGGCCTTGTAGCGGCTGCCATGGCAGAGCGCAGTGCCACAACAAGCGTAGACAGCCTCCTGCCAACGCGTTCTTCAAGCTTTGGGCTGCGTGCTTGCGACTTGTGTCTGTTGCCAGAAGACGCGCGCAAGTCGCAGCGATAAGCAGCGCAGCGCGCACGGACCCGAGGCGCCGCAGCCCTGCGCAGCCATTTCCCCATCCCTTCCTCATCCCTTCCCCGCCCCTCTCGCTAACCCTGCGTAGCTCGGACCAAGTCTGCGGGAGGAGGGAGCCTGCCTATGGGCATGTGACCGACGAGCAACGCAGCAGATGGGCGACGCAGGCGACCGAATTCACGCGAACCTCAGGGACGGGATCCTCGGAGCTTTCTAGGGCAGCGGCAGGATCTGACGCAGGCGGGTGAAGACCTCGGGGCGATGCCGCCACTGCCGTGGGTATCCCAGCGAGACCTCGAAAAAGCGGACATCGTCGAGAACTCGCTGCTTGGGAATGTGCAAGTGGCCATAGATCACAGCGGCCGCGCGGAAGCGTCGGTGCCAGTCTTGCGTGCGACGTGTGCCGCACCAGATCGTAAAGCGCGGAATCAAGGGCAGTACCGCGTGCTCTTGCACCAGCGGGAAGTGATTGATCAGGACCGTCGGCAGATCGTGCTGGGCAAGAGCGCTGCGCAAGCGGATCGCGGTGGCTTCACAGCGCGCTTGGCACCACGCCTGTCGCGATGGATAGGGGTCGGGGTGCAGCATGAATTCATCGGCGCAGTAAAGACCTTCTTCATAGGCCCAGTCGAGTGCCGCTTCGACGTTCATTCCGTCGGGCGCAAACGAATAGTCGTACAGCAGAAACAGCGGCGCGATCAGAAAGCGGGCCTGTCCGCTGTCCCAGATCGCATAGGGATCTTCAGGCGTCAGTACGCCGCGGGCGCGACACACATCGACCATGCGCAGGTACTTGGCCTCGCCACGCAGCGGGCTGTCTTTCGGATACGTCCACAGCTCGTGATTTCCTGGCACCCAGATCAGCTGGGCAAAGCGCGGTGCCAGCGTATCGAGCACAAACGCGAGCTCTTCCTCGGTCTCGCCGAGGTCGCCAACCAGTGCCAGCCAGTCGCCCGGATGGGCGGGAAGCTGCTCAATTACGCGGCGGTTGTCGGCGTGTCCGGCGTGCAGATCGCTCATCGCCCACAGCTTGCTAGACATCGTGATGGCTCTCCGTGGGGGTGGCATGGGACTGGGCTGCGGACGTCGGAGCAAAGGGAGAGCGGCCGTAAAGCGGAATCAAGTGTGTCGCGCGCAGTGACAGGCGAGCACCCGCTGTAGCGGCGCCGACAGCAACGAAGTGACGCGGTCCAGCCCGCAGAAGAGCGAAGCGCCACACTGTCGCATCGTCCTTCATGCGCGGATCAAAGGCGATGCCGATGTCGCTGCGGGCGTCGAGCAGGAAGGAAAACTGATCGAGCGGCAGCGCCAGCCCCAGGCCGCGCGCTTTTATGTAGCTTTCTTTCAGCGTCCAATACGAAAAGAACCGCTCGCTGTGTCGCAACGGTGGCAACGCGCGCAGCGCCTGTACTTCCAGGGGCGAAAAGTAGTGATCGGCGATGCTGACCGTCTCGGTCTTGCGTCCGATGTCTTCGGTGTCACAGCCCACAAGCGAGTATTGCGTACTGACGGCGCAGACGATCAGGCCGCGCGTGTTTGACAAGTTGAAGTGAAGCGGCACGGGCAATGCCGGCGCGACGATGTACGGCTTGCCGCGCTCGAAGGTCGCAAAGCGCCAGGCGGTCGGCGCGACCTCGACATATTGCGAAAGCACGGTACGCACCAGCGCGCGGGTCGCCAAGAACTGCAGCCGATCCTTGGCGAACAGGAAGCGGTCGTGGCGAGCGCGCTCGTCGGGCAACATGAGCAATAGGTAGGCATCGCGCAGCGGATGCGCCTGCTCCTGGTCTCCACACAGCGCCGAGCCCAGCGCCGCTTCGTAGTCGAAGTACCACAAGTCGACGCCACCGCTTCGCGATAGATTCGCGAGTCGATCTGCGGCCGATGAGACGGCGATATCCGGCAACGCGGCGATGTCCGCGAGGGCTGCGTAGTCCATGGTTCGTCGCAGTATAATCCGATGGCCTAGCTCTGGAGACGGCCGCCATGTCGAGCGCATCCCGCAGCCGCGCGGTCCCGCCTACGTGCGAGACTCAACCCTTGGTGCGTCAGTCAACCTGGAGCCTGGAGGCACTGCGCGCGAGCGAGGAGCGACAGCCTGGACCTGGGCCGCGTGCGATCAGCGCGGCGCTGCGGGCGGCGCTGCATGACTCGCTGTGGCACAGCTTGAGCAGCGAGTACGACGCGCGGCACTTGTCGGCGTTCTTGCGTGAGTCGGGGCTTGCGCTCAGCGCGGCGTTCTGGGCCATGGAGCGCGCCTGGGCTCTCGACGAAGACAAGCACTACTGCGCGCTGCGCTGGCTGTACAGCCGCGTGTATGGCGTCGCAGAGTCCGACGTAGCAGCGCAGCTTGAGCAGCGGCAACCCGACTTCACTACGCTGCGGCCGCTTCTTGCCGATGAGTTTTCGCTGTGTGTCGTCTTGGCCTTCGACGAGCTAGCTAGCGCTCGTTCCTACGCCTGCGATCGGCGGCGCTTTCGCGGCTTTGGGCCGGCGGCTGTGCGGCTGTTTCAGTACGCGGCGCGCGACGAGTTTCTGCACTGTCGCAATGCTCTCGATCTGGTGCGGACCTTTCACGCCGATCGCCAGCATGAGGTGGCGTCTGTTTTGGCAGCCGCGATCGCGCATGACTTGTCGCCGCGGTTTCGTTACGGTGCGACGTTCTTGTTGGATCAGATCATCGCCCCGCAAGACAACGATATCGACGAAGCCTGGCTGCGCGATTGTGCTGACAAAGTACAAACGTACTTAAATTTGAAAGAGGGATCATCGTGCTGCTAGTTAAGACATATATCGATAAAAGCTCGATACACGGCCTGGGATTATTCGCGGCAGAGCCGATTGCAAAAGGACAGGAAGTATCGCGCTTTGTTCCCGGATACGACAGCATTTGCTTGCCTGAGCAATATGAACAGCTACCACCGCTGGCGCAGCGATTTCTGCGCTGTTATGGCTTTCCGTTGCAGACCCTGGCCAGTCAGTTGGGTCGTCCCGTCGAGGAATTGCGTGGTGGCTGGGCGCTTGAGGTGGACAATATGCGCTTCTGCAATCACTCGGATACGCCAAATTTGTCAGCTGATGGCCCAGTTCGCGCACTTCGAGATATCCAGCAGGGCGAGGAAATGTTCCAATGTTATTTTGAATACAACCCGCAGTATGAATTTTTGGATCCGGTAAGCCAGGAAAAGACCAGAAAATAGAGAAAGAAATGGAAGAAAAGGCGGAACAGCGAGTCGTGTTTATACGCGCACAAGAACATGCAGCGGCGGTGCCAGAAGCGCAGGCGCGAGACTCGTTGAGCTATGAAGTGTGGGGCGGCGATCTGTCGCGTGAGCAGTTCCTGTTGCGCGAAGCCATGCTGTGGCGGCATCCGTTTAGCCAGCGTGGGATGCGCGTGTGGCTGCTGCGCGCGGGGGACGAGGTGCTGGCTAGCTGCGAGAGCTTTGTTGTCCCCTGTCAGAGTCGAGGCGGGCGCGGCCTTTCGCACGGCATCGCCAGCGTCTTCGTCGAAGAACGCCTGCGCGGTCGCGGCCATGCCAGCGAGCTTGTGCGCGGCGTGAATGCGCAGCTTGCCGACGAGGGCGCACTGTGTACGTACCTGATGTCCGAAGTGGCGCCAGCGATCTATGCGCGCCTGGGGTTCGTCGCGCGGCCGGTGCGGGTGCGGCGACTGGCTGCGCTGCAGGCACCGATTGTTTCCGCGGTGGACTGGATCGCGGTGACGCAGCTTGACGATGCGCTTTTGCCGGCGTTGGGCGGCGCGCTGTCGCTGCAGATCGATCGCGACTTCGTATCGTGGCACATCGCGCGCGGCTGGTTTCACGCCGATGTCTGCGGTCGACCGCGGCAAGCCATCTTGGGGCCCCGCGTCGGAAACACCTGGACGATCTGCGCTGACGAGCCAAGCGAGAGCCTGCTGCGCGTGCTCGCGCTGCGCAGTGATGGCGACCCGCAGGCGCTGGCGCAGGTGCTGTCTGCGACGTGCCATCTGGCCGCGCAGCAGGGGCTTTCTACCGTCGAGATCTGGGAAAATGAGCGGAACCGGGCACTGCCGTTTGCGGCGGATCTGCGAGCCGAAGATCTGGCTGCGATCCCAATGCTATGTCCGCTGCAGCCAAGCATTGACGCGCGGGACTGGCAAAGCTGCGAGCGTGGCCACTGGCTGTGACGATCAGTCGGGCGTTTTCCGCCCGTGGATCGTCGTGTAGCGCACCGTGCAGCGTGCCGTTCAGCACCCGATCGCGCGCGGTTATAGGCAGGTGTTGATCGCGCGAATGCGCGGAACCAGGCCACTCTTTAGGAAGGGCTCTGACGAGATGGCGAAGCGCTGCGGGAACAGCAGGCTGCGCGTTCGGTACTGCACGTCGACGTAATACGCCGAGGCCGCGGGCAGGGACAGTGGCACGAGCTTTTCGTAGCGACCGGCGGATGTGGCAGGCAAGCTCAGGCTGGCAAACAGGAAGGCGCCATCGCTGCTCCACCACAGGCGGACTTCATCGATGTCGTAGCCTGCCGGGCGATCGACCTGCGCCACGACATAGGTCGCTGCGCCAAGTGGGGCCGCTGTGACTTGCGGCGGTCGTGGGATCGTCGGATAGGCGGGATCGCCAAGCAGGTGATGGCGGAAAAACGCGCGCTGGCCTCCTTCGATATGCAGGGCGGCGCGGGCTTCGATGGTGCTGGCGCTCTCGCCGCCTGTGAGCTTGTAGCAGCCGTGATCGAAGTTGCCGATCAGGCTGTGGCGGACGCTGCTGCCAATGGGAAGGCCGGCGGCGGTGGCGCGCTGCGACGTGAGCGGAAAGAATTCGTCGCTGCTGCCGTTTACCAGCAGCAGAGCCGCGCGGCTTGTAGCCAAGGCGATCCGCGGATCGATAAGCTCGCTCATCAGCGCCAGCCATTCGGGCGATGCCGTCGACAGACCGGCGTTGGTCAGCAGCGTATGCTGCCACGCGGTCGGTGAGCGCACGGCTTCATCCCAGGCCAGAAGTCCCGACAGCGGCACGGCCGCTTTGATGCGATCGTCGACGCCACTGGCCAGCAGGGTCGCCACGCCGCCTGCTGACATGCCGGTCATGCCGAGCTTGCTGGAATCGACATCGCTGCGCGTAGAAAGACAGGTCAGGCCGCGCATCGCAGCGGTGGTATGCGCCCAAAACCACGATCCCCGCACGTCGGGTAGCGTATCGAACATGCGGCGACCGCTGCCGTCGCTGGCAGGCTTGCCTTCCGATGTGTTTTCCGGCGTAGTACCGCCACCGGGCCCGGTGTACGCAAGCACGAACAAGCCCAGCCGCGCCGCGCTGCTGGTCGCGGCGTTTTCATCGGCAAAGCCACCGAGCCCATGGGCTTGCACCAGCGCTGGCAAGCGAGCGCCAGCTTGTGGCCGAGCGGCAAAGGCGCGAATGGCAATGGGGCGCAGACCGGCAGGCAGCGAGCCCTCTTTGTCGCGCCATTCCCACGACAGGTAGCGAACATTCCACACGCGCAGAGCGACGCCGTTTTTCACCAGCGTGCGCTCGTTTTCAAAGCGACAGTCGGCGCTGCGCGCGTCGCGGATCTGGGCCAGATCAAACACCGGCCCGCTGAGCGCGCTGCGGTGGCTTGTCGGCCGGATGTCTGGGGCGAGTCCGTCCGCGCTCGACGGAACAGTGCCTCCGCAAGCAAGCAGCAGCAGGCTGCAAATTAGCGGCGCAGCGTGGCACAGCGCACGGGACAAAGGCAGCACAACGTGGTGCGCGATCGAGAAGCAGGGCAGGGCAGCGTGGTTCATTGCGCCATCAAACGACAAGAGCGCGGCGGCTGACAACGACCATCGCAGCCCGGCTGCGGCGAGTCCCGGCTGTGTACACCCGCCCGAGGCTATTCCAGCGTCGAGATCAGGAACCAGGTGTGCTTTTCCGTTTCGCGCAGGATGCCGGTCAACAGATCTTCGCTGTCGCTGTCTTCGCCTTCTTTCGTGACGCTGCGCGCGGCTCGCAGGCCAGCGAGATAGCTGCCGAAGCGCTCGGCAAGCAGGCGGACGTGATCGAGATCGCGCGTCACATCCGATGGATACTCGACCAAGCGCGAGGTCTTCGCGACATGCCGCGTTGTCCCCAGCGCGCGTCCACCCAGCGTCACGATGCGCTCGGCTATCTCGTCGTTGTGCCCAGCCAGACTGTCGGCGAACGAGTCGAACAAGGCGTGCAGCGCCGCGAAGTGTGGCCCCTTGATATTCCAGTGCGCCACCTTGACGTGGCTGTGCAGATCCAGACCGTCAGCCAGCGAGTCACCTAGGGCCTGACAGATCGCTGCACGCGTCGGTTCCGAGAGAGAACTTGGACTCTTGAACATGGCCGTGCTCCTTAGATGGGGATGCGGGGTCGCTGCATCGCTGGCTGTGCCCTGGCCGATGCGCGACGGTGTTTCTGGGAACGATAGAGGCGCGGGCGGAAGGCCCGTGGCTGCCTGAGAAACAGGATGCCCATCGCCGATTGATAGCTCAATAACATCATTTGAATGATTCTGATAGCTAGTTCCTATCAGCGGTCAGCGCCCCATGACGGGGGGGAGCGTGATAAAAGCCCGTCGATGGCTCTGAGCATCGCACTCGTTTTGGCCTATCTGCTCGGCTCGATTCCGTTCGGCTTGGTCGTCGCGCACATAAAGCGCGTCGATCTGCGCAGCGTTGGATCGGGCAACATCGGCGCCACCAACACGGCTCGTGCGCTGGGCAAGGGCTGGGGCTTGTTGGTGCTGGTCTTGGACGCTGGCAAGGCGGCGCTGCCCGTCGTCGTGGGTCGGGTCTACTTCGCAAGTCAACCGGACTATGCGGCGCAGCTTGACTGGATCTTGGCGGCGCTGGCCGCAGCGGCGTTTGTCGGCCACTTGGCTCCGGTGTTTGCGCGCTTTCGCGGTGGCAAAGGCGTGGCCTCGGCGCTGGGGGCCTTCTTGGTGCTTGAGCCCAAGGCGGCCCTGATCGCGGGTGCGATTTATGTGCTGGCCTATGCTCTTACGCGCATCTCGTCCGTCGGTTCGCTTTCGGCCGTACTCAGCTTTCCGCTGTGGCTGTACCTGACCGGAGGCAAGACGCCGAGCTATGCCCTGGCGGGCGTGCTGTTGCTGCTGATCGTGGTGCGCCATCGCGACAACCTGCGACGCTTGCTGGCCCGCAATGAGAGCCGCGTGTGAGCGCAGAGTCGGAGCTTGGTCGCGCGAGTGCGCGGCACCCGGATGAGGATGCACGTGCGCTGCTGGCATTCGGCGATTGGTTCAGCAGCAACACGGCCGCACGCTTGGTGGGCAGCCGCTTGTATCCGTGGGCTGACGTGCTGTGGCTGGCCGTGGAAGAAGCCGTGGTGCTGTCTTGCGCTGAGCACCTGTTTCCAGCGCTGAGCGCGCAGCGCAAGGCCGCGGGCGTGGCGGCTGTGATCAGCGGAGCGCTATGGCTCGTGTGGCGTCGGCGAACGCAGGTAATGGCTCCGCTTTCTGCAGAGCAGCATACGGCTGCTATGCGCGGCGCGTTGTCTTCGGTGCTGGTGCGCAGCCTGTTGGTCGTCTTGACCAGCGTCTGCTTGGGCGGCATTGCATGCGCTCGCGGTGATGGCAGAGCGCCCCTGTCGGCGGTTGCCTTCCTGCTGTGGTGTGCTGCTGCGGCCACGCCGCTTTTTGATGCCGGTCGCGCTCTGCTTGAATATCACGCTGCCGAGCACGCGCTCGACGAGACTCGACGTGGCGCAGCGGCTGCCTCGGCGCGCAAGAGCGAGCTACATGCGCTGCGCGGGCAGCTTCGCAAAGACACGCTGCCAACGCGTGCCTTCCTGCTTTGTCTGTCCGCGCTCGGCCTGACCATCAGCGCCGGCTTGGCGCTTTGGGCGTTGGCCGCGCCGGCTTTGGAAGGAAGCGATCGCCTGGCTTCCATTTGGTTCACGGCACCTGTGGCGCTTCTGGTTGGGCTGTCGACGAGCGCGCTGTACATTCAGTTGCGCTTGCAGGCTCTGTCGGCACACGCCAGCGAGCGCAGTCCGACGCGCGCCGAAAATGAAGCGAGCTTGGCTGCGCTCTTGTGGCTGCCGCGTGGGCTTGCGGGCTGCACGCTCGTCATCGGCACGCTGTTGTTCTTGCTGGCTGCGGTCTTGGCTGTTCGCCGCTTGCACGTCCCTTGGAATTGTCTGGTGGTGTTCCTTGGCATCGCCAGCTCGTGCCTTGCTGCTGCGGCGATTCTGCAGTGGGCGATCGTTCGCTGGTTGTGCGATCGCACGCGCGACCACTTGACGCGTACTGGGCTGGTCCCTGTGCCCCTGCCGCATTCGGCGCTGGTGCGTCGACTGAGTCCGGCCTTGGCGCAGCGCAAGGCGCGTCGCGCGGTGTCGTTGGCCACGCTGGCCGTGCTAAGCCCGACGCTGGTCAGCTTGTTTGCGCTATGGCTGCTGCACCAGCCGACACGCTGGCCGCTGGGCATTTTGGTCTTGTTTGCACCGCTGGGGATCTTGACGCTGGCCGTCATCACGACGCTGCGTCGTCTGCGCGGTGCCTTGCGGCCGCTCACCGAAGCCACACGCCAAGCCGCGGCGCTGGCTGCGTCTCCTGACGATCCTGGATCGGCTTCGCGCGTGCCGCGGCTGCACACGAAGCAGCGCACGCGCCTCGCGACCACGCTCTTGGCCATGCAGGAAGCGCTGCGGCAGCGCTTGGTTCACTCAAGCCAGGCGCAAGCCCGCTTAGAGTCTGAGGTCGCAGCGCGCACGCGCGAGCTTCTGCAGCGCAATCAGGACATCGAACAAAACATTCAGCTCTTGTCGCAGGCCCAGCAAGCGCTGAGCGAGGCCGAGAAGCTGGCGACGATCGGTCAGTTTGTGGCTGGCATCGCGCACGAGATCAACAACCCGATCAACGCAACGCTCAACGCGGCAAGGCCGCTGCGCGAGGCACTGGCTGAGCTGAACGCCACAGGCCCGTCTTTGGCAGCTCTGCAGGCGGCGCTCGCCGACGGAGAGATCGCGGCGATGGTGCGCGTCGTGCAACGGGGGGCGCAGCGCGCTGCCGAGATCGTTCGCGCGCTGTACAGCTATGCCGAGCGCGATGTGCAGCCGCTTGACTCCGTCGATCTGCAGCGAACGCTGGAAGATGCCTGGGAGCTTGTGCAGCATCCCGAAAAGTCGCGCGTACACATCGTGCGTAAGCTGGAAGCAACGCGCCAGGTGCAGGGACATGCCGGGCCGCTGCAGCAAGTGTTCGTCAACCTGCTCGGCAATGCGGTGCATGCGCTTTCCGAACCGTCGCTGACGGCGCCTGACTTTGTGCCGACGATCGAGCTTGGCGCGCAGGATATCGAGGATGCGGTGCAGGTCGCGATCCGCGACAACGGGCCGGGCATTCCCAGGGCGCTGCACACGCGCATCTTCGAGCCGTTCTTTACAACCAAAGATGTGACGCAGGGCAGCGGCTTGGGATTGGCCATCGCGCACAGCATCGTCATGCGCCATCACGGCCGCATTGAACTAGCCAGCGCTCCTGGCCAGGGCGCCCGCTTTGTGATCACGCTTCCACTGCTGCAGCCCGCTGCGAACAGCCCGAAGGCGCCGTGATCAGCGCGCGAAGTTGATCAGATATGCCTTGATTAGATCGTCCAGATCACCGTCGAGAACGGCATCGACATTGCCGATCTTCACTTCAGTGCGGTGGTCGGTGACCAAGCGATACGGCGCCAAGACATACGAGCGGATCTGGCTGCCCCACTCGATCGACTTCTTGGTGCTGTTGGCGGCATCGAGCTTGGCTTCCTGCTCGCGCTGCTTCTGCGCGTACATCATGGCGCGCAGCATCTTCATCGCGGCCGACTTGTTCTTGTGCTGCGAGCGCTCGGACTGGCACTTGGCCACCAGGCCGGTTGGCTTGTGGATGATGCGCACCGCCGACTCGGTCTTGTTGACGTGCTGACCCCCTGCTCCACCCGATCGCATGGTCTGCACTTCCAGATCTTCTTCGCGGATGTCGATTTGGATCGAGTCGTCGATATCGGGATAGACAAACACTGCCGAAAACGCCGTGTGCCGTCGCGCATTCGAGTCAAACGGCGAGATGCGCACCAAGCGATGCACACCCGTCTCGGCCCGCAGGTAGCCATAGGCAAAGCGCCCGCGCACCGCGAAGCTGACGCTCTTGATGCCGGCTTCTTCGCCGTCTTGGACATCGAGTTCCTCGACGGTGAAGCCACGGCGCTCGGCCCAGCGGTAATACATGCGACGCAGCATGTCGGCCCAGTCTTGGGCGTCGACCCCACCGGCCCCTGCGTTGATGCTGACCAGCGCGTCGGTGTGGTCCTGATCGCCGGACAGCATGCGCGCTAGCTCGGCATCGTCGACCTGCTGCGCCAGCTTGCGCGTCGCATCGACCGCTTCCTTGAACGTCGCGTCGTCCGAGGCCTCGATCGCGAGCTCTAGCAGCACGCGCGCGTCGTCCAAGCTGCGCGATAAGCTATGCCAGGACTCAGCGGTGCCCTTCAGCAGCGACTGTTCTTTCAGAAGGGCCTGGGCTTTTCCGGGATCGTTCCAGAAGTCCGCCGCACCGGTTAGCTCGTCGAGTTCACGGATGCGCAGCTGGCTCTTGTCGATGTCAAAGATGCCCACGGAGAGCGCTGACGCGCTGCCCGAGGGACTCCAGGAGCTCTTTGGTTTCGCGGGTCTCTAACGCCATAGGCCCTGACGAACTATCACAAGCCTGCGGGCAGGCCAAGCCCGAATCCGCGGATTCACTCGGTGTCTAGAACCAGGCCGGCTGCATGCGCGCGTATGAGTCCTCGCCGGAACGGCACAGATCGATCAAGTGTGAGACGCGCGGTAGCTCGGTAGCCAGCCAGTACTGCGCAGCGCACAGCTTGCCTTGATAGAAGTCGGCGTCGCCCTGGTCTTGCCCAAGCTGCCGCGTCGCCACAGTGGCTTGCTGCAGCCACAGCCAGCTGACCACGACGATCGAAAGCAGCTCTAGATAGTCGGCGCTGTGCAGCAGCATGCCTTCGACGTCACCGGTCAGGCCCTTCTGTGCAAGCTGCATGGTCAGCTCGGCAACGCGCGCCATGGCTTCGCGCAGGCGTGTGCAGGCCGCGGGAAAGACACCCACCGCGCTCGCCTTCTGCACAGCCTGTTCGATCTCTTCGGTCAAGAGCGAAAGGGCCACACCGCCTTCGGCCACGGCCTTGCGGCCCAGCAGATCGAGACCTTGAATTCCCGTCGTGCCTTCGTGGATCGAGTTGAGCTTCTG
>CAZKOY010000040.1:0-17908 GCA_964554495.1 uncultured Myxococcales bacterium
GGTTTGCGGTCGGTCAAGCCGTTGTGGAGGTGCGGACTACAGGGTTTGCGGTCCGACAAGGCGTTGCGTAGGTGGGGACTACAGGGTTTGCGGTCCGACAAGGCGTTGCGCAGGTGCAGACTGCAGAGCGAACAAGCGGTCGAACCAATTTTCGGCGAAGCGGGGGGAAATCCTGTGGAATCTACGAGGTCAGCGTGGGTTGTCGGCTGCGAGCGACCGCTGGATTGGTCCTAGCGAGCGGTGGGGGCGTCGGTGGGGATGAGGAAGTCGCGGACGACGGCCATGTGCTGCATGTTGGTGGCGCCGCTGTCGCCGGATGCGGCGGGCGAGATCTCGGCGAGCGGCGAGTAGCGTCGCGTGTCCACCACCAGCCCGCTGTCAAAGGTGCTGGATCCCACGACGGTGGCCGTCTTGTGCGCGTTGAGATCGTCATCGACCAAGACCCAGTCATAGGGCTTGGCGCGCGAGGCATTGGTGTTGCCATTTCCTGAGGCGTCGACGGGGTAGGGGCCGCTGGTGACCACGGTGCCCGACAGCGCGCCCAGCGCGGCCTCGCTGCGGTTGTCGGTGTTGAAGTCGCCGCCGATGACGACGTAGTCCCCGGCGGGCACCTTGCTTGCGATGTAGCCGACCAGCTCGCTGGCTTCGGCTTTGCGCTTGGACGAGCTAGAGGTCAAGAAGTGAACGCTGACCGCCCACAGATCGATGGAGCCGGGCAGATCGATGCGGGCCCAGGCGAAGTCGCGGTTGGAGACCTGCCCGTCGTCCCACTCGCCGGACTCGACGATGGGATAGCGACTGATGACGCCGTTTGGAATCTGCGCACCGCCCTCGCGGTAATACGCGAAGGAAGAGCCAAACGTACTGTCGACGAAGCTGCGGATATCGCTGCTGGAATTCGAGCGATAGTTGAACTCTTGAATCATCACCACGTCGGGCTTGATGCCTTGGAAGATGCGAATGCCCTCGCCGGGGTCATAGCTCTGCTTGTTGCCTGAGCTGATGTTGGCGGCCATGAGCCGCAGGCGCTGCGTGGTGCCAAGCCAGAATTCAGGCTCAAACGAGCCCTGGCGCAGCATGGCAGCGGGGCTTGACTCTTCCTCGGGCTGACCGCAGGCAGCGACGGTGGCGACTAGGGTGAGCGAGGCGCAAGCCGAGACGAAGCGTACAACCGAGCGACGGAGGAACGACCAGTTCATGACGGACTCCTTTGCGTTGGTTGAATCGCGATGGTCTGTGGTTTGTTGTGCCGTGACAAGGCCTTGCCAGAGCCAGGCTCGACGGGGCACAGTGCCGCTTTTCTGCGCACGCGGGTCGGCGATCTTTTCTTCCGTCGGCGGGCTGCTTCTGCGACGCCTTCCGTGGCTGGATCCACGGGCGCAAAAAGCTGATCTTTGTCGCACAGCCGCCCCGGCGGATTGCCTATACTGAGCCCACTTCACAATTCCCCACAGTCTTGCTCGCTGCCACGGGAGGTCGAATGGGTGCCATCACGCTGAAGGTCAACGGGAAGCAGGTGACGGTGGAAGCCGCGCCGCGCACGCTCTTGGTCGAGCTACTGCGCGAGCAGCTACAGCTTACCGGGACGCACGTCGGCTGCGACACCAGCCAGTGCGGTTCCTGCACCGTCTTTGTCGACGGTCGATCGATCAAGGCCTGCACCATGCTCGCCGCTGAGGCCGCCGGGACCGAGGTCACCACCATCGAAGGCCTAGCCCAGGGCGGGCGCCTGCACCCCATGCAAGAGGCGTTTCAGAGCTGCCACGGCCTGCAGTGTGGCTTCTGCACGCCCGGCATGATCCTGTCCGCCGTCGACTGCCTGAAGCAGAACCCCAAGGCCGATGAGCGGGAAGTGCGCGAGTGGCTGGAGGGCAACATCTGCCGCTGCACCGGCTACCACAACATCGTCAAGGCCGTGCTGAGCTGCCGCGACCGCATGGCGCAGCCGAAGGAGGGCTAGTCATGAGCACCACGACGACGCCGACCCCACAGGGACCGCTTGGCCAGCCGCTTGTGCGCCGCGAAGACCGCCGCTTTATCACCGGCCAGGGCCGCTACACCGACGACATCGTCCTTCCCGGCATGACGCACGCTGCGATCTTGCGGTCACCGCATGCGCATGCTCGCATCCAGTCGATCGACACGACGGCGGCGCGCCAGGCACCGGGCGTGATCGCGATCTTTACCGGCCAGGATGTTGCGGCAGACAAAGTGGGTGGGCTGCCCTGCGGCTGGCTGGTAAAGAACAAAGATGGCTCGAATATGGTCGAGCCGCCGCACCCGATCCTCGTCGCTGATCGCGTTCGGCATGTCGGCGATCAGGTCGCGCTGGTGGTGGCCGAGACGCGGGCCCAGGCACGCGCTGCGCTGTCGCTGATCGAAGTCGAGTACGAGCCCTTGCCAGCCGTGGCTTCGCTGGCTGCGGCACAAGCTGCGGGCGCGCCGCAGGTCTGGGATCAGGCGCCCGGCAACGTCTGTTATGACTGGCACTTGGGCGAGCCCACAGCGACGGAGCAAGCGCTGAAGGCCGCGCATAAGATCGTCGAGATCGACGTCTATCACAACCGCCTGATCCCCAACGCCATCGAGCCTCGTTCGGCCATTGGCCAGTACGAGAGCGGCACCGATAGCTACACGCTGTACACATCCAGCCAAAACCCGCACTTGATTCGCCTGCTGCTCGGCGCGTTCGTGCTGGGCCTGCCCGAGCATCGCCTGCGCGTCGTCGCCCCGGATGTCGGCGGCGGCTTTGGATCCAAGATCTTCCACTACGCCGAAGAGGCGCTGGTGGTCTGGGCGGCGCGCAAAGTCGGTCGCCCGATCAAATGGACGGCCGAGCGATCCGAGTCGTTTATGAGCGATGCGCACGGCCGCGATGTCCACATGCGGGCCCGCTTGGGCGTCGACAAAGACGGCCGCTTTTTGGGGCTGCATGTGCAGAGCCAGGCCAACCTGGGCGCGTACCTGAGCACGTTTGCTTCGTCGGTGCCGACCTATCTTTCGGCGACGCTGATGGCTGGCTGCTACACCACGCCGGCGATCTATGTCGAAGTGAAGTCGATCTTCACCAACACCGTGCCCGTCGACGCCTATCGCGGCGCCGGTCGCCCCGAGGCCGCGTATCTTTTGGAGCGCTTGGTCGACAAAGCGGCGAACGCGCTCGGCATGGATCGCCTGGAGATCCGCCGCAAGAACTTCATCACGCAGTTTCCGTACAAGACGCCGGTCGCCCTGGAATACGATTCGGGTGACTACCATGCGACGCTTGATATGGCGCTTTCAGCCGTTGACTATGCCGGGTTCCCGGCGCGCCGCGAGGCATCGCAAGCGCGCGGCAAGCTGCGTGGCATCGGCTTTTCGACGTATGTCGAAGCCTGTGGCATCGCGCCGTCGGCTGTGGCCGGGGCCTTGGGGGCACGGGCGGGCCTGTATGAATCGGCGACGGTGCGCATGCACCCGACGGGCAGCGTGACGGTCTTTACCGGCACACACAGCCACGGCCAAGGGCACGAGACAACGTTCGCCCAGCTTGTCGCCGAGCAGCTTGGTGTTCCCGTTGACTCGGTCGAGGTCGTTCACGGCGACACCGCGCGCATTCCGTTTGGCATGGGCACGTATGGATCGCGGTCGCTGGCCGTCGGGGGATCGGCGATTGTCAAGGCCACCGACAAGATCATCGCCAAGGGCAAAAAGATCGCCGCGCACCTTTTGGAAGCCGCGGAAGCCGACATCGAATTTAAGAACGGCGCGTTCACCGTCGTCGGGACCAACCGCCAAAAGACCATCGGCGAGGTTGCCTTCACCGCCTATGTGCCGCACAACTACCCGATCGACAAGGTCGAGCCGGGCTTGGAAGAGTCGGCTTTTTACGACCCCAAGAACTTCACCTTCCCGGCGGGCTGCCACGCCATCGAGGTCGAGATTGATCCCGAGACCGGTGTCGTCACGCTGGAAAACGTCGTGGCCGCCGATGATGTCGGCAAGGTGATAAATCCGCTGATCGTCGACGGACAGATGCACGGCGGCTTGGCGCAAGGCATTGGTCAGGCGCTGTTTGAAGAGGCGCAGTACGACGAGAGCGGGCAGCTTTTGACCGGCTCTTACTTGAACTACGGCATGCCGCGCGCCGCGGACTTCCCCTTCTTCAAAGTCGGAAACCACGTCACCGCGTGTACACACAATCCGCTGGGCGCCAAAGGCGTTGGCGAGGTCGGTGCTATCGGAGTACCGCCAGCCGTGATCAACGCCGTGCTCGATGCGCTTTCGCCGCTGGGCGTGCGCGACATCAGCATGCCGGCGACGCCAGAAAAGATCTGGCGCGCGATCCAGGACGCCAAGGCCAAGGCGCAACACTAACCGGAACCGGAAACGACCAGGGAGAACGAACCATGCGTGACTTCAACTTCCATCGTCCGGCGTCGGTGGCCGAGGCCGTGAGCCTTCTTCGCAAGCACAGCGGCGGCAAGTTCTTGGCAGGCGGACAGAGCCTGCTGCCAGTCCTCAAGCTGGACATGGCGGACCCTAGCGACCTGATCTCGCTGTCCGGCATCGCTGAACTTCGCGGCATCCGCGTCGAGGGCAACACGCTGATCATCGGTGCGGGCATGCGCCATGCCGAGGTCGCCCAGTCGCCCGAGGTAAATCGCACGATTCCCGGCCTCGCGCGCTTGGCCGAGCACATCGGGGATGCTCAGGTGAGAAACCGCGGCACGCTCGGTGGCTCGCTGGCGCACGCCGATCCGGCGGCTGATTATCCCGCGGCCATCGTGGCGCTGAATGCGACGGTGCAGACCGACCGCCGCTCGATCGCTGCTGATGACTTCTTTACCGGGCTGTTCGAGACGGCGCTGCAGCCTGACGAAGTCATCACCGCAGTGCGCTTCCCAGTTCCGATGCGTTGCGCCTATGCCAAGTTTGGCAGCCACGCATCGAAGTACGCGCTGGTCGGCGTGATGGTGGCCAAGACCGCAGACGGCGTGCGTGTGGCGGTGACGGGCGCGGGGCCCTATGCCTTTCGCGCAGCGACGCTGGAAACGGCGCTGGGTCAGAGCTTCAGCGTCGCTGCCATCGGGGCGCTGGGGGAAAACCTGGGCGTGCGCGCCGACGACCTGAACAACACCGCGGAAGCCAGCGGCGCCTATCGCAAGCACCTGATCGCGGTCTTGGCCAAGCGCGCGGTCGCGGCGTGCCTGTAGCGTACGGCGCATGACTTCCCGCGATACGCCGCAGTCCGTCGATGAGGTCGTCGCTCTGCTGGCCGAAGGTCGCTATGTGGCGGATCGCGATCTTGCGACCGTGATCTTCTTGGCGCTGCGTTTGGGGCGGCCCCTGCTTCTGGAAGGCGAGGCCGGCGTGGGCAAGACCGAAGTCGGAAAGGTGCTGGCCCAGGTCCTTGGTCGCCGCTTGATCCGCCTGCAGTGTTACGAGGGGCTGGATGTCGCGGCGGCGCTGTACGAGTGGGACTATGCGCGGCAGATGTTGGCGATTCGCTTGGCAGAAGCCACGGGCGAGCACGATCGCGATCGCATCAGCGCCGATCTGTTTTCGCCGCGCTATCTGGTGAAGCGCCCCCTGCTGCAGGCGCTAGAGCCCGCCTCCGCCACCGAGAGTGGCCCGCCCGTCTTGCTGATTGACGAGGTCGATCGCGCGGATGAGCCCTTCGAGGCCTTTCTGCTCGAAATCCTGTCCGACTTTCAGGTGACGATTCCCGAGCTAGGTACGCTGCGCGCCGAGCGACCGCCGATCACGATCCTGACCTCGAATCGCACGCGCGAGATCCACGACGCGCTTAAGCGCCGCTGCCTGTATCACTTTCTGGGCTATCCCAGCGCCGAGCGCGAGCTAGCCATCGTGCGCGAGCGAGTGCCCGAGGCAGGTGAGCGCTTAAGTCAGCAGGTGGTGTCCGTGGTGCAGCGTCTGCGCAGTGCCGATCTGTTCAAGCCGCCCGGCGTGGCCGAGACCCTAGACTGGGTGCAGGCCCTGCTTTCGCTTCACCGCACGCAGCTAGACGGCCCGACGCTGCACAGCACGCTCGGCGCGGTGCTCAAGTACCAAGACGACATCGCCAAGGTAAAAGGCCCGCTCGCGCAGCAGATCCTCACCGAGGCGCAGGCGCTGTCGCACGGCTGACGTCGCGCAGCGAGGACGCGCGAAGAAGTCTTGCACGTCGATCCGTCGATCGACTGGCGCAGTGACCCTGCGCCGAAGCGACCGCGGCTCTTAACTGGCACTCGTGGTCGGCTCGCTGGCTGTGGGCTCGTCGGGCTTCTTGCGGAACAGCAGCCACAGCGAGGCAGGAAGCGCAGTGAAGTCGGCGATCATCGACAGCACAAACGCCAGCGAAGACAAAATACCGAACTGACGAATCGGTGGCAGCGTCGCCAGCGCAAAGGCTAGGAAGCCTCCCGCGTTGATGAGCGTCGCGAACAAGATCGCGCGCCCCGACACCAAGAGTGTGTGACGCAGCGCCTGCTCGACCGTGCCGTCTTTTCGACCTTCTTGGAAGTGATAGAAAAAGTGAATCTGGTCGTTCTCAGACGTACCGAGCACTGTCGTCGCAATGAGGATCGTCGCGACGTTTAGGAAGATGCCAGTGCCGCGCATGATCAAGAACATCACCAGGATTGCGAAGAACGACGGGATCATCGCCATGATGCGAGCGATGCCGGATCGGAACACCAGCAAGAAGGTGATGAAGATGATGGCGACCGTGAGCTCAAAGCTCTCGACCAGCGTCGGTACCATGTGGTGCGAGATCTTTGCCTGCAGCGGCGCTAGACCCACGGCACGGATGGTGTAGTCGGAAAAGATCGGGTGTCGCGCTTTGACCTCGTCGAACGTCTTGAGCAAGCGCGCGTTGAGCGCCGTAAAGCTCTCGTAGTCGTCAGCCGCTGTCACCACCGCCAGGTACGTCTGCGACAGGTTGCCCTTGTCGACGAACTTTTCCATCATCGGCTCGCGCGGCAGCATGAGCTCGAAGTCATCGCTGATCTTTTCCAGCGCGTCGTCGTCCGTCGGCAGCGCGTCGGGCTTGCCCGCGACGTAGCGCAGCGTGCGCAAGATCGTGACCAAGCTGGTGACGCTGCCCACGCCCGGCATGCGGTCGATCGCTGTGTGCAGATCGTCGAGTGCGCGCAGCATTTCTTTCTTGCTGACCGCGCCCAGCGTGCGCTTGGCCTGCTGCGCTTCCTCGGTCGGACGCAGCCACAGCGTCGTCACGGACAGGCCGCCTAGCTGCTTGCCGAGCTCTTTGGTGTTCTTGTACAGGTCCGAGTCATGCGGGATGTACTCGACGGGATTTGTCTGCAAGTACATCGGCGAGATACCCGCCGGCTTCAGCCCAAACAGCGCGACCGCACCTGCCGCCGACAGGGCCAGCGAGCCCAGGACCAGCAGCCAGCGATAGCGGTACGTAAAGCGCGGCAGGAACGTGACCAGATCCAGGTACCACTTGGCGCCGATCTTCTTTTCTTGCTGCGTCGGCGTCTTGAGGATCTTCTGCAGCGCCGGGAACAGCGTAAAGACGGCCAGCCACGTCAGAAACAGGCCGACTGCGACCCACAGACCCATCTCGCGGATCGGGCGAATCTTGGATACGGCCAGCGCTGCGAAGCCCACGGCCGCAGCAAAGATCGACGCGGTACAAGCTAGGAACTTATTGCACAATGCAAAGATCTGGTGCTCGTCGACCGTCGTGCCTTCTGGCTGATCGACGAAGCGCGAGTGCAGGTACACCAGCGTTGCCGTGCAGGTGATGAGGATGGTCATCGGCACCACCTGCGACACGATGGTGAACACGCCTCCGGTCAGTCCGACGAAGCCGACGGTGAGCGCGGCCGAGGCACCCAGCGTAACGACAAACGCCAAGAGCGCTCGCCACGATCGGTACAGCGCGACGTTGAGCACGATGACAAACAGGAAGAACAGCGGGAAGTAACGCATGCCTGTCTCGCGCGTGTCGCGATCCAGATAGGCATGCACGTACGACTGACCGACCTTGCGCAGCCGCAGAAGTGGTGCCGGGCTTTTTTCGATGGGGGCCAGCACGGCATCGACCTGTTCCAAAAGCAGGCGGCGATCGTTGGCGCTCTGGTTGGCCAGCACCACCGGGATGCTCAGGAAGTGCTCGCCGACCAAGCCCTGACGCTTGAAGATCTCGCTGCCCAGGGCGAACTTCTTGAACGCGGCTGCGGTCTCGGGCGTGGGCTCAAAGCCAGCTTTGGCCCGACGGAAGATGCCCAGCGCCGAGTTCGTCGAGACGCGGTCGATCTTGGCCAGGCTGGCTTCCAGATCGATCAGGCGGCGCAGCACGTCTGGCGCGAATGGATCGTCGGCTTCGGCCCACAAGATGACGTACTCGGCCGATCCAAAGACGCCCTCGAACTGTCGCGTCGCGCGATAGTCGTCGTCGCTCTCTAAAATCAGGCGATCCGGTGCGTTGTCCTGCGGCACTTGGATCGCGAAGTACACCGCGGGGCCCAGAAGCAGCGCATAGATCGCCACCACCAGCCAGCGGAAGCGCACCACCGCGCGAAACACCGAACGTAAGAACTTCGATTGCGTGTCTGCCATATCACTACGCTAGTTTTCGACGAGCCTACGCGCTTCGCGCCGACGTGAAAACCAAAATCAGGTCCGGCGTGGGTGCGGCTGGCTGGCCGTCACCAACGATTTCATCTGGCGTAGCTGTGGGGACGTAGCGGTGCAGCGGCATCGGCTGCGAGCAGAAACAGAGGAGGGGAGCGGTGCGTACGCGGGGCCGACGGCAGCGCGTGCCCGTTACATCGCTTCTTTGTTGCCGCGGCGAAGCTCGTCGAGCTCGTCGAAGAAGCGGTTCGCCGTGCCGGTATAGGTGGTCAGCGATTCCAGCAACAGGCCCGCGAGCTGATGGTTTTCAAGCCGCAGAGCATCGTAGTAGCGCTGCCGCTCGATGCTGTGGACGATGGCCGGCGGGTAGCCGTCGCGCAAGAGGCTCAAGTTCATGAGCAGTCGACCGACCTTGCCGCTGTTCTTGGTCCACGGATAGATCGACATCAAGCGATAGTGCAGGCCCGCGGCGCGGATCAGCGGGTGCTGCTGCTCGACCTCTTCCTCGTCGAGCCACTCGCAGAGCTTGCGCATACGCAGGGGGATTTTGTCCGGCGTCGCGATCTCGTGATAGTAGGCACGGTGCAGCGGGTTGTCTTTGCGGTACGGGTTGCCCTTGGACTTGTCTTCAGGCGTCAGGATCTCGTGGATCTGTTTGATCAGCTCCAGCGTGACCAAGCCCGCCTTTTTCTTGATCAAGGCCTGCTTGGCTGCCTCTTCCTTGACGAAGTCGATGGCCGCCTTGTGGTTGCGAATCTCTTCGTACAGATTCACCAGACTGACGTCCGAGATGATCTTGCGATCGAGCGCGTCGCGGATCTCGTTGTACGAGAGCACGACGCCTTCCAGCGCGTTGTCGTGATAGATCCAGCCAATGTCGATCTTTTCGTGGAATGCGTCGATGATGCGAGGGTCCTCAGCTTGCCGACGCCCACGGAGGGTTTCCAGCTTGGCGTCTAGCTCGAAGAATCGGCTCTCCTCCATGTAGCGGCTCTCCTGAATCGACGATGCGAATAGGCTGCGTTGTCAGCCACACCGACTGCCTAGAACCAAGCCGAGTAGCATGCACAGCTCGGTCGTCCGCAGATGCTATCCCGGTCCTGCGTTCGAAACAACCAGAATCTGTGTGGTTGCGGCAGCTTAGTTGCGCGCAGGCAGAGCATGAAGGGCAGAGCATGGGGCAACCCTGGGATGGGCCGTGTCGCGCGGCCGTTTCGCTTCGTGCAGCGTCGGCTGTGAAAATCTCCGTCGCTGCTGCCCGTGGCGACGCGGGCCGGGCAACTTGCCGTAACATGGGCGAAGCATGCACAGCGTTCTTACGTTCCCTCGTACGGCTCTGCTTTTCTTTCCGCTTGGGCTTGCGTTCGCGAGCGCACTTCCCGGATGCGATGTTCGGAAGCGCTGCACGCCCCTTTCCGCCTCGCCAAACTACGCCGACAAGGCGAGCTGGGCGTGTCGTCCCGATGTCAGCGGAGATGCCTGTGATGGCAACCTCACGGCCGTCGAGGTGCTGCCCAACGGGCTGACCGAGATCGTCCAGCATCAGCCGGCTGCGTCTCCCAAGATCGACTGCTTCTATATCTATCCGACCGTTGATCTAAATCCGCTTCCGGGTCTGCATCAGGACATCCAGGACAAGACGGCCCCGTATAAGACCATCGGTATCCAAGCGGCGAGGCTTTCTGAGGTCTGCCGCGTCTTTGCGCCCCTTTATCGCCAGGTGACGATCGGGACCTATCTGTCGTCTGACGACGAGCGCTCGCTGTGCTTCGATGTCGCGTATGACGACGTCCGCCGCGCGTTCGAGCAGTACCTGCAAAACGATAACCAGGGGCGTGGTTTTGTGATCTATGGCCACTCGCAGGGCGCGCAGATCACAAGCCGCCTAGTGCGCGAGCGCATCGAGACGGATCCGGCGGTGCGCTCCCGGCTCGTTGCTGCTCTGCCGATTGGCTGGCTGATTGGCACCGACGCTGCGGGCAGCACAGGGGGCAGCTTCAAGAACATCCCAGTCTGCAAAACGAAGTCTGAGATCGGCTGCGTCATGGGCTATCGCACGTACGCTGCGGGGAACCAGTTTCCAACGGATGCCGGCGAGTATCGCGAGGGGGCGGCAGGC
Source organism: uncultured Myxococcales bacterium (assembly GCA_964554495.1). Classification (GTDB taxonomy): domain Bacteria; phylum Myxococcota_A; class Polyangia; order Palsa-1104; family JAEUJZ01; genus JAEUJZ01. The sequence goes on from CAZKOY010000040.1 coordinate 10,706, forward strand.
GTCTGCACGCTGCCACCGGATCCAGCGCTTGCGCAGACCACGCTCTCGCGATCGTTCTTTCCGTCGGACTTGGACAGCGGCGGCAAGTTCCCCGCTAGCATCGCCAGCCAAGCGCCCTACGTCTTGTATCGCCGCATGTACAAGGCGCGCTGCGTCAGCCAAGGTGACATGAAAGGAATGGAGATCTCGCTGGCCGCTGAAGTCGGCGATGCGCGACAGAACCCGCTCGATTTCTCTAGCCTGATCCTGTCGAGCACAAATGGCACGCACGTCCTTGATGTGCAGTTCACCGAGGGTGACCTCATCGACACGATCGCAGCCAAGGCCGCTGCCTACGCACCGTAGATCGCTTCATCCCGTCGGCTAGACGGGCACGCTGCGTACGCGCCAGATGCGCTCGGCGTACTCGCGGATCGAGCGGTCCGACGAAAAGTGGCCGACGTGGGCGATGTTGAGGATGGCCATGCGGGCCCAGCGCGCAGGCTCACGCCAGGTTTCAGCGACGCGAGCCTGGCAGGCGGCGTAGGCATCGAAGTCGGCTAGGACGAAGAACTCGTCACCGAGCGGCTGACCGGCGTGCGTGACTCCGGCGATGCCTGCTTCCGTTCCTGGCGGCAGCAGCGCGTCCAAAAGAGGGTGGAAGCGCGCCGGGTCGTCGTACGAAAAGAAGCCCGAGCGAATCAGATCGACCGCGCCGCGCAGCATCGGGCTTTGGCGATAGCTGTCCCATGGGTTGTAGTGCGGTCGGCGAGCTGCCACTTGATCGGCGGTCAGGCCAAACAGAAAGAAGTTGTCGGCCCCGACGCGCTCGCGGATCTCGATGTTGGCACCGTCCAGCGTGCCGATGGTCAGAGCGCCGTTCATCGACAGCTTCATGTTGCCGGTACCCGACGCCTCAAGGCCCGCTGTCGAGATCTGCTCGCTGAGATCCGCGGCGGGAATGATGCGCTCGGCGAGCGACACGCGATAGTTGGCGAGGAACACGACCTTCAGCGCATCGGCCACATGGCGGTCACGATTTACGACGTCGGCCACCGCGTTGATCAAGCGGATGATCAGCTTGGCCCGCGTATAGCCTGGCGCGGCCTTGGCCCCGAACAGCGCAACCCGGCGAATGGGTGGCAGGCTGCCCTTTTCGTTCGCTCCAGCTTTGATCTGCTGGTAGAGCGCAATGAGGTGCAGCACATTTAGAAGCTGTCGCTTGTACTCGTGCAGGCGCTTGATCTGCACGTCGAACAGCCCCGTCGGATCGACTGAGACATGATTGTGCTGCCTGATGTACGCCGAGAGCGCCCGTTTGTGTTCCAGCTTGATGGCAAAGAACTCGCTGTGCAGGCTGGGATCGTCGGCGAACTCGGCCAGCTTGGAAAGCTGTTCCAGGTCGCGCTGCCAGCTAGTGCCGATGCGTCGACTGATGGCGCGCGACAGCGATGGGTTGCACTGCATCAACCAGCGGCGCGGCGTTACGCCGTTTGTGATGTTGGTAAAGCGCTCGGGATAAAGCTGCGCGAATTCTGGCAGCAGAGACTGCTTCAGAAGCTGGCTGTGCAGCGCAGCCACGCCGTTTACCGAGTGCGAACCCACCGTCGCTAGATACGCCATGCGCACCGACTTGTAGGGCCGTTCTTGGATCAGCGACATGCGCTCCATGCGTCCGGGATCCGTCGGGCTAGCCGTCCACACCTGGCGCAGAAAACGATGGTTGATCTCATAGATGATCTGCAGGTGACGCGGCAGAAGCCGCCCCAGAAGCTCGACGCTCCAGTGCTCTAGCGCCTCGGGCAACAGCGTGTGATTGGTGTACGCGATGCAAGCCGTTGTGATCTCCCACGCTTCGTCCCAGGGCAGGCCGTACACGTCGACCAAAAGTCGCATGAGCTCGGGTATCGCGATCGCTGGGTGCGTGTCGTTGAGCTGAATCGCCGCCTTGTCCGGCAGGGCACGCAGGCGCGCCAGCAGCGCGACGCGATCTTGTTGCGCGCCGGCATCGGCGAGATGGCGCCGCAAAAGATCGGCGATCGAGCACGCAACAAAGAAGTACTGCTGCTTTAGGCGCAGCTCTTTGCCGACGATCATCAGGTCGTTGGGATACAGCACCTTGCTGATGCTCTCGCTGGCGTTCTTGTCGAACACGGCGCGCTCGTAGTCGCCCGCGTTGAATACCGACAGATCGAACTCTTCGCTGGCCCGCGCGCTCCACAGGCGCAGCGTGTTGACGTTGCCGCTGCCGAAGCCCGCGATCGGCATGTCGTACGGCACGCCTAGCACGCTCGTCGTTTCGACCCAGCGCACGCGCGGCTGCCCGTCGCCATTCTGCACCGTCTCGGTGTGGCCATAGAAGTGGACGTGCTGCGTGTATTCCGGCCGCGGCACTTCCCAGGGGTTGCCCATGCGCAGCCACTCTTCTGGTCGCTCGATCTGCGCGCCGTTGCGGATCACCTGATCGAAGATGCCGAACTCATAGCGAATGCCGTAGCCATAGCCAGGGATCGAAAGCGTCGCCATGCTGTCCAGGTAGCAGGCCGCGAGGCGTCCCAAGCCGCCGTTGCCTAGGCCCGCGTCGCGCTCTTGTTCCAGGATATCGCCCAGCGCTAGCCCCATCTGGCGCAGCACCGTCTCGGTCTGATCCAGCATGCCCAGGTTGAACAGGTTGTTGCGCAGCGCTCGGCCCAGCAGAAACTCTGCTGACAGGTAGTACACGCGCTTGGCATCGTCGGCGCGATAGGCTTCCTGCGTGCGAATCCAGCGCGCCGTCATGCGGTCGCGCGCGGTCAAGGACAGCGCCAGAAAGCGATCGTGCGGAGTTGCGTGGCGATCGTCTTTGCCAATCGTGTAGCGCAGGTGATCGATAAAAGCGTGGCGGATGCCCTCGGGCAGCATCGACGTGCGGTCGTCTTCGACCTCGATCACGATCGACGGCGGCAGAGAGGTCGTGCTGGGCGCCTGCACAGCCTGCGTGCCGTTACCTGAAACGGGATCAGCCTCGGGACTTGGGGGGGACGGACGCTGCGCCGCAGCGCTGGCTTCATCGGAAACGGACATGGCCGCATCCTATCAAACCGTCGACAGCCCGCGGCGGCGATGTCGAGCCCGTACCCGACGAAGCGTGGGCCCGCCAGACCAGCGATTGCAGGCTACACACGCCCAGCGATCCATCTGCCAGCGCCACCCGATAACCCACGGCCCCGCGTGTCTGCGATTCTCACTCGGACTTGCTACTTATCGACTGTAGACGTATAGGCTGCATCGAGCCAGTTTATGAGCCAACAATCCCACGATCTGGATCTCTTCGACAGAGCCTCTTCTGCGCAAGCCGTGGCCCCCTTGCTCCCCGCTCCCCGCGTGGCGAAGAAGAGCGCCGAGAGTCTTTCTACCGACGGGAAGCTCCCCTGGTACCGCGTCGAGACAGGCTCGCGGGAAGCACAGTTCGACGAGATCAAGCGCGCATTGGCCCCTCACCTTCGGCACGTCGCTGCAGATACCCTGGTGGCCGATGGCGACTCCTTGGCGCTGCTGCGACGGCTTCCCGCCCACTCGGTCTCGCTTATCCTCGATGACCCGCCGTATCACGCGACAAAGAAAGGCAATATCCACGGTGATACAGCGTTTGATACCGATCAGCAGTACCTAGACTGGATGGCTCAATACGCATTCGAATGGCGCCGTGTTCTGAAGACGAATGGTTCATTATTTTGCTTTTGCGATTCTTCCATGGCAGCTCGCCTAGAAGTGCTTTTTTCGTCTCATTTCAACGTCCTTTCGCACGTCGTATGGACGAAGCCCAACGACCCAGGATTTGATGGCTGGAAGGGCAAGATGAAGAAAGAAGCACTGCGCCAATGGTATCCGCATTCTGAGCGGATTTTGTTCGCCGAGCCAGCGGTAGATGGCAACCTGGGGCGCTCGCCTTTCGCTCAATTCTTGCGGGAGGTCCGTCTGCAGTCCGGGTTGTCACAGCATCTGCTGACAGAGCTAATTGGGGCCTATGGCAAGGTGAACCATGGCGGTGCCGTGTCGAACTGGGAAACCGGAAGAAACACGCCGAGTCGAGAGCAATACGAGCGGATGTGTGCTGCGTTCATCGGTACTGGGAATATCGATTTCGAACTGCCACAATACGAGGATGCTGTACGCGTCTTTAATATGGACGCATCGAAAGAATTCACCGACATATGGACATTTCCATCTGTTCGCCCGTACAAGGGGAAGCATCCAGCCGAAAAACCAGCGGCTCTGTTAGAACACGCTATCGAAGCGACGACGCGGCCCGGCGACATCGTCCTTGATTGCCACGCAGGCTCGGGCAGCACCGCGATTGCCGCCCTTACACTCAAACGCCGGACGATCGCGATGGAAATTGACCCAAGGTGGGCATCATTGATAGCGAAGCGGATCAACGCACTGGTTTGAGCGCGGGTGGGCGGGCGCAGCATCGCACGCTGTCGCTGGCTGCTGCGCGTCGGGGGACTTGGCAGGGTTGGGCGGAAGCTCTTGGTTCGTGGCTAAGAGCCGCTGCGGGATGAGAGCTGGCTGCGCAGGAGTTGGGCTTGTTGCTTGGCGATGCGGAGTGCGCCGCCGATTTGCAGGCCCAGCCAGCCGAGGCGCTGCTGCAGCTGGGCTTCGATCTGCTGCATGGGATCCGCGGCGCCTTGATCTTGACTGGACGAACAGCCGAGGCGGGTTTCCAGCTCGCTAGCGCGGTCCTGCGAGGCCTTGAGGGCTTGCGTCAGCGCGGCCGTCTGCTGCAGCGCGCTTGCGCGGGCTCCGTCGACGACCGCCTGCCAGTAGCGCTCGACGAGCTCGGGCGTGATCGTCACCGGCTCGACGGGCTTGCGGAACACAGTGAAGCAGTCGTGGTCCTTGGGCCCCCAGTCGAGGAGCTGCTGCTCGACGACCTGCATGCCGAAGCGCTCGCACATGCGAGCAAAGATCTCGCGCGAGTTGAAGTTGCGCCAGCCTTGGACATCACGGAAGTCTTTGCCAAAGGCTTCCAGACAGTTCGAGTGGTGGATGAAGCCATAGCCGCCGGGGCGCAGGATGCGCGCGAACTCTTTGACATAGGCCTGGACGATCGCCAGGTCGAAGTGAACCATGGCGTCGAACGAATAGACGAAGCTGACCGAGACGTCGCTGATGTCAGACAGGTCGTAGCCGCTGGTCTTGACGAAGGCAAAGCGGTCGCCGCGAAAGCGCTTCTTGCAGAACTCAATGTTCTCGCCGTTGACGTCGACCAGCGTGACCTTCTGCGAAAGAGGGCTCAGCATGGCCGTGTTGCGACCGTGGCCGCAGGCCAGATCCACCGAGTGGCTGTAGTCGATGTCGTACTTCGACAAGAGCGGCCAGATCTGCGTCGACCACTGCCGGTGCATATCGGCTTCGGCGGGCAGGTGATAGGCCTCTAGGACATCGTCCCCCCAGAGGAACGCTTCGTCGCTGACAATGGCATCTAGGTTCTTGCTGCGGGCGGCTTGGGCGGGCATCTATCTCGACTCCTTCGGAAACGTCTGAAGCCGGACTCAAGAAATACCGGCGACAGACAGCGCATAAGCTCGCGGACCCTACCGCGGCACCGGCCCAGACACAATGCCCAAGCGCGGGCGGCGCGGTCCCGGCCGGCGGCCGCTGGGGGGCCGGGGGGCTGGGGACGCTGTCCGCTTCGTCGGAAATCACAGCCTGATGGGTACGTGGGCCCCCATGGGCGCCCAGTGTGGCCTGGGCCTGGGCCTGGGCCCGTCGCGTCGTCTCGGCTGTGGCTCATTTACGCGGCATCGGACCGAGGCTGGCCCGCGGCGGGCGAACGGTGGCGGCGCTCGGTGGCGCAGCGCTTGCTGTGCATCGCTTTGAACGTCGTCCGCGCTGGGGGGCAAGCGGCTTCTCGTCGCGGGGTCGACTCAGCCAGAGGAAGTTGCGATGGAGACGGTCGGCAAATATCGCATTTCGCGCCAGTTGGGACAGGGCGGCATGGGCGCGGTATATGAAGCATTCGATGACAAGATCAAGAATCGAATCGCGATCAAAATATTAAAAGCAGAATATGCTAATAATGTGCAGGTCATCATGCGCTTTATCAATGAAGCGCAGATCGCGAACAGCGTCAGCCACCCTGGGATCGTGAAGATCTTTGACCACGGCTACCTGCCGAGCGGCGAGGCCTATCTGTGCATGGAATTCGTCGCCGGCCAGTCGCTGCGCGAGCGCATGCGCAGCGGCTGCAGCGAAGAGGAAGTCGTGCGCTGGGGGCGACAGATTGCATCGGCTCTGGCTGCGGTACACCAGGTCGGTGTGGTCCACCGCGATCTGAAGCCCGATAACCTGATGCTGACCGCCGATCCCGATATCCCCGGTGGCGAGCGCATCAAGGTTTTGGACTTTGGTATTGCCCGCATCGTTCGGCCACAAGATGGTGCAGATCCCGTCCAAATGACAGCAACCGGGATGCTGATTGGCACACCAAGTTATATGTCTCCCGAGCAATGTAGCAATGCAAAAAATAGTGACGAAAAGACAGATGCATATGCGCTCGGTGTGATTTTTTATGAAATGCTGTGTGGCGCTCCGCCATTTGTGGCGAAACAACGAGTCGATGCAGATGACAAAGGGCCACTGCACGGTGGATTCGTTGAGATTCTGTATCAGCATTTGCATGCAGAGCCGACTTGGCTGCTGAAAAGAAGGCCGGACGTGTCCCCGGAATTTGCCGAGCTGATCCATCGCTTGCTGTCCAAGGCGGCGAGCGAGCGGCCCAACATGGCGGAGCTCTTGGCGGCCCTCGACGCGCTGCCGGCTCCGAGCTCGGTCAAGCGTCCGTCTCGGCAAGGCCTGGTGCCGGCCATGCGCACGCCGCTTACGGGGGTTGAGCAGCGCGGCCCACTGGATGTGCAGACGCCGCAGCGGCTGGCTGGGCGCGTGCTGGTGGCGGCGGTGGCCGTTGCGCTGTTGGCGCTGGGCATACTCAGTGTGCTGTGGCCGCGTCGTGGCGGTGAGGCGGCGTCCTTGCATGCCGGTGCAACAACGGCTGGAGCCCGCAAGGCGCAGGCGGCGGAAGGCAACGCTGAAGGAGCGGGCCCGGCGGCGGCCGAGACCGCGTCGCGTCCATCTGCGACCGAGGCAGGCGGCGATACCGAGAAAGCATCGGAGCGCGAGGCAGAGCCCCGGCCCAGCAAGCCCAGCGGCAAGCTCGGCGGAGTGCGCGCCGCGAAAGAC
>CAZKOY010000040.1:18008-26420 GCA_964554495.1 uncultured Myxococcales bacterium
AAGACGGACAAGACGGACAAGACGGACAAGACGGACAAGACGGACAAGACGGACAAGACGGACAGGGCGGACAAGGTCGAAAAGGGGCGGCGTGGCCGTAAGTCGGGAGGCTCGCTTTCGTCAGGGGAGTCAGACGGCAGCGACGGCCTGAGCCCATTTCTGCGCGCTGAGGCGAGCTATGAGCACGGCCAGTACGAGCAGGCGCTGCGCGGGCTGAAGTCGGCGGTGGCAAGCGGCGAGCTTTCGGTGTCTGAGACGCAAAGGAGCTGGCTCTTGATCGGCCGTGCCGCCTGTCGGACTGGTCAGCTTGCCGACGCAGCTAAGGCCTTCCGCAGTCTGGACAGCAGCCCGTCGCGATACGAGCAAGCCCAGGTGGTCACCGACTGTCGCAAGCAGAAGCGGCGCTGCGGCGCGGGCGAGACCAGCGAATTCTGCCGCCGCTTATCGACAGAAGCTGATGCAGATACGCAGGAAAAGATCAATCGAACGCTGCGCAATCCATTTTAGGATAGGCCGCTATATGTTGATAAGTAAGTTATCCCCATAAACGACGGCGCAGATTGCGCGACAGCAAAAGGGCGACAAAGAAGGGGGCGCCGATGCTGGCTGTTAGCACTCCGACGGGCAACACGGCCGGGCGGAACATTACCTGGGCCAGCGTGTCGCACAGCACCAGGAAGCTGGCGCCGCACAGCGCCGACGTCGGCAGGAGCAGACGGTGATCAGCGCCGACCAAGGCGCGCAGCGTGTGTGGCACCAGCAGCCCGACAAAGCCGATGGGGCCTGCCACCGAGACGACAGCCGCCACTGCGAGCGACGCCGCCAGATAGACGACGCGCGTCGCCCGTCGCACATCGACACCAAGACCAGCCGCGGCATCGCTGCCCGCCGACAGCGCATTCAGATCGCGAGCATGGGGCCACAAGAGCACCATGGCAAACAGCACAGGCACCGCCATGCGCAGCACCAAGTCGTAGCGCATCACGTCGAGGTCGCCCATCTGCCAGCGCACGATGCGATAGGTCTCGGCGAAGTCGGCGGTGTACAGCACAGCGGTGATCAGGGCGCCGGCCAGCAGGGCCAGGGTGACGCCTGACAAAAGAAGCGTCGATGGACCCGCGCTGCCGCGCTCGCCCACCACGTAGACCAGGGCGGCAACGGCGATGGCACCAGCCAGAGCGCAGCCCGAAAGCGCGAACTCTCCGAGAGGCTGCCCGAAAAGCTGCAGCGATTCCCAGCCGAGGCGGATGGCGAGCACCGCCCCCAGCGAGCTTCCCGACGAGACACCGAGAGTAAACGGGTCGGCGAGAGGATTGCGCAGCAGCGCTTGGAAGGCGACTCCTGCGATGGACAGGCCGGCACCAGCCAGAGCCGCAGCAAGGATGCGCGGAATGCGGCCATACAGCAGCACGCGGGCGGCTGGACTGTGCTGCCAGGACTGCTTTGCTAAGGCGGCATCAAACAGGCTGCGCAGGACGCTGATATCAGACGAACCAAACAACGGCGCGAGAGCCAGCACGACCAAGAGCAGCGCGGCACTGAGCAGAAGCAAGCGGCGGAAGCGCTGGCTGCTCGTCGACGCAGCGGGAGGCTCGACGAGGCGTGAGGAAGACAGGCCGCTCATGTCGGGATCACATAGGGCAGGCCGCTGGGCAGCGTGCCGAAGTGAAGCTGCACACCGAGCAGCGGACCCGCTTGCTCTAGCACGTGCATGGTGGGGCCGGACAGGCGTAGCTCTCCGTCGTGGAGCAGCAAGGCGCGCTGGGCGAAGCGGCTGGCCAGGTTGAGATCGTGGGTGGCGAACACCAGCGCCTTGCCGCGCGCACAGATGCCATGCATGGCCTGACCCAACGCCAGCGCATGCGCGGGATCCAAGCCAGCGGTCGGCTCGTCGAGCAAGATCAGCGGGGTGTCCTGGGCCAGCGCCTGCGCCAAGAGCACGCGGCGGCGTTCGCCTCCCGAAAGCTGGTTGAAGGGGCGCTGCCGCAGGCTGACCACGTCGGTGGCCACCATCGCGGCTTCAGCGGCGCGCAGATCGTCGGCGCTTTCGAACGGCGTGCGCGAGCGCGCATAGCGGCCCATCAGCACGACTTCGAGCGCGGTGAAGGGGAAGACGTGCGTACACTCTTGCGGCAAGTAGGCGACCGAGCGAGCAATGGCAGCGCGATTCTGCCCGTCGAGATCGCGTCCGTCGATGCGCACGCGCCCCGCACTGAGCCGCAAAAGGCCGGCACAGAGCTTGAGGAGCGTTGACTTGCCGGCGCCGTTTTCGCCGAGCAGGCAGATGGCTTCTCCCGCAGCCACCGACAGACTGAGCTGGCGCAACACCACCTTGCTGCCATATCGGAAGCTGGCTGCGTCAAGCTGCAAGAGCTGCGCTGCCGCCTGAGGTGGCGTCGCTGTCGACGGGGGAGGGGACATCTGCGCCGCACTATAGCAAAACGCGGGCTCGGCACAGCGCATGGTTCTGGACGTGGTCGAGCAGGCCGCGACGCTGGCGACGGTCGGTGGTGCATGGCAAGGGGGCGACGGCTGCTTGGCGGGCAAGCGCGCTCCGTTGGTGTGAGCGACGCGATACACTGAGCCTTCCAGATACGAGGAGCGCAGATGACAACCGCAGCAGGCCTGCCCCCAGGACCGGTCACGACGCCTTTGCAGATGTTCCGGGTGATGTTCGATCCAGACACTGCGCTTTTGCGCATGGTCCGTCGGTACGGCGACCCTGTGACCGATCGGTCAGCAGGCAAGCCCCTGGTGTTTAGCTGCACGCCCGAAGGCGCCAAGCAGATCTTGACTGCGGATCCCGATACGTTTGCCGTTCCCGACCCCGAATTCATGACGCCGATCTTGGGGGAACACTCGGTGCTGTTTCTGGTGGGCGAGCGCCACCGCAGCGAGCGCAAGCTGATCAATCCGCACTTTCACGGCGACCGCATGCGCGCCTACGGCGACACCGTGCGCGAGGTGGCCGAGCGTCACATCGCAGCCTGGCGCGTCGGCGAGACCTGGTCGGTGCTAGATCAGATGCAGTCGATCTCGCTGGAAGTCATCATTCGCACGATCTTTGGTGTCGAGCGTGCCCGCGTGCCCGAGTTTCGCGCCGCAGTCATTGAGTGGGTGACGTCCTTTTCGCCGCTGATCGTGTTTTTCCGTGGCCTGCGGCGCGAATTTCTTGGCCATGGTCCGTGGGCGCGGCTGCAGCGGGCGCGTGCCGCGATCGACCGCATGCTCAACGAAGAGATCGCCAGTCGGCGGCAGGTTCTTTCGCGCGATGGAGCGCTGGGCAGCGACATCCTGTCGCGCTTGATGGGGGCCCGTTACGAAGACGGCAGCGCGATGAGCGATGCGCAGCTACGCGATGAGCTGCTGACCCTTCTGTTCGCGGGACACGAGACGACGGCCATCAGCTTGGCCTGGGTGCTTTACTATCTGCTCTCGGATCCTGCGCTGTACGCGCGCGTGCGGGCCGAGGTCGATGCGCTGGGCAGCCAGCCAGCAGCCGAGGCGATCGTGCAGCTGCCGCTGCTTTCCGCGGTGTGCAACGAGACGCTGCGTCTGCATCCAGTGGTGCCGATCTTGCCGCCGCGCCGCTTGCAGCGACCGTTTCACTTCATGGGCTATGAGCTGCCGCCCGACGTCATGGTCAGCATCGGCACGCTGCGTCTTCACAAGCGCGAGGATCTGTATCCCAAGCCGTTTGCCTTCATTGCCGACCGCTTCCTAAATCGCACGTATTCGCCGTTTGAATTCATGCCATTTGGCGGCGGCGTGCGTCGCTGCATCGGTGCCTCGTTCGCGCTGTACGAGATGAAGCTCGTGCTTGCGATGATCGTGCGATCCACACAGCTCAGCTTGGCCACGGAAAAGCCGGTGCGTGACCAGCGCCGCAACGCCGTACTAGGACCTTCGGACAACCTCAAGCTGCTGCTTTCATCTCGACGAGCCGTCGCTGGCTAGGCGCTCTTCTGCGATATAGGTGCGTGCAATGAACGTGATCCTCTTTGGTGCCACGGGAATGATCGGGCAGGGCGTTCTGCGCGAGTGCTTGGCTGCGGCCGATGTGCAGCGCGTGCTGGCGGTGGGGCGAAAAGCGACGGGACAGACGCACGAAAAGCTGCGCGAGCTCGTGCATGCCGATCTTTTGGACTACGCGGCAGTGAAGGCGGACCTTTCTGGTTACGACGCTTGCTTCTTTTGTCTGGGGGTCTCGTCAACCGGCATGTCAGAGGCGGACTACCGCCGTGTCACCGTCGACATTGGACTTGCGGCCGGGCGAGCACTTTTCGAGCTGAATCCCAGGATGTGCTTCATTTTCGTATCGGGCTTGGGCAGCGATGCCGCAAGCCGCACGATGTGGGCTCGCGTCAAGGGCGAGGCGGAAAACGCGATCCTCGGTCTGCCCTTTGCCACCGTCTGCGCGTTTCGTCCGGCGTTTGTTCAGCCGGGGCCGGGCATCGTCTCGCGTACGCCGATGTATCGCGCGCTGTATGCAGTGGCTGGCCCGCTGCTGCCGCTGGTCAAGCGAGTCGCTCCGGGCTATGTCACGACGACGGATCGCGTGGGGCGCGCCATGCTGAACATTGCGCGCCGCGGCGCCACAAAAAAGATCTACGAAAACGCCGACATCGACGCTGCTGCCAACGAAGGGAACAGCGCCACCTGACCCGGCTGCTCAGCCTGCATCGTGTCGCTTCGCGGTAAAGTGATGCAGGGACAGAGCTTCGTGGGCAGCTGGCAGGCCGCAGGGCCACACCGCTACGTGGTTGAGGGCGATCGCATTCGCTGGGAGTCGCTCGGCGCGGTAGAGCCGGAACAAGCGCACGTGTTCGCGCAGCTTCTGCTTGGCGTGTCGGCCGAGTGCGGCCATGCGTTTGCATTGGTCGATGGTCGCAAGATGCTGCCCTTGCCGTCGGAGTCACGGCGAATCTATCTCGATTACCTCAAGAAGCATACGCCGCGCTTTAGCTTGGCGATCTTTGGCGCGCCACTTCATATTCGCGTCGCGGGCATGCTGGTACTTCATGCCGCGCGCCTGATGGCACTGCCGCCGCTTGACGTCTGCTATACCGCCACCGAAGCGGACGCTGAGCAGTTCTTGTCCGAGCGTCGGCAGCACCCGGCATAGCCAGATCGAGGCCACCGCGGAGGTTCTTTGCAGCGCCTCGACGATGCTTGAGCTTCCAGCCGCGTTCGGTCTTAGCGGATTGAAAGACAGTTCGACGCGCTCCGTTCAGCGGAACGCTGCGCATACCATAGAGGGATGCACACACGCTGTCGGGGTAGAGGGCCAGACGCGGCCCGGATCGCTTCTGCGCTGGGTCGGTGGCTGGCGAGCTTCGCCGTTTTGACCGGGCTGCTTTTCGGTCAGGCGATGGCAACGTCGATCTCTCCATGGACGTGGCAGACGATGCAGGGCCTGACGCAGCAGTCCGACACGATCTTTACGGGCCGCGTGCAGTCTTTTCGCGCGGGCGACCGCAGTCTGCCCAATGCCCCAAGCAGCGCTCAGGTCCAAGTGGCCGAAGTCTTCGTTGGCGATCGCTCGCTGAGCGGAACGACCATCACCGTCGAGCACAGCGCGGGCGATGACGCACTGGCGAGGGTCGAAGGCCTGCGCTTGTACTTCGTGGCCCGGCGCGGTGACCACTATCGTCTGACGTTTTTTCATACCTATGGCGCGCTGCCTATCGAGGGCGACAAGCTGGCCATCTGGCTGCAGGGCAAACCACATGGCTCGTTTTATGCGCTTGGCGATGTGCTGACGCGGGTGCGGCGCGATGCGCAGGCGCGTGTGATTTGGCAGGCCGAGCTGCCAAAGACGATCGAAACAGGCCAGCGAGCGCTGACCGTGTCCTTCGTCGCGCGCAACCAGGGTCCCACTGCGATGCAGGTACTTTTGCCTTCCCATTTCTTCGATGCGCTGTGGGCGCGGCGCGTGCTGCCCGATGGGCAGAAGCTTGCCGATGAATGGCTGGGGGTTGGTCACTGGGAACACCATAAGCCGACGGAAACGCTGCGCTGGCTGGCCCCCAAAGCCGAGCTTCGCGTGCGCTATGCCATTCCGCTTGCCGTGCTGGGGATCCAGGCGCCGGGGACATACCGCGTGGGCGTACGCCTTGAACCGCACCGCCTGACCGACGCTGGCGAGCGTCAGCTAAAAGGGCGCGATCCGCTGCGGACGTGGCTTGGGGGGCTCGATCACTTCTTCGTCGATGTGGTCGTCCACTGACGCGTCGATCGAGAAGACACACTGCGTCTGCGCGTTGCGGGCTTGTCGGGCTGTTGCGCGTAGGCGTCTTTGGCGCGAGCCAAGTGTTGACGCAGCTTTTCGGCGCTGCCGGCGACCCGATCGGCAAGCTCTTGATGTGCCGCGGCAAGCAGAGCAAGTGCCCGCAGCCTCATTCCCGTGCCACTGGCTCGACGCTGGGCATTCGATGTGCGTGACGCCTCTGCGCCAGGGGTCGACTCGGGTGCGCTTGCTTCTTCGAAAACAGGCAGAGCCGACAACACGTCCGCGACCTCGGCGCTGATTTCGCGGCGGACCAGATCTAGCCCACGGAAAAATTCCTGCTCGGCACGCGACAAGCGCGCTTGGCGCAGCGCGCATTCCTGTTTCACATGGCGCAGCGTACGTACCGCAGACAAAAACGATGCCGGGCTTGGCGCAGCCACGAACTGATCGAGGGCTAAAAGGGCTGGTTTTCGATCGGCGTCTGGGATCTGCGCGAAGGCCGAAGTGGCTTCGCACAGAAGCGAGCGGGCGAGCCGTGCCGAGCCTGCGCGTTCAGAACGGGCTGCGATCGCTGCGCTGCTTTTCATCGGCTGGACACCGAGTGAATCGGCACCAAGAGCACTTCGATTCGACGGTTGCGTCGGCGCGAGGACTCGTCCTCGTTGCCGGCGCGCGGATGATGCTCGGCAAAGCCGGTGGCAGCCACGCGTGTCGCCGGCAGACCGGATGCGATCAGCACGCGAGCCACGGCCACGGCCCGCGCTGCCGACAGGTCCCAGTTGGAAGCGAAGCGCGCGTTCTGAATTGGGATGTTGTCGGTGTGCCCTCCGACGAGGATCATTTGATCGGGCTCCGCTGCAAGCAGCGCGGACAGGGCTTGCGCCATCTCGGAAAGCAGCTGACGCGCTTCTGGGCGAACCTCATCCGAGCCGGATGAAAACAGGACCTCGCCTTGCAGGATGACCTTGCCGCCTTCGACCTCGAATGTCCCGGCGGGAGCCAGCGCGCGGAGCCGACGTTCGACGCGGGCCTTTTCTTCGCGCAGGCGATCTAGCTCGCGCTCTTTTTCGCGCAGGCGGCCCATCAAGGTTCGCTGGGCCAGCGCGGCGATGCCCGTGATCAACACGAATGCCGCCAAGGCCAAGGTCACTGCGTCGACCAGTGGTGGCCATACGTTGATGGGAAATAGGCTGAAGCGGCGACGGCTCACGCGACCTGTCCTGGTTCTTCATCCTCTGCTTCGCCGCGTTCCGGGGGAGCGGCCGGAGCGATGTGTTCAGCGACGCCATGGCTCATACGCAGAAGCGCTTCAAGACGCTCGACTCCTTCGCCCAGACGCAGCAGCTCAGAGAGGGTCGCGCTGCTCTCTTCTGCATCGCTGCGCGCCGCCATCAGCGCCACTTCACGCGACAGCGCCTGCAGCTCAGGTGTCAGCGCGGACAGCGGACTGCTGACGGAGCCAGCGGCTGTGGCCAGATCCTTGGCGGCTGCCTGCAGAGCCTGCGCAGCTTCGCCGAGACGCGTACCTTCGCTGCCAAGGGTCTGCTGCAGCGCTTGGCATAGCGCCTCGGTCATCGCGGTCAAGCGGCTGGCCTGCGCCGCGTGTAGTGCTTGCAGCGCCTGCTCGATCTGCGTCGCGACCTCGTGGTGCTGGGCCTGAAGCTGCGTCTGCTGGCCCAGCTGTGTCATCTGCAGCTGCCCGAGCTGATCGGCGAGCGTGCCGTAAAGCTGGCCCAGGTGCTGCGCGTGGTCCGCATGAAGCTGCGCGATCTGATGTGTCTGCGCCGCGTGTAGCTCGCTTGCTTGCGTTGCGTGGGCTCGCTGCGATTGCGCCAGCGCTTGCTCGATCTGTACAACGGCCGTGTGCTGCTGGGCCTGTAGCTCAGCAGCCTGCGCAGTCTGTCGTTTGTTCAGCGCATCCAGCGCCTGTTCGCTTCTTTGCAGCAGCGCATCCAGCGCCTGTTCGCTTCTTTGCAGCAGCGCATCGCGGCTGTGTGCGAGCTGCTGCAGATCGCTCGTATGCGCAGCCAGCACAGAGCGAGCCTGCTCGCTTTGCTGCTCGGTGAGCGAGTGCAGCGCCTGATGCAAGCGCTCGTTGGTGGTATGCAGCGCATCGGTCAGTCGCTCGTGTGCGGCTTGGGCATCGCGCAGAAGCTGTGTCTGAGCCTGCGTGACCTGCT
>CAZKOY010000040.1:26520-37738 GCA_964554495.1 uncultured Myxococcales bacterium
TCGTGTGCGGCTTGGGCATCGCGCAGAAGCTGTGTCTGAGCCTGCGTGACCTGCTGCGTCGACTTCTGCAGGCCGCTTAGCGCCTCGCCCGCGGCGTGTCGGATCTGCGTGGCGGTCTGGGTTCCTGCTTCAACGGCCAATGTGGCAGTGCGTTCGGATGCTTGCTGCAGGGCTAGCAGCTGATCTTTTTGTTCGGCGAACACGGGTCCCAGCTTGGCCTCGATGAGGCTGGCCAAGGACAAAAGGCCATGCTCGACGCGGCCCGCCGTGTTTTGGACCGTGCTGGTCAGCGAGTCCTGTAGCGACTTGACCAATCGGTCAATTTCGGTCTGTGCGACGCGGGCGACCCGCTCGCTGGTTGCGTCGGCCGTCTTCGCGATGAACTGCGTCAGCTCAGCACGCAGCGCGGCTAGCTCGCGAACCGAGCGCTCCGCCGCCGATTCTGCCGGTGGCCACAGCGCTGGCACAAGGACGTGGCGCGTGCGCTCTTCCAGTCGCGACAGGGTGGCTTCCTCGGCCAGAGCCAGATCACCTTGCACCAAGGCCAGAGCCAAGGTCACCAGGATGCCCACCAGGCTGGCCCCAAACGTCACATCCAGCCCAGCGAGCGGTCCCGCGAGCGCCTTGAGCGTCGTGATCTGTTCGTCGGCCAGAAGCGGCGCTACGCCGCGCAGCGTCTCCATCAAGCCAGCGAAGGTGCCCACCAGCCCCACCAGCACCGTCACCGCGACAAGATATTTGCCCAGATAGGCGTGGCCTAGCTCAACGGCGGCGGTGGCTTGTGACAGCGCATCGAGATCGGGGCGAGCGCCTTGCGCGTGCAGGCTTTCTAGCTGCCTACGTCTCTCGGAAAACAGCGAGCCCGACGGAGGGGTCTGCGACAAACCGTCAAGCTCAGCAGCCAGGCGTCGGCGAGCACGGGCTAGGCTGGCAAACCCAGCGATGGCGATGACGGCCAGCAGCAAAACAGCCAGGCCGCCAAGCCACAGTCGATGCACAACATACGTGCGTAGCGCGGCGGCGGATGCCAGCAGCGAGAGCGCGACGAGCAGAGCGCCCAAAGACCAGCGCAGACGGCTCATGCCCAGCCTCGTGCGGCTTCAGCCAGGGCGGCTGCGATGTCGATGAACGGTCGGCCTTGCGGCAACAGCGAGCGCTGGCTGGACTGCACGCGCAGGCGGACCAGCGTCGCCAAGCGCCGCTCGCATAGGTCGACCAGACCCAGGGCTGAAGTCAGCGCAATGCGAAGCTCTAGCCCAGCTGCTCGCTGTGCGGCATCCGCGGATCGCTCTAGCTGGACCGCAAGGGTCGCCAGTGCTTGCGCTTCAGCGCGCAGCCCGGCGTCGAGAACCGCGACGGTATCGAAGGAATCCCAGGCCACTCCAGCTTGGCGCAGGGCCGCCGTGAGGGCGGGCCCAAGCCGCTGCGACAGCGTCGACAAGAGCTGACTCAATCGCTTGCGCAGCGCGCGTAGCTGCTGCGTCGACAGGGCAGGGGGCGGCGCCGCTTCAGGGGCGGACTGCGCTATCGCCAGCCATGCAAACTGCGGCCCAGCGCGGCGCTCTCCTGGCAGGGTACGCGTCGCTGCCAACAACTGTTCCAGGGATCCTCCTTGAGGTCCCCATGCAGATCCAAAAGACACGGCGACGCATCTTATGCGTCGTGCCCTCGATACACAATGCGCAGTTTCGTCACGGCGAGCGTGATGATTGTGCGTCGAACCACCGACGGAGCGCTATTTCAAGCTGCCGGCCGGCATTGCGTACGCAACCGACAGTGCGACAAGTCCCTGCATGGATCCGATTTGCACGGCAAAGGCCAAGTCGGGCAGGTCATCGCCATCCAGCGGACCGACGGCAACGGCGGCCGGGGCATGTCCAACGTAGTACGCACGGGTATTCGGCGCGGCAGGAGTTCGCCATGTCGTGACCGACAAAAGCTCGGTCGCTTTGTCGATGAGCACCACGTCCTGAAGCCCGTCGCGGTTGAAGTCGCCGCTCACCAAAGCCGTGGCTTTGAGCAGCGTGTTGCTCATTGTGTCGATGCCTACCAAGGTGCGACGGTCACTGCTTAGACCGATGGCATATAGCAGGCTGTTTCCCGTCGGTGGTTGAAGGGAGATCATCAGCTCGGGCTGGCCCTTGCTGCGAAATTCCCCGATGGCCATCTGACCCGCGACGGTGCCTTGCGGGAACGGAAAGTCACCCAGCGCGTCAAACGTGCCCAGCGAGTTTCCCGCAGCATCCCGCCGCTGCAATAACACCCGCACACTTCCGTCCCCCCGCACCGCAAGATCCATCGCTCCGTCGGCGTTTAGGTCCCCCACCGCAAAGAATGGGTTTGCGGGAATGGGGACCGTGTCGGTGAGTGGGGTGAATTCTTTGAGCATGCAGCCGGTCTGTTGCGCCATCGCGGCGACAATTTTTCCGTCGGAACGCAGGGCGATTAGATCCGCGAGCCGGTCACCATTGGCGTCTGCGGTCACAAGCTGCAGGATGCGGACATCGTTGGTGAGGGGGACGCGTTCTGGCTGGGTGCCGCGATAGCGAAGCAGGGCCGGGCGCGCATCGTCGCGGAAGGTAGCGACGAGAGCATCCTGGCCATTTCCGCAAGAAAGGGCCGTGGCTGCGACCAGCACTTCCTGCGCAGAAAAGACGGTGGCAAGGGTCTGCGGTGAGAAGTCCGCATTGGCCACGCGCGTGTAAATCGTGAGCTCGGCTGGCTGGTTTTGCAGCAGAGCTAGCTGGCGCAACCCGGCGCTGCTGAAGCTGCCATGAACCAGCGTGTGATTGGGCGCCTGGCTGGCGTTGTGGGTGACCAGCGTCGCTCGCGTCATCAGAGCCTGGGGCAGCAGCGAACCAGTACTGCGCATCAGACCGACTCGACCGCCCCCTGCGTCGTTGGGGTGGTTAAAGAACAACAAGTCCGACCGACCGCCGGTACCGCGAGTAAATGGAGCGGCCACCAGACGGCTGGCAGGCTGCTGAACGAACGGCGCCATTGAGGATGTGGGGGCGCCCAGTCCCGTCTTGCTGCCAAGAACGAACACCGTCGACTGATTGCCCATCTGGATCGCGAGATCATCGGGCTTGCTTCCCACGCCATCGAACTGCCCTACGGCGATTCTTCGTCCGGTCGTGGGGTCGGCGGCTAGGGTCGTTGAGTCGGTCGTGACGGTTGCGTGGGGGGGCAGATCATCGTTGGCTAGGGCGCAGAACTGCATCGCTTTGATCACTCCGCCTTGCGCGCCAACGATGGCGACGCATGGAGTGTCATTCTGCAGGAAGTTGCCCGCTGCTAGATCCGCATCCTGGACATCCAGTTCGATGGCTGACGTTAGAGTCGGTTTGCCGCCGCTGGCGCTGCGCAAGACTCGCAGCCGGGTTTTTGCGCCAGAAGGATAGATGACCGCGACATCGGGCAGGCGGTCGCCATTAACATCACCCAGCACAACCATCTGAGCATTCGTGATCGCGGTGCGGTCGACAGGCGCGATCACATCGCAGACGCCGACTCCTTCCTGCAGATCGCTTACCTGGCAGATTCGGATATCGCCGTCCTTGTCGAGCGCCACTAGCTCAGGGAATGGCGCGCTCAACAAATCGACGATCGCCGCCGCCTTGGGGAAAAACTTAAGGTCTGCCGGCGGGTTGCAGGAAAATGGCTCGCTCATGTTGGCGCGGGCGGAACAGAGCTCGATGGTTCCGCCGTTGTTCACGCCGGCCTCCGTCACGATCGCAAGATCGTCGAGATCGTCGAAGTCGATGCGCGTCGCCTGCGCTATGAATGCGCTGATCGGGCTCTTGGTCTTGAGCTCTCGTCGCGACTCTAGGCTGGTTCCGACGTTGTAAAGAACGGTCGTGCTGCCCTGGCCAACCAACAGCACATCGGGATACGCGTCGCCGTCGAAGTTGCCCGAAAGCACGTGACTGGCTTCGGTTGTGTGCGTTGAGGTCGGCGCGGCAAAGAAGTCAGCGTCCGGGCTGATCTTCACGCACTTTTCAGTCAGGCTATCGCAGACCTCGCCGCCTTCGCACAGAGTGGGGTTGCGCACGCAGTTCTTGGGGTTGGGTTGTGAAAAGCCACCGAACAGCGCATCGCAGCTAAGGCTCAGAAGCAGCCCCAACGACAGCAAGAAACGCATCTGCATGACGGACCCCCTATGCAAATAAGCGAGGCAACGAAAGCGAGGCAACGAAAGCAGCCAAGCGGAGAGGTAAACCACGCGTGCTATTGCGTCGCCGGGACGAGCCGCTTGGGCCCTGGCAGAGCGACCAGTACGACGCCACCTGCGGTCACCAAGAATCCGCTGCCAAGCAGAAGGGCGGCGAGACCTTGCGTGCTGTACTTGTCGCGACACTCTGCGCCCGAGACGCTGGTGGGCTGGACGCACTGATTGTGGACGATGCCGGCGCCCAAGCCGAAGGCCATGGTCAATGCACCCCCTGCGATGAGCACCGAGCCAAGCGCGATCCGCCAAGCGGGGCGCGGCATGCGCCGACTCTCAAGAGGTGGCAGGAGCGGCGCTGGGGCGGGCTCGGGCTGCTGCAGCACGACGTCGATACGGCGCTGTTCGTTGTCGCGCAATATGACGTCGCGGCTCTCGGGCTGATAGCTGTCCTTGCGCACGGTCAGCTGGTGGCGACCGCTAAATATGGTCTTTGTGAGCGGTGCGGTGCCCAAGGTCTTGTTGTCGAGCAAGACCTCTGCCCCGTCGGGATCTGACGTGATCGACAGGGTGGCGTGGGTGCGGCCCTGGCCGCTTTCGTACACGCGGCTGACCAAGTCGACCAGCGAAGCGCCGAGCTGTTCCGGTGAGCAGTTTGGGCAGCTCTGCTCGTCCGCGCTGGCTTCTTCGCCCACATGCAGATCGACGAAGCCGACGCGCAGATTTAATCCCGAAGGGCTGGGGTTGGCGCGGACGCTCAGCACAGCTTCCGCTTCGACCTTGCGCGCTAGCTCGACCTGACAGCGGTTTTCCAAAAGGCAGCCTGCTAGCTGCGGCGTCTGTGCCAGGGACAAAGCGAATTCGCGTGATAGCGGAGACAGACGACGGTCGAGCAGAGCTCGCTCGATCCCGCGCAGCAAGCGCTGGCGCAGCGCCTCGGGCACCTCGTGGAGGTCTTCCAAGATCAGCACACCCGGCAAGATGCTCAGCACCAAGGCGCGACTGTTGATGTCGCTGCGCAGCTCTCCCGAGCGACCGGCAGGAATCTGCACTTGATCTTCGATGCGCTGGTTGCCGCGAGACAGCGCGATCTTGTGATCGCTCGGCGATATGGCAAGCGGCAAGGGCAGGGGCAGGCTGCCGACGAGACGACCGTCAACAAAGACCAAGGTGCCACGCTCGCCACGGATGCTCAGGCTAGCGAAGGCAGGTGGAGCCTGGGCCACGATGCCTTCTGCTTCTTTGATCTCGGCAGCAAGCGGTGTCGGCGGAGCGCTGCTGGTCTTTCCTGCCGTCGCTGGATCAACGGTGTCGAGCTCAGGATCGGCCAGGAATCGCCGCATCAAGTCATACGCATCGAGCGCGCGTTTTTCTGCTACGGCCAAGCGGCCCAGCAGAAACAGAGCGAGCGGCCCTGGGGCACTGCGATAGGCGGTGGTGAGGGTCGCCTGGGCTGTCGCAAGATCACCGGCTGCGAGAGCGGCCTTGCCTCGCTGCAGCTGCTCAGCGGCCACATCGTCTTCGCTGCTGCGCTTGCGCTCGCTGCGTGCCTGTATAGATGGCGCGGCGAGACAAATGGCAATCAGAAGACCACACGCAAACCACAGCGCACTCGGCCGCACGCGCAGCCCCATTCCTCGGCACGGTCCATAGGCACGAACGACAGACATCAAAATGAATAAGACCGGACGATCATATCAGGTGTGCTGTGGTTGCGGGCGACGTTCACCGCGGCGACGGCACCACGACTCGCTCGGGAGTATCTTGCGGGCGGCTACGAAAGCGGCAGGGCGTCCGCGATTCGTTGGCCGAGCTCACGACCGCTGCGCAGCACATCCGGCACGCTGACCCCATGAAGCGCCGCGCCCGTTGCGTGCAGGTGGCCCAGCGCACGCAGGCGTTCTTCGATCTCGGCGACGCGGGCGGTATGCCCCAAGCGATACTGTTCGATGGCCTGCGACCAGCGCTGGATATGAATGAATCGCGGTTCATTCCAGATGCCCAGCGTCGTGCGCAGATCGCGCTGCACTTGCTCTAGCAGTTCACCATCGGCCATGCGCTCGACTTCCGGATCGTGCGCACCACCGTACATCGCGCGGATGACCACTTGGCCTTTGGGCGCTTGTTCAAAGTCGGGCAGCGCACTGGTCATGAACAGCGCGCCGAGCAGACGCAGCCCGTCGCGCATACGCTCGACCCGCGGAACCAAGAAACCAAAGCCATCCAATGGATGGGGCACTTGCTCGCGTGGCCAGCCCAACGAAATGGCGACGATCGGCGCCATTTGGATACCGCGGTATGCCATCGAAAGCTGTGGATCCAAGTCGGCCAGCAGTCGCGCAGCCTCAGGCGGAGGGACTGCAAGGATCAGCTCATCGGCAACCAGACTGGTCTCTGCCAGCTCAATGCAATAGCGACCGCTGCCAGGATGCGCTGCGCGGATCGACCGGACGGCGGAGAGCGGACGCACGCGGCCACCTTGTGAATCGATGGCGCGTCCCATCGCTTGCATCAGCCGGCCCAGTCCTCCGCGCAGTCCGCACAGGCGCGGCGCAGTCGACGTTCCCTTGTTTGTGGCTTGGCTGTGACGCAGTGCTTTGAGCAAGCTGCCGTGCTCGCGTTCCATCTGCCACAAGCGGGGTAGGGCACTCGGCATGGACAGCTCGGCAATGTCGCCCGCATAGATCCCAGCCAGCGCGGGTTCGACGATCTCGTCGGTGACACGGCGGCCCAAGCGGCGTTCGAAGAAGCTTTGCACGCTCTCATCCAGCAGGGCGTGTGTGCGCGGTGGGACCAGCGGCTCGGCCAGCAAGCGAGCACGGGCCGGAATCGATAGCGCGTCGCTGCTAAAGATTTCGGGAGGCTTCATCGGCAAGCGGCGCAGGCGACCCGCTCGATACACATAGCGACGCTTGGCGCGGTCATCGGAATAGACCTGCTCATCTTGCAGCTGCAAGCGCTCGAAAAGCTCGCGCAGGCCGGGCGCTGTCTCTTGCACGGTGGCAGCACCCGTCTCGACGACAAAGCTGCCATGACGTTCGCTGAAAACCCGTCCGCCTATCTGATCGCGCGCTTCTAGAACACACAGGGATAAGCCGGCCGCGATGCCATCGCTGGCCATGGCAGCCGAGCCACTTTGCCGAATCGTCCCACCGCGTGCGCGATACGCATCGAGCAAGGACAGACCACAGCTTAGGCCCGCTGCGCCAGCACCGATGACGACGACCCGAGTCATCCGCGCTGACTCCGAGCAGATAGGCGATGCACCATTTCGATCAAGGCTTGCGCGTGTGCCACAGGTGTCTCGGGTACGATGCCGTGACCGAGGTTGAAGATGAAGCCACGACGGGGAGCGCGCCGCAGGATTTCGGTGACGCGTCGCTCGATCTCGGGAATCGGAGCCAGAAGCGCGATCGGATCGAGGTTGCCCTGGATTGCTTTCGCGGTGACCTTGGCAGCTTTGGGTCCGCTGCGTGAGCGCGCACGCGCAAGGCCTAGCTGCACGCGCGCTGCATCGATCGGCAGGCGCCAATCGACCCCAAATACGTCGGCCGGAAGCTGACCGACCTGCGGGTATAAAGCGCAGCCACCGTGTGCGAAATAGATGAGCGGCACGCCGCTTGGGCGCAGCGCGTTCAGGATCCGACGCACATACGGCGCCGCGTACGTCGCGAAATCTTCCGGTCCAAGCACACCCACCCACGAGTCAAAGATCTGCAGCGCTTGGGCTCCGGCTTCGACTTGTGCTTGCAGGTACGTGATGACGGTCTGGGTTAGCTTGTCCAGCAGCTGGTGCGCCGCTTCAGGGGCAGCAAACAGCAAGCGCTTCGTCTGCGTGAACTGCTTGCTGGTGTGACCTTCGACGGCATAGGACATGAGTGTGAACGGCGCCCCGGCAAAGCCGATCAGCGGAACGTTGGCGGGCAAGCCCCGTCGACAGAGCCGGACCGCCTCGGGCACAAAGGGATAGTCTTCATGCGTGGCAACGCGCAGGCGGGCGATGTCGGCAGCCGTGCGCACTGGATCAAGTCGCGGGCCTTCTTCGGTGAAAGCCAGCGAAAGGCCCATGCCGGGCAGCGGCACCAAGATGTCAGAAAACAAGATCGCAGCGTCGACGCCCAGGCGCGCAATCGGCTGCAGCGTGACCTCGCAGGCTAGCTCGGGCGTTCGACACAGCGACAGGAAGTCGCCGGCTTTGGCTCGCGTGGCTTGGTATTCCGGCAGATATCGCCCGGCTTGGCGCATCAGCCAAATCGGGACGCAGTCGACGGGCAGGCCGCGGCAGGCTCGCAGAAATCGGCTCTCGCTGGCTGTGTCGCTTGCGGCCTGGCAAGCCGCGCCTGTGATCGCGGCAACCGACACGCCGCCTTTGCGTGGCTTTACTTCGCTGCGTTGCGATGTGCGAGGCGGTGCGGCCGCTCGTCGGTGTTTGGCCGTTCGCGTGCTGCCGCCCGTGGGAGATTTGCCTGCCGTCTTCATGCCGCTGGCCATTATCAAGGAAAAGCTTGTGCCGACGCGATGTTTTCAAGCGGGGGTCCTGCGTGCGATACTTATCTGCGCTGCTTCGCGTCTTGCGCGCAGATACCATGCCTAGGGCACCGGACCTTCATTCTTTGTCTTGCCGTTTGTTGGGTAACTCGGCGCGCTTGCGGCCACCGCAAAGGCGCGCACTCTGGCTGCGAGGCCAGTTGAGCGCTGTCGCTTGGCTGGCGATCGGTGCCTGTCTCGCGCTCTTGGGACTGCGCATGCCGCATGTCGAAGCGCGCAGCGAGTCACGCAGCCGTAGCGAGCGATCGCGTGCGCAGGCCCAAATCGATGCGGCCTTGGCGCAAGCGAAGACAGCGGTCGAAGGCAAAGACTTTGCGACGGCTTATCAGGTTTTGTCGCAGGCCTATCACAGCCAGCCGAATTCGCGGCTGCTTCTGGGGCTTGCAGCGCTGGCCGTGGCGGAAGGGAAGTCCGTCGAAGCACAGGATCTGCTGCGGCGCTTTCTGGCCGATCCCAGCATCGATGCCAAGGCGCCCGAGCGCGGGGCTGCCGAGGCCAGCTTGCAGAGCCTGCCCTTGGTTCCAGCCGGTGAGGTCAGCGTTGGTGCGCCCCGAGGATCCTTCGTTGAGCTAGACGGTCGCCTGGTCGGTGTCACACCGCTTCCCGCCGCACTCTTGGTCAAGACGGGGCGCCACAGCGTAGCGGTCAGCTTGGGGAAGTGGCGTGCTCAAACCGAGGTCAATGTACGCACGGCGCGTCTGTCTGAGCTTCGCTTCAAAGAAGGCGTCGAGGTTGGGGTTGCGACGCTGCCCGCCGCTGTGCTGTACATCGATTCCTATCAAGGTCTCGCAAACCTCGCAGGCCCGACTGCACCTGCGCCGCCAGAAGTCGAGCCGAAGCCGGCCGGTGAAGAGCCCGAGCCACCGCCTGGCCCCGCGGCGAGTCCGCCAAGCTCATCGTCGCCCGCTGCCGCAGCGTCGGGCGCAGCGCACTTGCTAGTGGATTCGCTGCTGGACCCGCTGACCCAGGCCGCAGCGGCCGCGCTCAAGCGTGAAAATTATGTCCTTTTGGGTCGCGGCTTGGCGCTGGCATACGCCCAAGATGAATCGGCCTGCCGCGGCAGCGACACCGTGTCTGACGCGTGTCTGAAAGTGCTAGCGACGCGCTACGGCGTCGATCTGGCGCTGCGGGCCGTCGTTGTGCGCGAAGAGCGCAGCGTGCGCCTGGATGTTTCGCTGCAAGACATGCAGGTCGAAGATGTCGCGGCCAGCGCCAGCGCAAGCTGTCCTGGCTGTGTCACCGAACAGATCGCGGCCAAACTCGTCGAGTCGATTGCGCAGGTGCTGGCCACAGGCGGCGGGCGAGCCCGCGGTACCTTGTCGGTGACGTCAGAGCCTGTCGGAAGCGAGGTGCGAATCGGCTCGCGCGTGCTGGGCATGACGCCGCTTTCGCGCAAAGTCTGGGCGGGTTCGTATGAAGTCCGTGTGGCGCGCGAAGGGTACCAGTCGTATTCGCAGCAAGCCGAGGTCAAGAGCGACGAGACCACCTCGCTGCAAGCCGTGCTGAACAAGCAGGAATCAGGGCCCAATACCGAAGAGTTGGAACGGCAAGCGCAGCAAAAGCGACAAGAGCAAGAGCGATCGCGTCGTCGCCTAATCATGATTGGCGTCGGTGCGGCCGGCATTGCAGTCGGTGCGGTCGTTCTGGGTTTTGGCGTGTCGGCCTTGGCCGCAAACGGTAGCTGCGCGGCGCCTGCTCCGTCCGATGCCATGCCTTGTCGACGGCTGTATGGCACGCTGGCTCCCGGCGCTGCGCTGACTGCGGTGGGTGGTGCGCTCATCGTGGGTGGGGGCGTGACCCTTCTGTGGCCACTCCTCAAGAAAGACCGCAAAGACCCGCGCTGACTCGGGCCGACGATCGCGAGTCCATCGCGCATCTTTGACCGTTGCCTTTGGCGCTGGCTTGGCGAAACTCCTTCTATGAAAAAAGGAGAACACATTCGCCGAGTTGGCATCATCTTCGCGGGTGGGCCAGCGCCCGCAGCCAACGCGGTGATTGGTGCCGCGGCCGTCTCGTTCTTGGAAGACCATCGTCAGGTCATCGGCTTCTTCCACGGCTATTCGAACCTGCAGGACTATCACCCAGTCACGCATCGCCTGCTGCCGGACACGCACTATCGCATCTTCACGGAAAAGGACCTGCGCGGGCTGCGCAACAGTCGCGGAATCCTGATCGGCACCTCGCGCGCCAATCCTGGCAAGGGCATTGATTCAGCGGCGGATCTAGGCAGCGCGAAAAAGACTGCGCTCCTGCGCAACGTGTACTCGGCGCTGATTGACTTAGAGATCGACGCGCTGGTTTCAATTGGCGGCGATGACACGCTGAAGACCGCCAACCTGATCTTTGAGTATCAGAAGCACCTTCCTGCCGATGCGCGGCGCGTTCAGGTCGTCCATGTGCCCAAGACCATCGACAACGACTACAGCGGGATCGACTTCACGTTCGGCTTCTTTACCGCTGTCGACTTCATGGCCAAAGAGCTGCAGAACCTGCGCGCCGATG
>CAZKOY010000041.1:0-37612 GCA_964554495.1 uncultured Myxococcales bacterium
GCAACACGCAATAAAAAAAGCCCACCGACCCAGGCTTTCTGGCGTCGGTGGGCTTGGTTGGAGGCGCCGGGAGTTGAACCCGGGTCCGAAAGTGCTTCACAGGGGCCACTACGTGTGTAGCCGGTATTTGATTCACCCTTTGCGGCGCCTACCGGCTAGCACCGCTTCGGGCTATTCCGTCTTTGGTTTCGCCCTCCTAGCGACGGACATCAAGGAGCGCTAGCCCGGCTATTTTGACACCCCCTCCCGGGTCACGGACCCTACCCGAGGGAGGCGGCTCTCTTACTGGGTATTAAGCAGCGAGAGCGTACGCGTTATCGTTCGCGTTTCTTACTTTCCGTTGGATTTACGAGGTAGCGGAGCCTCGACACGCGACCTTCTGCGGAGTTCACCCCCGTCGAAACCGTTTCGCCCCCTTGACTAGAGGACCCAAAGACAGTGGCAGCATAGGCACCGCTCCGTCTCTCGTCAAGGGCGGCGGCGCTGTGTACACTTTGCCTATTCGATGCAGGCGCTTCCCACCCCGTCAGGCCACACGCAGCAAGGACCACGCTTAGGGCGGCTGGTCAGCGTGCAGCGGGCGCTTCTGCGAGTGCGCAGACGGCTGCGCCTTCTGCGAGCGGTGCAGTATGGCGTCTATGGCGGGCTCGGCGGGCTGAGTCTGAGCTTTGCGGCGACGATCCTGTATCGCTTCGGCAAGCTGACCGCGGCGGATCTGCACAGGACCGCGGGCCTGGCCGGGGGTCTGGTGCTGGTGGCCATTGCCGTCGGTGCGCTGCGACGTATCGATCCGCTGCATGTGGCGGCACGCATCGACCAGAGTCATGCCCTAAATGACCGCGTTTCGTCAGCGCTGCAGTTTGCTGGGGTGGGCAGCACGCCGCCGCCATCGCCGCTGGGACCGGAAGCAGCGCTGCGCGAGCTGGCTCTGGCCGACGCCGAACAGGTGGCCATGCGCGTCGAGCCGAGTCGCGCTGCACCGTTCGTTCGCCCGCAGCACCTGAGCTGGCTCGCCATCGGACTGCTTGCGACGCTGCTGGCCTTGACCGTGCGCCTGCCACGCCTGGCTTCGCCGCCGCCGACGACGCCTCCCACTCGCCCCCCGACGGCGCCTGAAGCGCGCTTGATCGTCGAGGCCGAGCTGATCGAGCCCGAAAAAGATGAGCTGCGCCGCTTGCTCGACGAGGCCGAAAAGCGCGGCGATGAAGAGGCCGCGGCGATCCTGCGCGAGCTTCTCAAGCTGCTGGATCGGGTCGAGCGGGGCGAGCTGACGAGGAAAGAGGCCTTCGACACGCTGTCTGAGCTAGAGCAGCGCCTGATGCAAGGCAAAGACGGCGCGCTCGAAGAGCTAAAAGAGCGGCTGCGCAAAGCCGGAAACGAGCTGTCCGAGGCCAAGCTGACCAAAGAGCTAGGGCAAGCGCTGGTCAAAGAAGACCTGGCCAAGGCCCAGGCCGAGCTGAAGAAGCTCGCCAGCGAAGCGCGCACGCGGGCCGAGAGCGCCAAGGAAAAAAGCGATCGTCAAGCGATGGCGCAAGCCTTTGAGCGAGCGGCACGCGGCCTAGCCCAGGCCCGGGACAAACAGGCCGAACAGAAGGAAACTGAGCGCGACCGCGCGCAGGCCGAAGAGCGGGCGCGCCGCATGCAAGAGCTGCAAGAAGAAGAAAAGCGCCTAAAGAAGCGGCTGGAGCAGAACCCTCAGGATCGCGAAGCGGCCGAGCGCCTAAAGAAAGTGCAAGAAGAGCTGGATCGGCTGCGCAAAGAAGCGCAGCGCGACGCTGAGCAGCGCGAGGAAGAGCGCCGCCTAAAGAATCAGAAGGACGAGTGGCAGAGCTCGACGAAGTCCGAAAAGGACTCGCAGCGTCGGCAGGAGCTGGAAGAAGAAGAGCGGCGCCTGAAGAAAAAGCTGGAAGAAAACCCGCAGGATGAAGAGAGCGAGCGGCGCCTAAAAAAGGTGAAGCGCGAGCTAGAGAACCTGGAGCGCGAGCGGCAAGAGCGCGAACAAGCCCGGCGCGAGCTAGAGCAGCTTGAGCGCGATATGCAGCGGGCGGCCGAGGAGTTTCAGAAGCAGCTAGACCGCATGACTCCCGAGCAGCGCAAGGCGCTGGAAAAAATGATGGAAGACATGCAGCGCCTGCAAGAGCAGCTTCGCCGCATGGGCCAAGGACAAGGGCAAAATCAGCAGCCTCAGTCGGGACAAGGACAAAAGGGGCAGCAGGGACAAGGGCAAGGCGGGCGCGGCCCGGTGACGATCGCGCTGGGCTCGATCAAGCAGGTGCTTCGTCGCGTCGGACGCAGTGGGCAAGGACAAGGTCAGCAGGGACAGCAGGGACAGGGACAAGGGCAGCAAGGACAGGGACAGCAAGGACAGGGCGCGCAGGGACAGGGCATGTCCGGCTCGATGAAAGACTTCATGAACCGCGCCCGCGGCCAAGGACAAGGGCAGGGACAAGGGCAAGATGGCGATGTCCTCATCGAGGGGGAAGGCCCCGGCAAAGACGGGCAGCAGACGCTGCTTTTGGGTCAAGGCAACGATCCAGTGATCATCCCCGGCATGGGGATGGGCAGCCGCGGTCCAGGGACAGGTCAGGGTCAAGATGGCCCCAACGGTCCAGGCTCGCAGCGTCCGGGATCCGACCGGCCAGGGACCGGGCACGACCCCAACATGCAGGGCGATCCAACGCAGCTTGATAGCAAGCGGCGACTGTCGCGGGTCTATGGCAAAGAGGGCGCAGGCCCGACGCGATCCGAGACGATCTTGGGCGCCGCTGAGAAGGGCTTTGCCAGCCAGCCGTACCGGCGGGTGTACGGCGACTACACAGCAGTGTCCGAGCGAGCCATGACGCAGCAGCGCGTGCCGCCCGGCTATCGCTTTTACGTGAAGCGTTACTTTCAGATGATCAAGCCGCGCGAGTAAGCTCGGACCGGCATGGCGCAGGCAGCAGGGTGGATGGCCCGCAGGGGAGACGGAGAGAAGGACATGGACAACACGGTGGCGGTTGGCAGCGCGCTCTCGCCGGAGCAGATGCGCGGACAAGTCGATGCGTTTCGTCAAAGAGTCCAGCGCCTGCGCAGTGAGATCGCCGAGGTCATCGTCGGTCATGACGAGATCGTGACGGGCGTGCTGGTCGCTTTGCTATCAGGAGGGCACGTGCTTCTGGAAGGCGTACCGGGACTGGGCAAGACCATGCTCGTGCGCACGCTGGCCGAGGCTGTGGACCTGACTTTTTCGCGCCTGCAGTTCACCCCAGACCTAATGCCGGCCGATATCTTGGGCACCAATGTGCTCATCGAAGAAGCCGGCACCGACGGACAAAGGCGGCGCTTTGAGTTCCAGCGCGGCCCGATCTTTGCGCACATCGTGCTGGCCGATGAGATCAACCGCGCCACTCCGAAAACGCAGTCGGCGCTGCTTGAGACCATGCAAGAACAGACGGTGACCGTGGCCAAGACGACGTACCAGTTGCCGTCGCCGTTTTTCGTCTTGGCAACGCAAAACCCGCTAGAGATGGAAGGCACCTACCCGCTGCCAGAAGCGCAGCTTGACCGCTTCTTTTTCAAGCTCAAGGTCGAATTCCCGTCGCGGCAGGCACTGCACACGATCTTGGATCGCACGACGACAGATCACCCGGTCCACGCCAGAAAAGTCATCGGAGGTGAGGAGCTGCTATCGCTGCGAGCGCTGGTGCGGCAGGTGCCGGTGGCGCGGTCGGTGCAAGACTTCGCGATCCGCGTGCTGCGGGCTACGCATCCCGACAGCGGCAGCGCTCCTCCGACGAGCGGAAAGCCTGATGCTAAGGCACAAAAGGGCGAGCGTGATCCGGTGCGCCGCTATGTGCGGTATGGCGCCTCGCCGCGTGGCGCGCAGGCGCTGCTTCTGGGCGCCAAGGTGATGGCCCTTCTTGACGGGCGCTTTGCTGCGTCTTGTGCCGATGTGCAGAAGGTCGCGCGACCGGCGCTGCGCCACCGCCTGATCTTGAACTTTGAAGGGCAGGCCGAAGGGGTTGATCCCGACGACATCATTGGCTCGATCTTGGAACGCACCCCCGAGACCGCCGCGGATCTGGCCTCACTTTCCCCGCTCGGCGCCCCGACGGCGCATGGTGCATAAGGTTCATAGTTAGCGCACCACGATGGCCACCCGCGACGAGAACAGCGCCGCTCAAAGCGGCTTCGACCAAGCCTTCTTAAAGAAGCTGGAATACCTGCATATCGTCGCCAAGAAGGTCTTTGCCGGACGCCTGCGGGCCGAGCGCCGATCGCGAAAAACGGGAGCCGGCATCGAGTTCGCCGATCACCGCCAGTACACACCGGGCGACGATCTGCGTTACCTGGACTGGGCGGTATACGGCCGCATGGATCGCCTGCTTCTGCGACTGTTTGAAGAAGAAGAGGATCTGTACATCTACATCCTGGTTGATCGCAGCGCGTCGATGCGGCTGGGCTCGCCGGGCGACGGTGCGCCGCTTCTGCAGCACGGGCGTGATGGGCGCATCGCCAAGCTGGGCTATGCGGCGCAGGTGGCGGCGGCGCTGGCCTATGTCGGTCTTTCCAACCTGGACCGCGTCGCGCTGCATGCATTCGCTGAGGACATGCAAGATCAGCTGCCAGCGGCACGCGGCAAAGGGCGCATCTTCAAGGTCTTCGATTTTCTTGCCAGCCTGTCACCGAGCGGACATACCGACCTGCGAGCGGCGATCTCGGAATTCGTACACAAGACGCGGCGGCGAGGCGTGGCAGTGGTGCTGTCAGACTTCTATGACGCAGCGGGGTACGAAGAGGCGCTGAACCTTTTGCGCTATCACCGCTTTGAGCCCGCGGTGATCCAGATCATCGACCCGCGCGAGGCACGCCCGCAGCTTCGCGGCGACCTTGAGCTGTTCGACATGGAGACCGGCGAAGGGCGTCAGGTGACGCTGACCGATGCGATGTGTGCGGCCTATGCCAAAGTCCACGCAGAGTACTGCCACACGCTTGAAACGTTCTGCGGTGCGCGCGGCATTGGATATCTGCGCGCATCGACCGACGTGCCGTTTGAAGATCTGATGCTGCGCGTACTGCGCGAGGGAGGCTTTCTACGATGAGCTTCCTCGGCCTTGCGGTGCAGCAGCTTGCGCTGATCTTTGCGGCGGCTGCCGTGGTGCTCACTGCGCTGTATCTCCTCAAGCAGCAGCGGCGCCGCGTCGAAGTGCCCTTCATCCGCCTGTGGCAACAGGTGCTGCAGCGCAGCGAGGCGACGAGCTTATGGCGCAAGCTCTTGCGCTTGCTTTCGCTGTTGCTGCAGCTCTTTGTGCTGCTGCTCTTGGTGCTTTCGCTGGGCGATCCGCGACTGGGTCGCTCGCAGCGAGGACGCACGCTGGTGCTCTTGATCGATGCCTCGGCCTCGATGCAGGCGCGCATGCCGTCGCCCAGCGGCCGCGGCGACACCACGCGCTTGGCCGCCGCGCAAGCGCAAGCACGCAGCTTTGTGCGCTCGCTGGGCGGCGATGATCTGGCTGTCGTGGTGGCTCTCGACGGTCAGCCAGCGCCGATGGGTGGTTTGTCGTATGAAGAAAGCGATCTTCTGGCGCAGATCGATGGCGTGCAGGCGCGCGATACCGGTGCTGATCTGCCCGCCGCGATCGCGCTTTGCCGAGCGCTTCTTTTGGGGCGGCCCAGCCCAACGGTCGTCCTGTTTTCCGACGGAGGATTCGATGAAGCCAGCCTGCCTACGCTGACTGCCGGTCAAGATCTGGACGTGTACTTCCAGCCGCTGCCACAGGTCACTTCTCAAGCTGCCGATCGATCGCCGGGCAACGCAGCACTGACTGCACTTTCGGTGCGCCGCTATCGCCGCAACCGGCTGAGCTATGAAGTGTTGGTGCGCATGGCCTGGTTTCCCCGCCCCGTCGCATCGGGTGTCATGGCAGATGGTACGGCGTCGGCTAGCGCAGCGCAGCGCGCCACCTTGGAGCTGCGGCAAGACGGCGAAGTGGTCGATGTGCAGACCGTCGAGCTGATGCCCAACCAAGCGGTCGAGCGCATCTACAACAACCTCTCGGGGGCTGGTCGCAATATCGAAGCGCGGCTGCAGCTGGTTGGATCTGCCGACGGTGACATTCTGCCTCTCGACGATCGCGCCTATACCGTCTTGCCCGAGCGCAGACAACAGCGTGTGCTGATTGTGACGCCCGGCAACCTGTTTCTGGAAGGCGCTCTCCTCGCTACCGGCGCCGGAGAAGAAAACCACCTGCGCGTCGAGCGCGTGACACCGAGTGCTTATGACCCAGCCCGCGCTGATCGCTATGACGCGGTGATCTTCGACGCATTTACGCCCAAGGTCCCGCCCAATGCGCACGCCATTTATCTGGATCCACAGGGACCGAGCAGCCCGTTTCCGCTGCGCGGCACACTGAAGTCACCTCTTGTCACCGATGTCGAAGCGAGCCATCCGATCCTGCGCTGGGTGTCGCTGACCGACGTAAACATGAGCAAGAGCTCGGTCTTTGTGCTGCAGCCAGGTGATCGCGCGCTGGCCGGAATGTTCAAGCAGCCGCTGATCGTCGCACGCGAAGAGTCGACGCGTAGCGGCCTACGCCGCAGCCTCGCCTTGGGGTTTGATCTACGGGCCAGCGACCTGCCTTTGCGCGTAGCGTTCCCCCTTTTGCTGATGAACACACTCGACTGGTTTGCTGGCGATGTCGACGAAGACCTGGGCAGCCGACGCACGGGGCAGATCTGGCGCATCGCGCTGTCGGGTATCGCGCGTCGAGCCGGCGCGCCGCGCCCCTTGTCAGCCACCGCCAACCTGTTGCTTCCCGATGGCGAATCGATCACCGCACCAGTCAGCGAGGGCTATGCCCTGCACTATGGTCAGCGCGTCGGCTTTTATGAGCTGTCACTGCCCGAAGCCGCCCCGCTGCGTTTTGCAGCCAACCTCAGCGACCCGATCGAGTCTGCGGCGGAACTGCGCAGCGAGCTTCGCATCGGCGATAAGCGCCTCGCCGCTCCAGAGCCCGGTGAGCGAGCGCTGCGCCGCACGCTGTGGCCCTATCTGCTGCTCGCAGCCGTCGCGCTGCTTCTTGTCGAATGGTGGAGCTATCACAGGCGGTGGACGGTATGAGCCCACTGCGCGATCTAGGTATGTCGAGCGGGCAGCAGGGCGCGCTGGGCGTAGCGTTTCTTGTTGTCGGTGCCCTGCTCTGCTGGTTTGCATACCGTCGCGGCGGCCGCAGCCTGCTGTGGACGACGCTGTTCTCGCTGCTGGCATCGCTGGGCCTGTTCGTGGGGGGCTCGCTGTTCTTGTCTCGCCCGCCCGCTTGGCTGCACAAAGGCCTGGCGCTGGCTGGTACCGCACACATCGATCCGCGAGCACTGGCGCTTTCCATCGGCTCGCGAGTGCTCGTGATCGAGCGGCCGAGCGCTCTTTTGTTGCTTTCGCTGTGCCCGCTTTTGTGGCCCGCGGTGCAGACCTCGCTCACCGACCTCTCGCGCCTTCAGGTCGTCGCGCAGCTTGTCCTGCGCAGCGCGCTTCTGCTCTGCCTGTCGTCGGCGCTTGCCCTGCCCGCAGCTCTGCAAGAGCGCACGCGCGTTTCTGCCGTGGCGCTGGTCGATGTCTCGGACTCGGTCAGCGATGCCCAGCTTGGCTACGTGGCGCGCCGCTTGGATGCCCTGCGCGAGCGAGCGCAGAAGCAAGGAGACGATCTGCACGTCGTCACCTTCGCCGGTCGCCCGCGCGTACTGCCCGATTCACGTAGCTGGTCAGGGCCGGCCGATGTAGAGCTGCTGCGTGGCCCCGCAGGACACCGCGAACAGGCCACGGCCTGGCAGCATCCCGAAGTCAGCAACCTGCAAGCCGCGCTGCAGCTAAGCTATGGCCTGCACGCGCCCGACACACTGCGCCGCGTGTTGTTGTTTACCGACGGCAATCAGACCGAAGGAGACATCACATCGGAAGCCCTCGCGGCCCGGCGGCGGGGCGTACGGATTGGCTATGTCGCGCTGCCCACCGAGGGCGCAGAAGAGGTTCTGGTCCGCGATCTGCGTCTGCTTAGCGACAGTGGCGAGGTCGCAGGAATCAAAGTTGGATCGCCGTTTACGTTGGAAGCTGAGGTCTTTAGCAGCGTACCGCAGCGCGTACGCACGACCCTGTTTGAAAGCGCAGGCGGCGGCGAGCGAGAGAACCCCGGCGACGGGCACCGCGATGTCGAGCTGGTCGCGGGCCGCAACCTGCTGCGCTTCCGTGGCCAGATCGACAGCGCCGGGGTAAAGAGCTATCGCGTCCAGCTCAGCGCAGCACCTGGTAGCTCGCTCAAAGACCGCTTTGCCAAAAACAACCAAGCGCTGCTGCCGCTATTCGCCCGAGGCCGTCCACGCATCCTGTATGTCGAAGGAGAGAGCGCAGCCAAGGCCTATCTTTCACAGGCGCTGGCGCGCGAAAACATCGATGTCGAGACGCGCGGGCCGTACGGTCTGCCAAGCCATGCCAAGGATCTTTTGGGCTTTGACTTGGTGCTGATGTCGGATGTGTCCGCGACGCTGGTCAGCCAAGCGCAGATGCTCGCCATCGAGACGTATGTCCGCGACTACGGCGGGGGCTTCATCATGGCTGGCGGCGAAAACAGCTTTGGCTCGGGTGGCTACCAAGGGACGCAGCTTGAAAAGATCTTGCCGGTGCGGTTCGAGCAAGAAAAGAAGCGCGATCAGCCAACCTTGGCGCTGGTGCTGGCCATCGATCGCTCGGGCTCGATGAGCGGCCGCAAGCTAGAGCTAGCCAAAGACGCTGCCCGTGCCACGGCCGAGATGCTGGGTGGCGATGATCTGATCGGTGTCGTGGCCTTCGACAGTCAAGCGATGCCGCTGGTGCGCTTGCAGCGAGCACAAAACCGCGTGCGCATCAGCAGCGACATCGCGCGCTTGACGGCCGGCGGTGGTACGCAGCTTCTGCCGCCGCTGCAAGAGGCCTATCAGCAGCTTGCCGCAGCCACGGCACGCATCAAGCACGTCATCCTGCTCACCGATGGCCAAGCCGAATACCAAGGCATCTTGGAGCTCGTAAATCAAATGGTGGCGCAGAAGATCACGGTGTCGACGGTTGGCGTCGGCTCGGGTGCAGATCAGACGCTGCTTACGGCCATCGCGGAAAATGGCGGCGGCCGCTTCTACTACACGCAGGATGAAAGTTCGATCCCCAAGATCTTCACGAAAGAGACGACCCAAGTCGCGCGCTCGGCCCTGGTGGAAGATCGCGTACGGCCCGTGGTCGCCAAGTTCGTCGAGCTTCTGGATGGCGTGGGAATCGAGAGCGCTCCGGCCTTGCGCGGCTATGTATCGACCAAGCCCAAGCCGCTTTCAGAAGTGATCCTGGTGTCGCCGCAAGGCGAGCCGATCTTGGTGCGCTGGCGACAAGGACTGGGACAGGTGGTGGCCTTCACCAGCGACGTCAAGAACCGCTGGGCTGTCGACTGGCTTCGCTGGCCGGGCTATGCACGATTTTGGGCGCAGCTTGTGCGATCGTCGATGCGCCACGACAGCAAGAACCGCGGACCGGGCTATCAGCTAACCGCGGCTGCAGTGCCACCATACGTGCAGGTGCGCGTCGATGCCGTGTCCAGTGACGATCGCTTTGTGTCGGGCTTGGACTCGCAGCTTGAGATCTATGAAAACGATCCGCGGCGGGATGAGACCGCACTGCTAAGTGCCGCAACCGGAGGCAACCCAGCTACAGCGCTGCGACAGAAGCCCGTGCTGACCTTGCCGCTGCCGCAGACCGCGCCGGGGCGCTACGAAACCGAGATTTATCTGCCGCGCACCGGAGCCTTTCTGCTGCGCGCCGTGCATCGCGGCGCAGCCACCCGCGCCGCCGGATCAGCGCAGTCAGGCCCGGTGGTTGCCGAGTCGTGGGGCACGCTATCGGTCTCGTACCCGCGTGAATATCTGGCGATTCCGCCCGACCTCGATCTGCTCGATCGCATCGCGCAAGCCACGCAGGGATCGCGCTATGAGCAGGCGGAGCAGATCTTTGATCACGGCGAAGAAAAGCTGCGCTATCTGCGCTCGCTGTGGATGTTCCTGGTCGGTGCGGCGGTGGCGCTTCTGATCGTGGATGTGTTCTTACGGCGCGTGCGACTGTTCGGCTATCGCGCGCTGTCGCTGTAAGCCACGTCAGACCACCTTACGAACGCAGGCTGAGGCAGCGTAGCGGGCAGCCATGGCGCCGGAGTACCAGCACCAAACTGACGCCGCAGCCACATCTTGAAGTACAGCCAGGCCGAGCGCGGGCGGCTGTGCCCCGTCTCGTGTTCGCGTGCTGCTTCCTGTTCAGCAAGGGAACGAAACGAGGGGCTGGGTCGAACGCGCACGCTGGCCAAGCGGGCGGCAGCGCGTTCGAGCGTGTCGTGGATCGCTCCACGATCGATCGGCAGCCCGGTGCAAGCGAGACCCCAGCCGGTGATCATGCCGCAGCCCCCTTTGGCCTGCGGGCCATGCGATGCCACGGTTGCATGCTGCCAGCCAAGCTCACGCGCGATGCGCACAGCATTGCGCATATTTTCGTCGGTGTGCAGCGCGTGCGGATCAAGATAGATCCGATCCGCGGGCACACCCAGCGCCGCCACCGCCGCCGCTAAGTGCTCGGCTTCAACATACGGCGTATACACCGCGGATCCCGACGTCAAGACATGCGCAGCCTGTCCGCGCTGCCACAAGATAGCGGCCCAAGCGGCGCGCTCTTTCTGACAGCGCGACAGCCTGCCGTCGGCTTCACTGGGGCAGCCCGGAATCACCGCCACGTCATAGGGTTGCCCGACGCGCGGCGGGCTGTTGTGGTAGCAGCCTGCCCACAGCATGACGCCCAGCGATACGCTGCGACCTAGGCTCATGCTGACGACACGATGTCTGATCGACATTCGGCGCATCGGGATGCGCTGCCACATTCGGCGCAGATCGACCCTCATGCCGACGTCCGACGATTCACGGCCGTTGGCGACGCTTGATCGGTGGCCAGCATGACCACTTCGCTGATGTTGACGTGGGCCGGACGCGACGCGCAGAACAGCACGGACTCTGCAACATCGGCGGCGCGCATGGGCGTCATGCCTTCGTATACGGCCTTGGCGCGCTGCGCATCGCCGCGGAAGCGAACGACGCTGAACTCGGTCTCGACCATCCCTGGGTCGATCGTCGAGACACGCACCCGCGTGCCGAGAAGATCGTGCTTGAGGCACTCATTGATCATGCGCACCGCAGCTTTGGTCGCGCAGTACACGGTGCCCCCGACATAGGCGACGCGACTGGCGATGGATCCGATGTGGATGATATGCCCGTGATCGCGCGCCACCATCTGCGGCAGCACCGCGCGATTGATGCGCAGCAAGCCCTTGACGTTGGTATCGATCATCTCGTCCCACTCGGCGGGATCCCCTTCGTGTAGCTTTTCCCGACCGCGACCGAGCCCTGCGTTATTGACCACAATGTCGACGGCGCGCAAAGGCTCTGGCAGCGCAGGCAGAAGCTGCTCAACCGCGACGGCGTCGCGCACGTCCAAGGCCGTGACGTGTACATGGGCTGCGCCTTGATGACGCAGGGTCTGCGCAAGCGCAGCCAAGCGGTCGACGCGACGTGCAGTCAGGATCAGGCGACAGCCGCTCTGTGCAAATGCCTGCGCGCAGGCCGCGCCGATGCCACTTGATGCCCCTGTGATCAGAACGACCTGTTTTTCAAGAGCGGGATACGTTGGATAGCGATGAAGATCCGCTGTCTGCGACATGGCTCGGCATCATATCAGCCGCGCACCGCAGCGAACCCTGAACGCTAGCTCTTCTGTCCACTGCGATCGGCTTTGAGCACGGCGCGTACTTCCGACAAGAGCGCTCGCCCCAGCGTCGGCTGCACCATGCGCACGTACGACGCAAAGCCAAGCAAGTATGCACGGAAGTCCTTGCGACCCCGCGCATGTGCGGCCAGCCCATCGAGCCGCACGTTGTGCAAGAGCGCGCGGAAGTTGTGGCGAGCGCTGCGCGGAATATGCAGCGCGCTGTTCACGACGATACCCGTGATGCGCTGCTGATTATGTCGCTGCAGCACGCGTCGCTTGGCCGAGTTTTCGACGAAGCCTTCCTGCTGACAGATCTGATCGACCCACCATGCAAAGCGCCCGATGCCTTTGTCCGGCACTGCAGCGAATGAAAAGGTCAAGTCGTCGGCGTAGCGGGTATAGACGCCCCCCGCTTGCTTGGCCAAGCCAGATAGGCGCGCATCCAAGCGACGGCACAGCAGGTTGGCGATGGCTGGCGATGTCGGTGCGCCTTGTGGCAGCACTCCCGGCCACAACACATAGCCATCGGCGAGCTTTCCGCGATGCGTACAAAGTCCAGCCAAGATCTGCGCCACATCCGCGGCGTAGCCGATGCCCTGAAACAGGCCCACGACACGACGAAAGTGAATGGTGGGAAAGAAATCTCGCAGGTCCATCTTGAGGACCAACGCAGCCCCCAAATGTGGCTTGGCATTGCTCAATACAGAGCGCCCGCGGACAAAGCCATGGCTGGCCGCATGCACGGGCAGCTTGGCCAGGATCTCGTCGAGGATGCGGCGCTGAAGCTTCTTGAGCGGCACGCGGGGAGCGCTGATCGTACGACTGCCTCCACTGGCTTTGGGGATCGTGAACTCAACATACGGCGCACCCGTTCCACAGCCGGGGCGCAGCAAGCGCAACAGGTCTTTCTTGCGCTGGATACCCAACCACGCCCGAAGCTCTGACTCTGAGGTGAGCTTGGGCAGCTTGTGTTTCTCAAGTAGTGACTTCTTCGTCGGCTCATCGGGCTTGCCGCGCCGCCGCCACCAGCGATGCATATGCGGATACAAGCCGAAGCACCAGCCGGTGACGTTCCAGCCACCGATCTGTCCCCGCCCGCGCTTCGGTGCCGGATAGCGGCTGTCGGGCAGGGCGACATCATCGAGCTTGAGCACACGCATCGAGGCCCGCGCCCGAACCGCCACACTGGTATCCGCATCTTTGATCAGCGGCCGCAGCAAGCGGCCCGCCGTCTTGCGCGTGCAGATGTAGCGCACCGCTTCAGCGCCATGACGACGGACCCGCGGGTCAGGGTTGCGCAGCTCTTTTTCGAGCTGTGGCCCCAAGAAGCGCGAGACCCAAAAGCGCGCCACTTCGTACTCTGCGAGATCGCGATGACGACGCAGAAGCTCGGTGATCGCGGCCAGATTTTCCTGCGGTGCGGCAAGAAGAGGTTTCAGCTGAACAAGTAGCGCGGCAAGACTCACGAGCGACTCCGCCACCCAGCGTGATGGTTTCGGGGTTCAAGGCGCTGCAACCACGCAGTGGTGCTCTTGCGGCCCAGCTACTTGCTCTCAGCGGTGGACGAGAGGAGAAAAGCCGCAAGCGGCCTCTCGTCCCACTGCATCTTTCAGTGCCGGTCAATAACAGCCGCGACGTTCCATCGCAGCATGGAAGCTAGCTCGCGAGACCTCACCGCGCCTTGCACAACAAGCCGCCGTAGGGACCCGATCCTAGGCCGCAAGAGCACCTCTGACCGTCACATCTTCTCAGGTTTGCGACGCCGCGACAACAACGATCTTAGGGGCCAGGGCGAAGACCACGGCGAGGGCCACGGCGACCACAGAGACGCTGCAGGTGACCCCGCAGGCGAAGAGGTCTGGCTGGATTTCGCTCTCGCTTGGCCGCCGTCGATTCCTTCGCTGTCATTTCCTTCGCTGTCATTTCCTTCGCCGTCATTTCCTTCGCTGTCGAATCCATCGGCAGTGAATGCCCCCTTGCCGCCGTCCTCGCGCGGATCATGCACACGAGCCTCGCGCTCGTAGTCTGCTGGCTCGGCCAAGACTTCGTGCGCCGGCAGCGCCGGGTCGGAATAGGGTGCCCCGGCTTCTGCGATCTCACCCAGCGCATCTGCGATCGAAGAATTGACGGACTCGCCTGTTCCAGCATCGCTTTCGGCATAAGACATCGGGGCCGAGATCTGCCCCAGGACTTCGGGTGCGCCATCGTGTCCCTTGCGCAGAAAGGCTCGGAAGCGACGGTCTTCGGCATGTACAAGCTGACCATGTCGACGCAGGCGCTCGCTGTCAGCGCTCGGCAGAGGCTCTGCTGACAGCACGGCCAAGTTTTCTGCCAGCTCGCTGTAGCTGCGCGGCGCGCTCCAGCATGCGCTCACCCCTAACTGACTGAGCGTATAGCGATAGCAGTCCACAGCCGTTGGCAGTGGGCCAATCTGCTCGCCGTGTACCAGGTGCATCGCGTCCGCAAGCGCGTCGGTGGCATCCCCTTCCGTCATGCGCGCTGGATCGGGCGAGCCAGCGGCGTAGGTCTGCCCAGGTTCCGAGACCGCAGGCTGTGACCGCAGCAAGCGACCATACGAGAGCGCGCTAAACGTGATGACGCCGATCTGCTTTTCTGCGCACAGCGGCAGCAAGCGATCTTCGGCGCCGGGATGGGCTGCACTGTGACGCAGCATCAGCACATCCCAGTCACCCGTCTGTGCGGCCGCTTCAGCAAGCTCGCGCTGGTGCGTGGAAAAGCCAAACGCGCGGATCGTGCCGCGCCGCTTGAGATCGCGCAGACAGTCGAGCGCTTCCTGCGATAGCCGCTCGGGAGAGCGCACCCACAAAAGCAGCAGCACATCGAGATAGTTCGTGCGCAAGCGGCGCAGCGCGCAAGCAACATCGCGCTCAATACCAAAGCGGTCGCCTTCAAAGCTGCCTGCGACGATCACCAGGTCCTTGCGGCTCTGCGCTCCGCTCTGACACTGCCGTCGCAAAAAACGCGTCAGCCTTAAGTAGCTGGGCTCCCAAAAGAACAGATTGACCCCAGCTTGGCGTGCGCGGTGCAGCGCTGAGAGCGGTGGCTCATGCGCGCCGGACAGACCAAGCGGAGAAATCTGTATGCCGGTACGCCCGAGAACTCGCCGCGCGACCGCGGCAGGTGTTGCTGTGGCAAAGGCTCGACGCGTCGCCTCGGGTGCCACGATCGCTTCCTCGATCAGCGAGCCTTCATCGCCGCTAGCCAAGAAGCGCAGCGCGGGCAGGACACTGCGGACAGACGCAGGCTCGCCATCACTTCTGGCCGCTTGTTCCAAGA
Source organism: uncultured Myxococcales bacterium (assembly GCA_964554495.1). Lineage (GTDB taxonomy): Bacteria > Myxococcota_A > Polyangia > Palsa-1104 > JAEUJZ01 > JAEUJZ01. The sequence continues at coordinate 15,089 of CAZKOY010000041.1, forward strand.
GCGCCAGGGCCTCGGGCCCGTCGTGTAAAGCGATCCAAGCATAGGCCGCCGCGCGCTCATCCTCACTCAAGCGAGGCGATGCGCTTCCAGACATCGCATCTTCTGCCTGCAACAGCGCACGCAGGCGAGCCGCGATCGCGGGATCCTGCAGTCGATCCGCCGCGGCGGCGCGCACGCTCTCTTCCATGTCGCGCGATAGTCGAAGCAGCGCGCGAAGGCCGGCGTCCTGATTCGTATCGATCAGGGCAGCTGCATGCGTGCGCAGCCAGGCATCCTTTGCTGCGCAGGCCAGAAGCCCCGCTTGCGCCATCTCATCGAGTGTCAACACCTCGCGCGCTCGCTGCGAAGAAAGCAGACGCAGCGCCGATCGCCGCACGCAGGGATCTGGATCGTCACGCAGCGCCGATAGCCACGCCTGCGGCCGTGCTGGCAACACGGCCAAACGAATCTCGGGATCGCGATCCGCGAGATCACCGGACAAAGCAGCCGCGCTTTCACCCGCCTTGCTTCGCTGACAACGCAAAGCACGCGCCCGCACCAATGGATGCGAATCGCGTGCAGCGCGCAGGACGATCGCGCTGTGTTGCTGGCGCGCCGCCAGATCGACCAAGGCCACGCGTGCGATGGGAAGCAGTGAAGACAGCGACTGCCGCAGCGCCACGCTCACCAGCGCGGCATCGCGGGACTGCGCAATTCCGAGCATGGCGAGGCTGCGCACCTCGATGTTTTCGTCGGCAAGACCGCGGCCCAAGAAGCGACGAAGCGCGTCGGCGTTGCCATCGATCGCGGTGTCCGAATCCGAGCCAAGATGTCGATCGCGTGGTGCGATAGCAAGCACGGCCGCCATCACAGCGGCCCTGGCCATGGCTTTGGGGTGCTGGCCATGTCGCAGCAACGTCGTCAATAGCTCTGCGCTTGCAAGCTGCGCGGCATAGCTCGCGGCCCAGCGCAGGGCTCCAGGGCGCGGCTGATCATGCGCCAGAATCGCGCGACAAAGCGCCAAGGCAGGCTCGCCAAGCCCGTCGAGAAACACCGCGGTCGTCTCAGCAGCATGGGGCTGCGTCGGCGTCTCGACCCACGGCAAAAGCTCGCGCAAAAGACCCTGTACTTCCTCGCTGGCGCTGCCGTGTCGCTGCTGACGAGCGCGCACGCTGGACCGCAGGTGCTCAAAGGCCAAGCGCCGCAGCGGCTCATGCGGATCGGCGAAGAACGGAATCAGAGTACGCGGATCGATGGAATCAAACGCTTGCGCTCGCAAGCGCGCCGTGGTGACGGCCGGGTCGGCGTTGACAACAGGCCCATCGGGGCTGCTCGCTGAAAACGAGTACACATCGATCGAAGGCTGGAAGCGAGCGCGCAGATACCACAGTCCTGCTTGCGCTGGGCCCGACAGCTCGGGGGCTGGTGCCAGGATGGACTCGCGTAGCTCAGGAGCACGCAGGCCGATGGCATACAACGCCTGTGCAGCCGCATGACGCACACGCCAGAACGGATCGCCAAGCTTGCCGCGCAAGAGCGGAAGCACGCGATCGGGCTGCAGGGACAGCAGGGAACCATAGGCAAGCAAAGCGGCGCGCCGCACCCACCAGATCGGATCGTCGGCCGAGAGCACACTTGCCGGCTTGGCTAGCTCGGCCCGCGACAGCACGGGCAAGCGGCTCGCCATCCGCGACAGAGCCCGCAGTGCGGCCTCGCGAACCAGCGGTGCCTCATCTGTGCAGGCATCTCCAAGCCAGCTCGCAACCTCTGCCACTGTCGGAGCATCAGACTGCGCCTTGGTGCGCCCAAGCTGCAGCGCCGCGGCGGCCCGCACAGTTGCGTCGCTGTCTTGCCACAGCACACGACGCAGCGCGAAACGCCAAGCTGGCTGCCTGATGTCGCCTTGCGCAGCGGCCGCCCGTCGAGTCCACGCGTCCACACTCAGCAGGTCAACAAGCGATAGGTATAGAGGGGTCACAGTATCGATCAGCTTATGCGATCGACTGACAGCGACTCAACGTCGACTTCCCGCGGCGCTTGCTGGCGCTATAGATCGTCGCAGGGTGTGCCGAGTCGCTCGCCGGCATAGACACCCAGCTCGGTGTAGATCATCGACAGGTTCTCGTCGACGGGCACAGGCAACAAGGCCTTGGTCTTGCCCTTTTCGATCCACGTCGGCTCTTTCTTACCGATGACCAAGCGCATGCTGCCGGTCTTTGTCGAAAAGACATCGCCCTCGGAATCCGAGACGATGTTGGTCATCTTCTGCAGCTTTAGGTTGCCTTTGGGCCCGATGAACAGGCGAAAGTTGCGCCCGCTCAGCTTGGCATCGGCATCGCTGGCGCGGCGATCGATGTAGTTGTGATCGACGTAGTAGTAGACACCTGCCGAGTTTCGCGCGAGCGCATAGGCCTGCCACTTGCGCGGCGTCGCTTCAAAGCTCGCCGCAGCCAGCATCGGCTTGGCCTGCGCCTCGGGCACAACGGTCAGCGCGGTCTCGGTCTTGCCGCAGGTGACCGCGTACTTGCCGTCCTGCATCGACAGATCCGACTTCTGCGTGAACTGAATGTAATAGCGGGGGTCGGAAAAGATCACGTTGAAGCGCTCGCGCCCTTGCGAGCCGCCGCCTTGGATCGGCACTGCAAAGAAGCGCTTGCCATCGCCATAGAACAGCGAGTTTTCATCTCGTTCGAAGGGAACCACCGCGATGTAGTGAGATTTCCCGTCGGTAAGCAGCACCATTTTGTCGCGGACTGGGGACAGTGCGCGCGGCTTGTCGGCCTGCGCGGGTGATAGCTCAGCGCTGGCCCACAGCCCGAACACCAAGCCAAAGCCCAGACCCAAGCCCAGGCGTGCAGAGCGAATACGCAGTCTTTCTCGCATAGCAAAAGTATATGTCGACCGCGCCCATGGCTTGTTTGCGATCTCGCTCTAGGTTGCACGGGCAGCGATGCCGAGCCTGCTCGCCAAGACGTCGCTAGTCGTTCACCTGCTCGTCCGGCGCGGCGTGCCAGCTACGCAAGATGTTCCACGCCACCGTCGAAGAAAAGCCGGCACGAGCCAGCATGCGCAGGATGCGCGCTTTGTCGCGATCGCTACCAGGCTCTGGCTTGGCCACGCGCTTTTTCGCCAAAAACGCGCGGGCCTGCGCTTCTTCTGTCGTGCCTTCGTAGGCGGTCGCCACCTCCCGCGTGATGATCTCAGCGGGCACGCCCTTGCTGCGCAGATCGTGGGCGACCCGACGCGCGCCCAAGCGACGCCCTTCACGTCGCAGCGACGCATAGGCCGCGGCATAGCGCGTATCCGACAAATACTGGTGCGAGCGCAGGCGAGCCATCACCGACTCGATTAATGAATCGGCCTGGACGGCTCGCTCGCTGCCCTCGCACGCCTGATCTCCCTGTTCGTCGCGCGTGATCAACAGAGTATCTAGATCCGTGGCGTCCACCTGCGCGGTCCTTCTGCCTCGCAGCGTCGCGGGAGCCAGGCGACGCTTGAGCAGACGGCGAAGCTCGGCTTCGGTGCGCATGCCGCGCCCGAGCACGCCCAGCGCGTACTCATACAGCGCCTGTTCATCGATCGGCTTTGTTGATCGGGGACGAGCGGGGCGGCGACCGATGGAAGCCACAGACGAGGAATCACTGCGATCGCGAGATGAAGTCATTCCGCGCAGCGTACTTGGCGAAAAAAAATCTGCTACTTCTGCATCGGCCCAGTTGCAGCAGGGACAGGCATCGCAGGGGCAGCCGGCGCTGCGGGAACCGCTTCGGTCGGGGCCGATGGGGCAGGCGGGACTGCAGCGTCGTCCGTCGGAAACAGGCTGCGATCGAGCTGGGGAAACAGCGCAAGCGCGTTCTTGTAATAGATCTTGCGCAGCACCGCGTCCGGCAGGTCGAGGCCATAGATCTTCCAGTGTGCGTGCCGCTTGCGGTAGTAGTCGAAGTACTCGTCGGCGGTCTCTAGCGTGCGGAAGTAGGTGTGGTACTCGACGGGGCTGTAGATGTCTTTGCCGAACAGCACGCGATCTTGATAGCGAGTCAGCCACTCGCGGGCGAAGCGCGGCTGGCGACCTAGCTCAGCCAGAACCGCGCCGATCTCGGTGTACACGTTGGGAAGCTCATCGAGCAGCGTTCCCAAGCGGGCCAGATCATTGCCCATCCAGCCGAGGTGCGCGTTGATGAAGCGCGTCTTTTTGTGCTTGCGAAAGACGCGGTGCTGCTCGGCCATGATCGTCTCGAACGGCGGATAGCGATCGGCGGGGCGATAGCGATCCGGCTCTTGCTTTAGCTCCAGCCAGCGTTCATTTCGGCGATCTTTCGGCAGCCAAAACGGCGAGGGCTCACCAGAATGAATCAGCACCGGCAGACCCAGCTCGCCACACTTTTCCCAGATGGCATCCAGGCGAGGATCGTCGACGGGAATGCGCTTGCCGCTCTTGTCGCGATCGGTCAAGCCCAGGCCCTTAAAGACCTTCAGTCCTGCCGCCCCCTGCTGCGCCCCCTGCGTAAGCTGGGCCAGCGCTTCCTGCGGCCAGCCTGGTGAGTCGACCTTTTCAAAGTCGAGGTTGATGAACACCAAAAAGCGCCGCGCTTGGTGCTTCTTGACGTTGTTTAGCGACCACTCAAGCAGCGTGCCGCGGAAGCCGCTCAAGTTCACCATCACGCCCATGTTCAGCGCGTCCATCTCGGACACTAGCTTGTCCAAGTCCTGAATCGGCATGAACCACTGATGGCTGTGAACATCGACGAAGGGATAGCGCGCCCGCGTCAACGGATGCTGCGGCACCTTCAGCGTCGAGACCGGCTCGTACTCTTCGATGTCCATGACGTTGAGCTGATACTGGATGCGACGAATTAGCAGCGTCGTCGCGCCCAGAAAAAGCAGCAGCCCAAGCGGCCACAGAAGGAAGCGGCGGGACAGCAAGCGCGCCACTTAGCTCGCCACCACGGGAACGCGGACCACCGTCGTATCCCACACGAATTCGACGCGTGCAGCGCTTGGCTCGCCGCTTAGCCGGATGGTGAACTGTTCCACGGAATCGACCCCTGTCTCCGCCGGAACCTCGACGCTGAGCACATCCTTTTCGTGATCCGGTTCAAAGTAGCCAAACTTGCCGGTCTGACTGTTCAGCACGATCTTCCACGTCGTCGCGCCGGGAATCGCATACATGCGATACGTGCCGGCCAAAAGCGGCTTGCCGGCGAGCTGCACGTTTTTTGAAAGCGTGATCTCCGTCGCGGCGTTCGCACCCAGGCGCCAGTATTTGCCAAATGGCACCAGCGCTCCCGCGGACTTCTCACCAAAGATCAGGCGACCTTTTTTGTACGGCCGGCTGTACGTCACCTTGATGTCCAAGCCGCCTTGGCTGTACGTCACCGTGTCGTGGGGGCTGGCAGGTGGCGCGCTGCGCACGCGATAGATCAGCACCAAGGTCGTCACTAGGAGCACAAGTCCAAGGCCAGCAAGAGCTTTCTTCATCATGACCACACGGTACTTGAGGCAGAGCGGGCGCGGCAACGGCTACCAACGCGGCGTCGCCGCGCCCTGGCTCGCAGGTGGGATGACTAGCTCTGGGTCGAGGGGCTCAGACCCAAGGCCTTGCGCAGGACCTCGCGCTGCTCGCTGATGAGGATCGTGTGCAGGTGTTCTAGACCTTCCAGAAGCTCGCGTCGCTCCGTCGGAGGAAGCTCAGCCACGATGGGTAGCAGGGCCTCCACATCGAAGCGCTCGGCGGCCAAGACCGACAGCACTGCTTCGATCCGCGGACCACGGCTGCCCAGCCACTCTTTGACGCGATTCAGCACCGGATCGGCCTCGGCGCGCTGGCGCTCATGAAGCTCTAAGCTGCGCGTCACTTCGTCGAGCGTGATGCCCGTGGCCTTGCCGCGCGACACACCACGCACGCCAACATCGCCGCGGGGATCCCAGCCGTCATAGGCGCCCGGTCCGCCATAGCCTGCCCAGCCGCGCCCTGGACCGCAGCCCGAGCCCGCACCCGGACCAAAGCCCGGACCGCCGAAGCCCGGACCACAGCCCGAGCCATAGCCGCGTCCATAGAACGCGACGCCATACGGACCAAAGCGCCGCGCATGGCAGCCACCCCCGTGGAAGAACAGCGCATGACGCAGCACCTTGAAGGCAAGAGCACCGACGAAAAACCCAAGGACCATGGAACAGAACATGACAGCCTCCTCACTCACTTCGTCGCAGTCACGCTGCGATGGTTTGAAGCTAAAAGCCGTCTGTGTACGCGCCATGTGCGCAACGTAAAGATGTGTAAAGAGCCACGCAGCCGCATCACGTGCGCGGGCGATTCACCAGCGCGGGCGGATCGCATGCACGGCCCGGCGTGAACGATCGCGCGTCCCCCTGCCCTGCGGCCCGTCGTACAGTGCGGCGCATGCACACGAACCGACCGCCCACGATGCCCTGCCTCTTTCTTCGATCGCCACTTGCGCTGGGAATGATCTGCGGCCTTTGGGCCTGCTCTCCCGTCGAGCCAGATGCGCAGTCGGACTCTTCGCTGATCCCTGCGTCCGCCCGTCGAGCCGAGCTATCGGCGGGCTGGGCGCTTTACACGATCGATGTGGGTGCCCACAGCGCCAGCATCAGCGGAGGCCAGCCAGGAAATCCCATCCAGTGGTTCACGCGCGTCCTTGGCCGCGACTTCCAGTTCCGCATGAACCCGTCGGCTCGCTATGTGCTGACGCGACCGACGCAGCCCGACGATCAGCTTGACTGGAACAAGCTGCCCGGCTTTTCGGACTGCGGCACGCTCGATCTATCGCAAGACGGCGCCATGTTCGGCTGGCGCTGGCGCTTGGACACCACACCCAAGGTCTTGGAAATCACCGCCTATGCCAACAACCGCGGCAAGCACCTGACGCCCACGGCGCCGCTGTTTACGCTCGACGAGGCGGACTTGACCAGCGATGCACCGCTGCGCTACCGCATTTTTATCGACGGGGCTCAGTACCGCTTCACCGTCCAAGGCACCGTGCGCGGCCGCACCATCCACGCCGCCACCACGCTGCCCCGCGCCTGTCCCAGCAGCGCCCCCACCACCTTGAAGTGGGCCTCGGGCTTGTACTTCGGCGGTACATCGACCGCGCCCTCGAAGATCACAGGCGCGATCTCTGAAATCGACTTCCGACCTTAGTGCCCCGCCCCTGAAGCTTGTTGGACTTCGGTCTCGTCTGTCTCCCGTCTGCGGCCTGGCTCATCGGGTACCCGTTGTCTCACGCCAGCCGCACGAAGCCGCCGCAGAGCATCTTCAACGTCTCCCTGTACGGTCCCTCGCGCGCTAGCATACGAAGTAGGGAGGGATTCAGGCATGCAGACCCCACCCGGCGGTACGAGTCGCGTGCAGATGACGATAGCATCGTCGCTGCGGCAGGTTGTGATCGCTGTTCTGGCAATGGCGACAAGCGGCATCCCGCTTCTGGCTTGGGCCTGCGGCGCTGTGCTCCTATTCAGCTCGTCGTCCGCTGCGAGAGAACTTCCTGCGCCCCAGGCAGCAACTGCAGCGGTCTTGGCGACTGCACCGGCCGCTGCAGCGGCGCCTGTTTCTACGTCGCCACCCACGGCTGCAACGATCTCTGTCACGGCTGCGCCCCCCAGTCCTGCGCCCACCGCTGCATCTGCTCTTGCCGCGGCTCCTGCTTCGACAACGGGGGTCACGCTAGCCCAGGGTGCAGCGCCGACGACTGCGGCAAGCGTGCCGCAGCAAGACGATGCGGAAACGCCAAAGACTCCGCCACCGCGACAGAGCCCGTCCGAGACACAGAAGCGCATCGGGCGCATCCTGATGCTCTCTGGAAGCTTGGCATTCATCGGCACATACGCTCTGAGTGCCGGCGCTCTGGCCCCGATGACCCAGGACATGCGGTTTGCTCTGCCCGTCGTTGGGCCGGTTTGGGTAGGTGGCGAACTGCTGGCCAAGCTAGAGGGGGGCTGCCCGAACGATGCCCTCTGTGTGTTTGTTTCGACGGGTGTCACGCTGGGCGGAATCGCCCTTCTCTCGGTGGGTGTGCTGCAGGCCATGGGCCTTGGCTCGCTGGTGGCCGGCGCGGTTCTCTACGGTCGCAGCGGAGGTTCGTCCCAAAGGGTCTCCGTACTGCCGTATGCCACCGGCCACAGTGGGGGACTCGCACTCGGTGGAACCTTCTGAGCCAGGCTCGCCGCGCTCAGGGACGGGACACGAGCTACGCCTGTCGCAGGTACCGGCCTTCGTGCATGGGCGACCACGTCTGCCCATCCTTCGAGCGGTCGATGCGGAAGGTAAAGGCGTCATCCTTCCATTCATACGTAAATCGCGAATACCCCATCGGGCTGCTTTCTTGATAAGTATAGCGTCTGTCTTCGAGCTTGGCGCGATTTCCCGCCTGCGGCATCATGCCGATATTGTCAAACCAGTACGCAAAGAAGCAGCCCTGCTGAGCGTCCCAGCCGTGGACGCCGTGACCGCGGTAGACGACCTGGCCGCCGCGCGCCTCGCGATAGTCGACCAGCAAGCAAAATCCGTCGACATCCGGGCGCACCACCCAGGTCGCAGTGGCCGTGCCGCCCGCCGGATCCCAGTCGGATGGATACAGGGTTTCTTCCCCCTGCCAGGTGCCGGAAAACAGGGCCGTAAGTTGCTTCATTTCCGCTGAAACGGTTGGCATTTGCATGGGCTTTCCTCTGCCGTGGGACATCGCGCAGTGGGTTTTATTTGTCAACAAAAATAATGCAAATTAACCCACACGGATTCCCACATAGCGAACTCATCCAGATGTTCAGACTCGGCTGCGCCGTATGCATCGGCAGGTTCCGTGAGCCGGCGACCGGCCCCGATTCAGGGGTTGACGGCGAGCCGGGCTTGTTCGACTGTCGCCCGACGGATGATGCAGGCGATGATGCGGGCGCGCTGTGGGCTGCGGGGCAGGGGCCTTGGTTGGGCCGGACTGGTCTGTACGCTCACCACGCTCGCCGCGTCCGCATCGTCGGGACACGCCGCGCCGCACCGCCCGCTGCGTCCAGCCCCGCAGCGCACGGTCACGCTGCGGCTATCGCCCTGCATGGCCGCCGTCCTCGACGAGTCCGAGCTGCGGCGCCTGCTGGCGATCGAGCTTGGCACGCCGCTGCGTTCCCTGCCGCGCGCCCCTTTGGGCACGGCTGTGGGCCTGCACCTTTTGCTCGACTGCAGCGACGGAAATCCTCAGCTCGCCGACCTGAGCTTGGAAGACGCCGATACTGGCAGTGCCAGCCTGCGCACCGTCGATCTGTCGCGCCAAGCGCAGCCTGTGCGGGCGCGGCTTTTGGCCCTGGCCTTGGCCGAGCTTGTCCAGGCCCATGTTCCCGACAGCGTCGATGCCCCGCGGACGAGCCCCCGCGCCCCGTCTGAGCCCCCGCGCCCGCCACAGGCGACCTCGCGGATGCAGCCCAAGGTCGCTCAAGCTGCGCCCAGTCCGACGGCAGCGGACCCGGCGCGGGCCGTCAGCGCAGACCTCGCCGAGCGTGCTGCGGCGCCGCTCAGCCCGGCAAAAGACGCGGTGCTGCCCGCGATAAGCAGTGACGCCGCCACGCCAGCGCTGCCCACTTCGCAGCCACAGCCCGATGGGCTGTATGTGCAGGCGGGCCTTTCCTTGCTGCTGCCGTTTGCCCTGCAGCCAGCCCCGCTTCACGTCGGTGGAGCCCTGCGCATCGGCGGCGATCATCGCTATCACCTGGGCTGGGACTTCGACGCGCAAGTCCAAGCGGTCCGGCGGCGCACAGCGCTGGGCGAGCTAAGCAGCGATCTTCTGTCGAGTCGCGTCAGCGTGCAGGCACACGTCGCGCTGTGGGCTCTGCGGCTGCGTGCTGGCCTGGGTCTGCGAGCCGGCGCCGCCCGTCTGGGTGGCACCCCCAGCGACGCTGCGCAGACCCAAGGCGACGCGCGCTGGGCGCCGTTCGGCGGTCCGCTGCTCGCGGGATCTATCACCCTGGCTCCGGCCAGCCTGCGCCGCCTGCGCATCGATCTGTCGGCCGAGGGCGGATACCTTCTGTGGTCGGCTACAGCACGCGTCGACGGCAAGCCCGCCCTGGCCATCGCCGGACCGTGGCTTGGTCTGTCGCTATCGCTGGGTGTATCGCTGGGTCAGGCCCGTCCGCAACGATCGGTGCGCGGCGAAAGTGCGCGATGATGGCGGAACCGGCGATGAGCGAGACAAGCAAACCCACCCGACACCCCAAGAGCGAAGCCCACGCAGCGCCCCCGGCGGCGTCCCGGCCATCGCCGTCCGCGCAACCAGATCCGCTGGCCTTTCGACCGCCCCCGGCCGAGCTTTTGTGGCGTCTGTCGGCGCCGCTGCGCGCGTACCACCGACCGCGCCTCTTTGGCCTGGAACACATCGCGGCCGATCGCCCAAGCCTGCTGGTGGGCAATCATACGATCTACGGCATCCTTGACGTGCCGCACTTGGCGCTGGCGATCTATCGTCGGCACGGCGTGTTCTTGCGCAGCCTCGGCGATCACCTGCACTTCCAAATTCCCGGCTGGGGCGATCTGCTCAAGAGCTTCGGCACCGTCGTCGGCACACGCGAAAACTGCGCCAAGCTGATGCAAAGCGGCCAGCACATCCTGGTGTTCCCCGGCGGAGGTCGCGAGGTCGCCAAGCGCAAGGGCGAAGCGTACAAGCTGATCTGGAAAGAGCGCACCGGCTTTGTTCGCATGGCCATCGCGCACAGCTATCCCATCACGCCGTTTGCGTCGGTGGGGCCCGAGGACTGCTATGACATCGTGCTCGATGCCAACGATGTGATGCGCTCGCCGCTGGGCACCTTCCTTGACCGCGCGGGCATCACCAAGCGGTTTCTGCGCGACGGGGAAGTCATCATGCCGCTTTCGCGCGGACTGGGCTTCACCATGCTGCCGCGGCCCGAGCGCTTTTACTTTTCCGTCGGTGAGCCGATCGATACACGCCGCTATGCCGGGCGACAAGACGACCCCGAAGCTCTGCGTGCCCTGCGTGAAGAAGTCCGCCACAGCGTCGAAAATCAGATCGCCCGGCTGATGCAGGTGCGGGCCCGCGATCCGCGCCGCTCTTTGCTCGGCAGCCTGCTGCGCCGCGACGAAAACGAAAACGAAGGCGAGGACGAAGGCTAGCCCTCTGGGGTGCAAACGCGGCCTTCGGGCCACGCGGCGACGAGGTAGTACATGGGGTCAGCGACTGGTGTGGCTACGCTTTCTTGGCGGGTGCAAGACCCAGGCGGCGGATGTGGCGCCATAGCGTGACGCGGCTCCAGCCGAGCTTGCGCGCGGCCTCGCCGATGTGGCCAGCGCTGCTCTGCAGGGCGTGGTGGATGCGGCTGGCTTCTTCGCCGTCGCTCGTCGGACGCGCAAGCGGCTCGGGCGCGGCAGAGCGCGGCGGCGCAGCGGTCTCGTGCAGCTCAGGCGGCAGATCGGCGATGTCGAGCACGGGACCTTCGCCGATGACAAAGGCGTACTCAATAACGTTGCGTAGCTCGCGCACGTTGCCCGGCCAGTCGTGCTGACGCAGGCGTCGCGCGGCATCCGGAGCGATGCGCTCGATGTGCCGCTGTCCGCGCGCGTTGAGCTCAAAGATAAAGTGCTGCGCCAGCAACAGGACGTCGTCTTTCCGCTCGCGCAGCGTCGGGATAAAGATCGGCACGACGCGCAGGCGGTACATCAAGTCAGCGCGAAAGCGGCCTGCTTCGACCTCGGCGCGCAGCGCCTTGTGGGTGGCGGCAACGATGCGTACGTCGACGGCGATCGGCTCTTGACCACCGACGGGGATCACGGTGTGGGTCTCAAGCACGCGCAACAGCTTGGCCTGCACATCCAGCGGCATCTCGGCCACTTCGTCGAGAAACAGCGTGCCTTTGTTGGCCAGGCGAAAATGGCCGGGGTTGTCGCGCACGGCGCCGGTAAAGGCTCCCCGCACGTGACCAAACAGCTCGCTTTCGAGCAAGCTCGCCGGCAGCGCGGCGCAGCTGATGGCGTGAAACGGGCCGCGCTGGCGAGGCGACAGCTCGTGCAGGGCCTTGGCCAAGAGCTCCTTGCCGGTGCCGGTCTCGCCGCGCAGAAGCACGCTGACATCGCTGCTCGCTGCCTTGCGCACGATCTGAAACACGCGCTGCATCGCGGGGTCGGCGGTGCGCAGGCCAAAAAATACGGTCGGCTCTACAGAGCTGCGGGTCGGCTCGGGCGCCACACGCGAAGTCGTCTTGTGGAAAGCCTTGGACTGCCCAGGCCGGGGGGACGGTGTTTTTTTCATGGTCGCGCCTCGGCCGACGACGATCCCACGCCGCACCCTCATGTTTCAACCTGTTTCAGGATGTTTCATGGCCTGAAACAGCGGTCTGCACCAGCGCCGTTCGGCGCACAGATCAGGGGCGAGCGGGGACCGTCTCGACGGGCAGGCTGCGATCGGCTGCCCATTCCCAAAACGAGCCATCGTAGTTGCGCACCTGGGCATATCCGAGCTCACGCAGCACCGCCCAGGCAAAGGCCGAGCGCACCCCGCCTGTGCAATAGACGATGATCTCGCGCCCTTCTTGGTCGGGACCGCGCACGCCGATCGCAGCAAGAGCCTGACGCAGTGCAGTGGGCTCGCGCAGGCGGCCGCTTTCGTCGAGAAAACGCCGCCAGTCGAGCGGCAAAGCACCGGGGATGTGACCGCCCCGAGCCTCGAAGTACGGCGTGGCTCCGCGCCACTCTTCTTCGCTGCGCACGTCAAGCACCAGCGGCTTGGACGCCGCAGTCACTGCAGCCTGTACGTGCGCTTTATCGGCGCGAACGGCCGGCTGCGGCTGTGGTCGCAAAGCCCCCAGAGCCGACGGCCGCCCCGCCGGGCCACGCGCAATGGGCTGTCCTGCCTGCCGCCATGCCGAATAGCCCCCGTCGAGGATATGCACCTGTGGATGCCCCAGATACGAAAGCAGCCAGGCGATGCGGCCCTCTTCGCCGTAGCCGCGGTGGGCGTCGCCATAGACCAGCACCGGGCGCGCGACATCGACCCCGCGCGCGATCAAGCCAGAGGCCATGGCCGCTACATTGGACGGCAGTCGCCCCGTGCGTCCCCAGCCGTCGACATAGTCGCGCCAGTCGATGGGCTGCGCAAAAGGCAGGTGCCCCAGCCAGAAACCCCTGGCCCGCGCATCCAGCACTGTGGCGCCCGCGGCGGAAAGCGCGGCGGCCTGCTCTACCGAGACAAAAATACGCTGCGGATCGTGGACCGCATTCGACCGACCCGGCACTCGCGCCGCTGCGCTGTCGGCTGTGGAACTTCCTGCTGCTGCGGCTGTGGGCACAAGCAGGGTCAATAGCACCAGCACAAGCGGCATGGCCTGTTTGTATCACGCGGACGGGCGCCCCCCGCTTGTCGGCCGCGCAAAGTACAATGATGAGTACTCGGCAAGCGACGTCGGCCAGCCGGCCGACCGAGACAAGACGTTGGCCAGGCTGCCAACCGGAACGCAACGCGAGCCACAGTCCGACGGGGGAACGCAATGGGGGCGATCGACCTGTTGTTCGATGTCAAGCGCGACTCTGAGCGCTTGCACCAGCTTGTGCTGGGTGCCTTGCTGTCGCGGACAGCGCTTGTGGATCGACTGGTGCCCAGCCGCGGCGCAGCGGGAGCACGCGGGCTCGACGACGCAGCCGGCCCGCAGCGCAAGAGCCTGGTCTTTGATCCGCTGGGCAAAGCCTTCGATCTGGGCGTCATCGGCCACGGCGCTCGCGTGCTGGTTGAGGTCAAGCTCGACGCGCCCGTATCCGAAGATCATCTGGCGCAGCAGCTTGGCCGCATGCAAGACGGCGATCATCTGTTGCTTTTGCTGCTGGGGTACAGCGCGCTTACCACCGACCGCGCCGCCTTGCGCGAACGCACTGCCCGCATCGGTCACCACAGCCAGCGCCCGGATCTGCTGGATCGTGTGTCACTGCGCGATGCTGGCGATCTGATTCCCTTGCTGTCCGATCCGACGCTGCTCTCGCCTGCATCACCTGCCTTGCCTGCATCCATCGATCCAGACAGCGCGCAGCGCGATGCCCGCGATCTGGCCATGGCTTATCGTGACGCGCTGTGGAGCTTGCAGGAACGCCTGCGCAGCTTCAGCGCTCGCCCGGTCGGCGAGTGGGGCGAGGCCGAGCTATATGGCTTTTATGCCGCCTGCCGGCAGGCGCGCCGCGATGACGCGCTGCGGATCGGACGCATGGCCAGTGCCGATGGATCGGTGCTGGGCTGCCGCTTGGCGCAGCGCTCGGTGCGGCGTGGCCAAGCTCAGCTGGATCTGGCCTTTGAAGGCACGCGCCTGTGCCTGCGCTTGCTGCCACAGCCTGGCCAAAGCGAGCCCCGCAAGCAGCAGCGAGAAGCCGCCAGTGAAGCCTTGCGGCGCGTCGGGCTTAGCCTGACTGAGCCAGATCTGCGCTGGGTGGAAGCCGCCCCACGCATGACCGCCGTCATGACCCTGGCCACCTGCGAGGTCCTATTTGCGTTCTCACAAGCAGCCGACGATGCACCGACCAACCCAGCGCAACATCGCGCGGTGATCTTCGCGTCGGATGTGCAGCCGGGGGGCCGCATCGCGCGTTCGCTGGCCGCTGCGGAACAGACACTGAACAAGCTGGCCGCCCTGCTTGCGGACTAGGCAAAGCGGCGAGCCTCTCTGCGCGTGCCGTCGAAAACGAACCGATAGAAGGAGTCTGCGAATGCGTACTTATCTTGGCTTACTGTCTGCCTTCGTGATCGCTGGCAGCACCGCGCTTTCATCGAGCTGCGCTCGCGATCTGTGGAACGGCTTTGTCAACGACTCCGAAGATAGCTGCGTCAAGGTCGGCTGCTTAGGAGGGGGCACCTGCAACAAAAGCACGGGGTACTGCGAGGGCGGCAATCCCGATATGGGCACGACGCCGACGAGCGTCGACGAGCTGTTCAAGCCGCCGACCCGCATCAAGCTAGACCAGCCGCTGAGCAACCAAGCCTATTTGAATATGGCGACGCGAGCGCCGACGTCGAACATGGACATTCCCGAAATCTGGCTAAGCCAGCGCGCGTCGATGGCGCTGACCCGCCTGATCCCGAACAGCACCAATTTGGAATATCAGAACACGTCGATCTTTGTGCCCTCGCAGCCCTGCTTCCTGACATCGGTCGTCGGTGGTACGGCGGGCTATCGCGATGTGCTCGTCGGGCAAACGGGGTCGTCCTATCTGCGCATCGCGGGTACGGGGGCCATGGTATTGCCACAGGGGGCGATGCTGAGCGGCTTCAAGCTGCTTTCGACCGGCGATCTGAACGGCGATGGCATCCCAGACCTGCTGTTGACCTCGTCCAAGCTGGCCCTTGGCACGTCGGTGTATGGCGGCGGCGAAGGCAAGCTGCTGGCCTGGGTCGGCGCCGGGGCCATGGACTACCGCCTGGACTCGGTGACATGGATGTCCGGGCAACCCGACCTCGACGCTGACCTGATCTCAGCGACGATTCAGCACGCAAACACCACGGGCCAAAGCGGCTTTAACGTAGGGCTGATCTCGGCCATGAATCGCTCGGCCGCCACCGTCGCTCAGCTAAACATCAGCGGCGGGCAGTACTCGCTGTCCGGGCGCATCGTGATCAATGGCCCCGAAAGTGACTTCGTCATGCCAGTAGACATCGATGGCGATGGCCTAAACGACCTGCTCTTCGTCGAGCTGTGGGATGGAGTCACCCGAAGCGGCGGCGTGCGCTTTCTGCGCAACAGCGGCAGCAGCGGTGCGCCCACCTTCACCGTGTCGCAGCTGCAGACGCTGCCCTTGGAAAACGGCCGAGTCCTGGGCGCTCATATCCATGACTTCGATCAAGACGGCTTCCCCGATGTCACCGTTCTTTTCGCGCACGCCGACGGCAACGACATGCTGCTGTTCCGCAATCAGGAAGCGATGCAGAACGGCCAGAAGAGTCGACAGCTAGGTTCCTTCGGAAAAATGACGGGCAGCGCGGCACCGCGAGCTGTCGAGTATGTCGACGTGAATCGCGACGGCTGTAAGGACATGCTGATGCTGTATTCCGGCACCGTCCTCAAGACCGACACCGGGACCGAGATCACGGTCGCGCTAGGCAAACGAGGCGAGCCGGGTAAGTCAGGCTGCCCTTAGCTCAGCGAACACCTCTGCAAACAGGACTTGTCGACGTCGGAAGAAGGCGACCGTGATAGGCTGGCCGCCAAGAGGACTGGAGGCCTAGGTATGCTGCGTCAGCTGGACACGAACCTGTGGGTGCTCGACAAGCCGTTTCAGATTCCAGGCGCTGAGCTGGGCGTGCGGATGACCGTCGTGCGGCTAAAGAGCGGCGATCTGTGGGTTCACTCGCCGGTCCGCACCACGCCGGAAGAGCGCGCCGCCATCGATCAGCTAGGTCGCGTCGCGCACATCGTCGCGCCCAGCAAGGTTCACCACCTGTTCGCAGCCGAGTTCAAGAGCTGCTATCCCGAAGCCCGTCTGTATGTCGCCCCTGGCTTGGCGCAAAAGAACCGCGCGCTGGTGAACAGCGAGCCCCTTTCCGAGCGTCCTCCCTCATCGTGGGGTGGCGAGCTTTCCCAAGTTCTGCTCGACGGTGCGCCCTCGATCAACGAGACGGTGTTTCTGTACGGCCGTACGCTGATCGTCACCGACTTGGTGTTTAACTACGAAAATGCAGAGGGCTTTGGCACGCGGCTGTTCCTGCGACTGGATGGCGCGCTGGGTGGGCTGCGGGTGTCGCGCATCCTGCGCTTTGTCATCCGCGACAAAGCCGCGGCCCGCGCCTCGATCGAGCGCATCTTGGCCTGGGACTTCGACCGCATCATCGTCACCCATGGCGAGGTGCTGCAGACGGGGGGCCACGCCGCCTTGAAGCAGGCCTGCCAGTTCCTGCTGGGGGCCTAACCGCTCATGCCAGCGAGACCCCTAGGACATGGCTGAGCTGCCCTCGTCCCCGCACTTGCGCGCCAAGAGCCCGTTCCCGGCGCTGTGGACGGGCTTTCTGCTGATGGCGCTTCTGACCGTCGTGGCTTTGGGCCTGTCGATTGGCCAGTGGAGCCGACCGATCGCCGGCATGCTGGTCGACCCCTTCGGCTGGGTCGATAACTTCGGCTGGCCCGGCTGGAGCGGCTATCGCCACGGCCTGGCCTATCCCGACCGCATCAATGCCGTGGCAGAGCATCGCTTAGACCTGCGGGCTCCCGGCGACGACCTGGATCGCATTGCGTCAGATAAGATCAGGAACGTACGAGAAGGAACGAACACATCGATCCATACAAGTACGAGCGTCCCGCTTGAGCCACCGCATGCGGGCGGCGCGTCGCTGCCGCACGGTATGGCCGCCGAGCCGTCGCTGCGCCTGCTTGTCGAGCAGGGCCAGGGCTTCCGCATGGTGTCGGTACAGGTCGAGCGAGTTGGCGTGCCGGCGTGGCTGGTGCTCTGTGGGGGCTACCTGCTTTTGGCCTGGGTGTGGCTGGGCGCTGCCGGCATCCTGTACACCGCCCGCCCGCAGAGCCGAGCCGTCGGATCCTTTGTGCGCTGGGTGATGGTGGCGGCCGTCCTTTTGATCACGCTGTTCGACTTCCACACGACGCGAATGCTGGTGCCGATCACGCTCGTGGCCTATGCCTGTCTGCCTGCCGCGCTCATCGAGATCGGGCTGTGCTTTCCCGAGCGCATCCCGCTTTTGCAGGCGCGGCCGCAGCTATTGTGGCTCTTGCGCCTGTGCGATGCGGCGCTGGCTGGCTTGCTGCTGTACGGCTTTATTCGCCACCGCAGCTTTCGCGGCATCGCCGATGTCGCAACGGGCGTATCGATCGTCGCGCTGACCATTCTGTTTTCGCTGCGCTGCGTTCAGGCCGAAGGCCGGCGGCGCGTACAGCTTCTGGTCGCGCTGCTCTTGCTGCTGCCGATCTATCTGCTGGTCGGCGGCATGCTGCTGTGGTCGCCCGAGCACGCCGCGCCCTATCTGTACGTCGTCGTGATTCCCGCCACGGTGCTGGGCGCCCTGGGCATGGCGTATGCGCTGCTGCGCTTCGATCTGTGGGACAGCCGCACGCTCTTGCGCAAGCCAGGCCTGCGACCACTGCTCTCGGTGGTCCTGGCCTTCGTCGTCAGCCTGCTTGCGGCCATCGGCTTCGTCGGAACGCGCGGCCTGCCCGATGCTGTACAGGTGCTGTATCTGGTCGGCATGGTCGGCGGCACCGGGGTCTTTCTGCGCCGCGCCAGCGAGTGGATCGACGCCAAGCTGTTCCCCGCCGACGTGCGGTATCAAGCCACCGTCGAGCAGCTCAGCATGCGCTTTACGGATCTGGCGAGCACCGCGGCGGTCGCCGAGGTCGTCGAGCAAGCGCTCGTCCGTTCGGTCGACTGCGCCCGTGTCCGCTTGCTCCCCGTCGCTGCCCCGGTGTGGAGCGCCGGCAATGACTCAAAAGGCTTGGGACGCTTTCTGCCCAAAGTGGCGCAGGTCATGGCCGCGGCCATCGAAAACCAGCGCACAGATCTGCCCGAGTCCGCGGTTCATAGCGACCGAGCCGAGGTGCGCTCTGCGACGGTGGGACGCGACTCTGGCGAAGGACCAGCGCCGGCCGCAGTGCCGCCCAATCAGGCCCCGCTGGCCCAAGGCCTGCAGCCGCTGCGCAGCGCCGTCAAAGCCGCCGGCCTGTTTTCGCTGACGCCCGAGCAAGAGCAGGCTCTGCTCAAGGGCGAGCTTGTCTATCTGGCTCCGGTGAAGCAGTTGACCTATTCCGTGCAGGCGCTGTGGTCCTGGCTGCTGATCGCGGTGCGCTTTCGCGATCACATCATTGGCCTGATCGCCGTCGCGCCGAAGTCCGTGGCCCAGGTCTTTACCCCCGCGACCGAGAGCCTGCTGCGCACCATCGCCAACCAAGCCGCGCTCGCGCTGTTCTGCGCCGGTCTGTCCGAGCAAGCCGAAGCCCGCCGCCGCACGCAAGAGTCGCTGTTGCACACACAGGCCGATCTGGCCATGAGCGCGCTCGCGCACGAGGTCCGCCACGCTCTGCCCACGGATCCCACGTCTCTTTCGAACCTGCAGCGCGCCCTCGAAAGCCTGGCACAGCCGCCTCGACCCAAGCTGGCACCGCTGCGCTTGCGCACCGTAATCGAGCAAGGCCGCCTGCTCTTGCACGATCGCCTGCGCGCCCGCTTGCTTGAGCTGGATCTCTTGCCAGCCCTTGAGCTCGACGGCGACCGCGAAAGTGTGGCGCTGATCATCTCGAACCTGCTCGACAACGCGCTTTCGGACTGCCCTGCGCACGGGCGCGTCGGCATCACCACGCGCATCGAACCGGATCAGCGCCTGTGTGTTGCGATCTGGCACAGCCAGGCGCATGTGTCAGCGCCAACGCTCGATGGAAAGCGTGATTCCCAAAGTCCCGATGCGGGCCAAGCTGGACCCAGCCTGCTGGCCCGGATCGACAGCCCCGGTAGCGAGCCAGCAATTCCAGCCGAACAGCGACGCGTGGCCTTGCACCACGCCATCGCCGAACTATTGCTGCAAGCGCACGGCTGGCAGCTTCGCCACGCGCGGCACGCCGGACGCCATGAAGCCGAGATCCTGATCCCCGAGAGCGCCTGGCGCAGAAAGCGTACGGTCGATGGTGAAGGGGCCGCCGGCCACAGCGGCGATGCGCTCGGCGAGAGCCAGCCGGGTGCAGACCGCGACCCGCGCAGCCACGAAAACAGCCAGGACGATCTGCCCGCTCAGCGCCCGATCTAGACCCGACTTGGGCCCGATCCCAAGCCAACCACCATCCCATGACTGCCATGCTTTCTCGTCCCACTTCCGTGCCGCCGTGGCAGCTTGCGCTGGCCGCGTACGATGTCTTTGATCCGACGCAGGTCCGCGTCTCGCCGCTTGGTGATGGCCTGATCAACGAGACCTATCTCGTCGAAGCCACCGCCTCTTCCGCGACGCTGCGCCGCGCCGTCCTGCAGCGCGTAAGTCCCATCTTTGATCGCGCTGTGCATGAAGACATCGAAGCCATCACCGCGCACCTGGCGCAAAAAGGCCAGGCAACGCCGCGCCTGCTGCGCACGCGAAGCGCAGAGCTCTCGGTCCAGCTTCACGGCGACGCCTTGGACCCTGCCGATCGCGGCAGCATCTTTCGCCTGCTCGACTTCATCCCTGGCCACTGTTACCCACGCATGACCGCGGCTTTGGCCGGGCCGGCGGGTTGCTTGGTCGGCCGCTTTCACGTCGCGGTGTCCGATCTGCAGCACGACTTTCACTTCACCCGTCCCGGAGCGCACGTGCTGTCGCAGCACATCGACAAGCTGCAACGAGCGCTGTCCGACGCCAGTCGGCCCGACTTTGTGCCCAGCGAGGCGCAGGTGCCGCCCGCGTTCTTCCCCTTGGCCGAACAGCTTCTGCGCTTCGCCGAGACGGTTGAGCTAAGCGATGCCCGCGTCGCCGCGCTGCCACGGCGCATCTGTCACGGCGATCTCAAGGTCTCGAACCTGCGCTTCGACGATGCGGGGCAGGGTGTGTGCCTGCTCGATCTCGACACGCTGGGATGGCTGCCCCTGCCGCTTGAGCTAGGCGACGCACTGCGCTCGTGGTGCAACGCCAGCCCCTTGGGCGAAGACAGCGCCGAGGCTCGCTTTGATCTTTCGCTGTTTGAAGGCGCGCTGCGCGGCTATGCCGATTCCGCGTCGGCCCTGCTTGTCCCTGCCGAGCGCGAAGCCCTGGTCGCCGGCCTTCTGCGCATCGCATTTCAGCTCGCCGTGCGCTTCGCCGTCGATGTCGTGCGGCAGAACTACTTCCGGTTTCGCGTCGACCCAGCACGTCATCCAACGCGCGCCGCGCACAACCTGCTGCGGGCGCAAGGTCAGTTTTCCCTGGTGCAAGCGGTGGTCGCGTCCCGTGGCGCCGCCGAGTCCATCGTCCACGCTCTGTTCGCCGCGCCGCCGGCCACAAGGAACCCATGAGCGACTATTTCAAGCATGAGTCGGCGTATGTCGACGACGGATCCCTCGTCGGAGCAGGCTGCCGCATCTGGCACTTCTGCCACGTGGCCAGCGGCGCTCGCCTGGGGAAAGGCTGCGTGCTCGGTCAGAACGTCTATGTCGCGCCCACCGCGGTCCTCGGTGACGGCGTGCGTGTGCAGAACAACGTTTCGATTTACGATGGGGTGGTGCTAGAGGACGGCGTATTTGTCGGCCCAAGTGCTGTGTTCACCAACGTGCGCAACCCGCGCGCCGAGGTCTCGCGCAAGCACGCGTACGACGCGACGGTGGTGCGACGCGGCGCAACTATCGGCGCCAACGCCACCATCGTCTGTGGTCGCAGCCTCGGAGAATACGCATTTATTGGCGCTGGATCTGTGGTTACTCGCGATGTGCCCGCCTTTGCGCTTTCCGTCGGCACGCCAGCCCGCCAGGTCGGCTGGGTCTGTCGCTGCGGCGAGATCCTGCGCGCCCCCGACGCCCCCGACACCTTTCTGCCGACGTTCGCTTTTCAGTGCGAGCGCTGCGGCAGCGGCTATCGACAAGAGCAAGGAAGCCTATGCCTGCTGTAATCCCCTCTTCCCACGCCCTGCCCCGCCTGCGCGGCGTCGTGCCGACGCGCCTGCACCGGGCTCGCAGCGGCCTGCTTTTGCTGGCCTCCATCGCGACCGCCTGCGCCACCACGCAGCCCGCCAAAGAGCCGCCGCCAACCACAGAGCTAGAGCTTGCCTATGACAGCGGCCCAGCCAGCGAGCGCCCCCTGCTGCCTCCGGCCCAGTTCGAGTGGCTGATCAAGTTCGATCCGGGGCTCGCCGCGTACCAGCCGCAGCGCCTGCGTCTCTTGGTTGCGCAGCCGGGTGCCCTGCGCCTTGCTCTTTACAGCGCCGACGAACACGGCCGCCCCGGCGCCACGCTGCGTACGCTCGATCGCGTCTATGCCCCCGAGCAGACGTCAAACGGCCACGACGGCAAGTGGCTCTTAGAGCCGCTGTTCGATCTGCCCAAGCAGACCGCACCCCTTTTCGTGGGTCTATCCGTGCCCAGCCCAGGCCCCAGCGCAGCGCGCCTGTGGGCGACACCCAGCGACGGAACAGGCCCCGCCCATGTCTTTGCCCGCGATGTCGAGCCCGGCACCGCGCTGCAGTCGACCCGCCTGCCGCTTACGCCCATGCTGCGCTTGGCCTTGGTGCCGGTCGCCGCGCCACCGCCCGCGCTCGACGCGCCTCCTGCGGCGAAAGTCGACGCACCCTCGCCTAGCCTGGCGCCTGCTGCTTCTCCGTCTGCCCTTCCCCCGTCTGCAGCCCCGGCAACAGCGCCTACGCCATCGACGGGCGGCCCGCCCGCCGCAGCCCAGCCCTAACAAGACCCGAGGCGGACCGGGGCGATGCGCAAGGCAGAAGCCCAATAGCCCCTGGCTGCCGTTTCCGAAAAGCCCTGCCCTGCCGTCCCGATCTGACGGAGCCAGCAAGCTCGCCCGCAGACGGTACCCATGCCCGCCGCACCTGCCAGATCGACGCAGCCCCGCGGACCTGGCTGCGGCCGTCCCGGAATTCCCCGCCTTATCGACGCTGCGCTGGTCAGGGGAAACCTCCCCGCGC
>CAZKOY010000042.1:0-37528 GCA_964554495.1 uncultured Myxococcales bacterium
CGCGGGCCGTCGTAAAGCCGCAGCCCGTGCTGGTGCTCTCAGACGCTCCGCTGCGCGCGATTCGCCGCCTGAACGAGCCGGTACCGTGGGATCGCGACAGCGGCGAGATCTGGCTTTTGCAAGCCATCGATCCCGTGGCGCTTTCATCGGTGGCCGCCACACACAGCTTGGTGGCCCAGGTGGCGCGCGATCCCCGCGTGCGCCGCGTCGAGCCGGACCGCATCCGCTATGCCGCCGCAGACGCCGGCAGCAGCGACGGAGGTTCCAGGGATGGCGGACCACAGGACGCAGGCACGCGCAAGAACGGACCCGGTCAACGCGCCAACGATCGCTTCGTCTCGCAGCAGTGGAACCTGCCCATGGTTCGCGCGGCCGAGGCGTGGAACCTAAGCGGCGGCTCGGAAGACGTCGTCGTCGCCATCTTGGATACCGGCATCTTGCCCAACCATCCCGATCTCGCTGGCCGCCTGTTGCCGGGCTTTGACTTCATCAGCAACCCCGACAGTGCCGACGACGGAGACACCCGCCGCGACGCCGATCCCACCGATACCGGCACCATCGACAGCAGTCGCCTGCACGGCACACACGTGGCTGGCATCATCGGGGCAGCGACGGCAAATCGCCTGGGAATCGCCGGCATCGATCAGCGCTGCCGCTTGCTGCCGGTGCGGGTCTTGGGGGTGCGCAACGGCGATGGCTCGGACAGCGATATCTCGGACGCGATCCGCTGGGCAGCCGGCATTCAGGTCGGTGAGCTACCGCCGCCGGTTCGGCCCGCCGACGTGCTGAACTTGAGCTTCGGGGGCCCGGTGGTGTCCTTTACGCTGCAGCGCGCCGTGCATCAGGCCATCGATCGCGGAGCGCTCATCGTGGTTGCAGCCGGCAACGGCGGCGACGATGCGCGCACCTATTCCCCCGGCGGCCTCGACGATGTCGTGTCGGTGGGGGCGGTCGGGCGCGATGGCAAGCGAGCGGCCTATTCCAACTTTGGCCCGCGGGTCGATCTTCTGGCTCCAGGCGGCAGTGCCGACCTGATCGGCGACGAAGACGCTGGCTTCACCGTCGAAGGAGTGCTTTCGACCTATCGCGACGACGGGCTGCGCGAGAAACCCGAAGATGAATACACATATGGCGTTCTCTCGGGAACGTCCCAGTCAGCCCCGCATGTCAGCGCGGCGGCAGCGCTGGCGCGCGGCTTGGCTCCGACGCTGCGACAGCGCGGGCTGGCCATGCTTCTGGCCGTCACAGCCAACCGTCGCTATCGCTGCGACAGCGATCCGCAACAAGGCTGCGGCGCCGGGCTGCTCGATATCGCCAGCCTGCTTTCCGTGGCTCGGCTGCAGCCCGCCTGTGGCTGCGCCGAAGGCCTGGTCTGTCTAGACGACGGCGTCTGCCGCGTGCCCCCCGTGCTGCATGACTCGCTGGTGCCCAACAACCAGCTTCGCGGCGGCTGGTGTCAGCTTGCGCCCGGCTTGACCGATCGGTCAAATCCGTCGCTGCCCGGGCTTTTTTCCTGGTGTCTTTTGGCTGCCTCGCTTGGGCTTCTGCGTGCTCGGCGTGGCCTTCGTGCGGCAGGCCTGCTGTGGCCGCAGCGCGTCGATTAGGAACAAGATCCACATGAACCCCAGCGATATCGTGATCACCGGCCTTGGCGTCATCTGCGCCTTTGGCCCCGACTGCCAAGCGTTTCTTTCCGGCTTGCGGCGCGGACAGACGGCGATTCGGACGCTCAGCCGCTTTGATGCCGCGGGCTGCCGCAGCGATCTCGTCGGGCAGGCGCCCGATCCGGTGTTTCCAGCGAGCTTTTCGCTGCCGGCCCAGGCCTCACGCCCGGATGCATTTGGCCTTTTCGCTGCGCTGGCCGCCGTCGCAGATGCCGGGCTTTCCGATGCGGCGCTGCACAAGGCCGCCGTGTCGTTTGGCACCGGGGTCGGGGGCGCCGAAAAGACCGAAAGCTATCTGCGCACGCTACGGCACGAAGACAGCGGACCGCCGCCGCCCGCCTCGCTGCTGGTCGCGCACCAGCCGGCCGCAGTGACCGATCTTTTGGCCCGCGCGCTGGGCAGCCACGGGCCACGAGCGACGTATATGACGGCTTGTTCTTCGTCCGCGCTTTCGATCAGCCAAGGCCGCGATCTGATCTTGCTGGGGCAGGCCGATGTCGCGATCTGCGGCGGCGCCGAGGGACTGTGCCCGCTAACCACGGCCGGCTTTTCGGCGCTGCGGGCCACGTCGCCCGAGCTATGTCGTCCCTTTGATCGCGATCGCAAGGGCCTGAACCTGGGCGAAGGCGCCGCAGTGCTGATCCTTGAGTCAGGCGAACATGCGCGTCGTCGCGGAGCGCGCGTCTATGCCCGCCTGATCGGCACGGGCCTGTCCTGCGATGCCTATCACATGACGGCGCCACAGCCCCAAGGCGAAGGCGCGCTTCTGGCCATGCGCGCTGCCTGCCGCGACGCCGGCATCGCTGTCGATGCCATCGAGTACATCAATGCACACGGCACCGGCACGCCGCACAACGACGCGGCCGAGTCCGCAGCCATGCGCAGCCTGCTCGGCGAGCGCGTGTCCAAGGTTCCGGTGAGCTCGATCAAGTCGCTGGTCGGTCACACGCTGGGTGCGGCGGGCGCCATTGAAGCCGTCGCGTCGGTGCTTTCGATCGTGCATGGCATCTTGCCCCCGACGGCACAGCTCACCGTGCCTGATCCCGCCTTCCATGTTGAGGGCGCTCCTGACTTTGACTTCATCCAGTCGGTGACGCGCAGCCAGCGCTGCGATGTCGTGCTCTCGAACAGCTTTGCCTTTGGTGGCAACAACGCCGCCCTGCTTTTCGCCTCGGCGTAGCGCACCAGAAAAACCGGAACCGCGTCGCGCAGCGTGCGAACCACGAACCCGCAGCGTCTTGGTTTGCGCGCCAACGCAATTGCTTCGTAACTGGCAGGGCGCATAGAATCCGCCCATGGCGTATTTCTGTTGGTCGTGCGGCAACGAGCAGATCTTCGAGGTCAAGGTCGGCGTCAAAGTGGGCCGTCGCGACACCTGCCCGCACTGCGGCAACGACCTGCACGTCTGCAAGAACTGCCAGCAGTACGATCCCTCGGTCCACAACCAGTGCCGTGAGCCCGAGGCGTCGTTTATTCGCGACCGCGAGGTCAGCAACTTCTGCACCCACTTTGCCTTCAAAGACAGCGAAGGCTGGAAGCAAGACCGCAGCGCCGAGGATGCCAAAAAGAAGCTGGCCGCGCTGTTCAAGAACCTCAAATGAGCGAACCAAGTGAACAGTCCCCCGCCGCCAGTACGCCCGTCTGTACCGGGATGTCTGGTGAGTGGGAACAGCGGACGCTGTGTCCCGACGAAAGCTGCTTGGGCGTGCTGGGAACGGATGGCCGCTGTCGCCTGTGTGGTCTGCGCGGGGATCTCAGCCTGCCGCCAGGCCACGTGGTTCGCATCGCCGGCACAGACCTCGCCGATCCAGCGCCAGATGCGCAAGCCGCGCCCTCGCAGCGCAGCACATCTGATGAACGGGACAGAGATGACTTCGACGCGCGAGCGCTGTGCGAACGCGACGACTGCATCGGTGTCCTGGACGTGGACGGCGTGTGCAAGGTCTGCGGCCTGCGGGCTGTGACGCACCCGGCCTAGGCCCAAGCCAGCGACGGACATCCACAGGCCTTTGCTTCCTGGTTCAGCGCCCCTTACGTCCCTAAACTCATCCGAGCCGAGTTCCTAAAGAGCCCAACATGCAACAGCCGATCGTGTTCTCCCTGCTGCTTCTTATCGCGTCGGTGGCGTTCGCCATCACGGTTCGCAAGCTCGCCGCCGCCGTCATGCGCGGCAAGGTCAATGACCTCAAGCTCACCGATCGCATCCCGCAGCGGATTGCGTCGGTGATTCTGTACTTCCTTTTGCAGCGCAAGGTCGCCGAGCCGGTCTCGTACAACACGCCATCGGGGATCACCAGCAAGCATCACCTGCTGATCTTCTGGGGCTTCATGATCATCACCGTCGGGACGATCGAGTTCATGGTGAACGGCCTGATCCCGTCCTTTAGCTTCCGCGCCATCGGTCTGGGGCCGATCGCGACGGGGCTTTACTGGATGGTCGACCTGTTCAACTTGATCGTGTTGTGCATGCTCGGGTACGCGCTGTTCCGTCGCGTCGTGCTCAAGCCGCGCCTGATCCCGATGAGCCTCGATGCCGGCCTGATCCTGCTTCAGATCGGCCTGCTTATGATCAGCCACTTCGTCCTGCACGGTGGCGAGATCGGTGCCGCACCGCAGCTTTCCTATGGCCCGGTCTCGGATGCCATTGGCCTGTCGCTTTCAAGCCTGCCAGCGAGCACGCTGCACACCATCGCCACCGTCGGATACTGGACGCACGCCTTCATCCTCTTGTTCTTCCTGAACTACCTGCCGCACTCCAAGCATATCCATATCTTGGGCTCGCTGCCGAACATCTATCTGCGCAACCTCGATCAGCGCGGCGTCATGCCCAAGCTCAACCTCGACGACGACAACGACTGGGGCGTCAGCAAGATCGAGCAGTTTTCGTGGAAGTCGCTGCTGGATCAGTACGCCTGCACCGAGTGCGCTCGCTGTTCCAACTTCTGCCCGGCGTACAACACGGACAAGCCGCTCTCGCCGATGCACTTGATCCACGATCTGAAGGACGAGATGGCGGCGCGGCAGAAGGCGCTTCTGGCCAAGGCGACGCCGCCCAAGTCCGACGGAGCCGAGGCCAAAGAGGGCGAAGGCGAAAAGGCCGCTGACGAGCTACCGCCGCTGATCGGCGGCCGCATCAAAGAAGAGACGCTGTGGGCCTGCACGACCTGCGGCGCCTGCCAAGAAGTCTGCCCGGTGTTCATCGATCACCCGCTGAAGATCCAGCAAATGAAGACCTCGCTGGTGCTCAATGGCGAGGGCATTCCCGTCGAGCTTCAGCGCACCTTCCAGAACCTTGAGCGCCGCGGCAACCCCTGGGGCGCTGCCGACGATCGCATGGCCTGGGCCGAAGACCTTGCCTTCAAGGTGCCAACGGTCGGTGACGAAGAGGGCAGCGGGCCCGAGTACCTGCTATTCGTCGGCTGTGCCGCTGCATTCGACGACCGCATCAAAAAGTCGATGCGAGCGCTCGTCGAGGTGCTGCACGCCGCCAAGGTCCGCTTTGCCGTGCTCGGCGAAAAAGAGAGCTGCTCGGGCGATCCCGCACGCCGCGCCGGACACGAGATGATCTTCCAAGAGCAAGCGCAGGCCAACGTCGAGGCGATGAACGAAGCCAAGGTGCGCAAGGTCATCACGTCGTGCCCGCACTGCTTCCACACCATCAAGAACGAGTACCCGCAGTTCGGCGGCAACTATGAAGTGCTGCACCACAGCCAGGTCATCGCTCGCCTGATCGCCGACGGCAAGCTCGCGCTCGACGACAAGATGGACAAGCGCGTGACGTACCACGACAGCTGTTATCTGGGCCGCTGGAACGGCGTGTACGAAGCCCCGCGCGAGATCCTGTCTGCTGTCTCAAAGGGCGAGATTGTCGAGCTTCCCCGTCGCAAGCAGCACGGCTTCTGCTGCGGGGCCGGTGGCGGGCGCATGTGGCAGGAAGAAAAAGGCCCGCGCGTGAACCGCAACCGCACGCAAGAAATCATCGATAGCGGCGCCGAGGTCGCAGCGGTGGCCTGTCCGTTCTGCACCATCATGATCACCGACGGCGTAAAAGACGCGGGTGTCGAAGAAAAGGTGCAGGTCCTCGACATCGCCGAGGTCGTGCGCAAGTCGCTCAAGAACATCGAAAGCAAGAAAGCCGCCGCCGAAAACCCACCGGCCTAGGAGCCATCTCACAAACCTACGGCGGGCCCAATCCAGCCGCCTGTCCGTCCGCACGTCCCCAAGGCTCCTCCGGGCGAGCATCCGTCGGCCTTGGGCTCATCGCTACGGTTTGTAAGATGGCTTGTAGTCAGCATGGACCGACCGGCTCGCGGTCGGCCTATCTTGATAAATTTCAAGCGCATATCAATCGTTGGCGCGTCGACAGCGCATCCTATTGAACAATATCAGCATTCCGCGTTTATTTATCTTTGAATCATTGCCCATTTATACCTTTCTGCCTCGACTGCTGTCGACTTAGCTGATCAGGTCATCGGCTGTGTAGAAGAATTGGGCGCAGCGGGCGACCCGACGATCTGTGACTACGTCAGCGCGCTACAGCAGTCCGCAGACATGACAAAGCCCCGTCGCACGGCCTGCGCCTCTGCCCGAACAGAGCCGCGACCCAGGCTTGCCAGGCAAGCCCGCAGGAACGGACGCGGCGATTGTGACCGCTCGCCTACGTGGCCGTCCGAGAAATCGCAGGCGCGATGCGGGCGTTTTTCCGTCGAGAACTGCCTTGCTGAGGCCAAAGCGATTGCCCTATAATTCACACAGGGGAGTCTCGGCTCGGTCGGAGAATGGCTCTTGAAGTTCAGTAAATTGGGTGGGTACGAGATCATTCGCTTGATCGGCCAGGGCGGCATGGGGGCCGTCTATGAAGGGCTGAATCCGACCATCGGTCGTCGTGTCGCCATCAAGGTCCTTCTGCCTGAGTACGCCCATCGCACCGACGTCGTGCGCCGCTTCTTCAACGAAGCCAAGGCCGTCAACGCCATCAGCCATCCGGGCGTTGTTCAGGTCTCGGACGTGGGAACCGCCGAGGACGGCAGCCTGTTTCTGGTCATGGAATTCTTGGAAGGCCAGACGCTGTCAGAGCGCCTGACCAGCCAGGGTGGCCGCCTGCCCGAGGAGGAGGTCGTCACAATCTGTTGGCAGCTCGCCGGGGTGCTGGCAGCAGCCCATGCCAAGAACATCGTCCACCGCGATCTGAAGCCAGGGAATGTGATGCTGGTGCCAGACCTGGCAGGGCCGGGAGGAGAGCGCGTCAAGCTCTTGGACTTCGGCATCGCCAAGCTGGGCGCAGAACACCTGCACGCCGACGACGTCAAGACCCGAACCGGACAGACCTTGGGCACCGCCGCGTATATGTCGCCCGAGCAGTTCATGGGCGACCAGATTATCGATGGGCAGACCGATGTCTATTCCCTGGGGGTGGTGATGTTTCGTCTGCTGACGGGGCGTCTCCCCTTCATCTCGACCTCGGGCGAGATGGCGCTGGGGATGATGCATCTTTCGAAGCCGCCGCCGTCGATTCTGAATCTCGTGCCCGAGGTCTCGCCCTGGCTGGCTCAGCTAGTCGAGCGCATGCTCGGCAAGGTCTCGCTAGAGCGCCCGACGATGACCCAGGTGATGAGCGAGCTGCAAGAGCGCCTGCCGTTTCGGGCCACGTCGCGCAGCCAGCCTGCGGTGGCGCCGGTCGATCGCAGCGGTGTTCAGCCCATCAGCGTGCTCGGCGCGACGGACATGGCCACACAGACGGCGCAAGCGGACTCGGGAGGCCGATCCAGCCAAGGCGGGATGTTGCGGTTTGGCAAAGACCTTCCCTCGTGGCTGGGCTTGGCTCCTCCCCCTGCGCCGAACAACAACCCCGCTTCCGGCAGCATCACGCAGGCCACCGGGCAGCAGTCCGTAGCCTCGGGTGAAAAGGGCCGCAAGCTGCGGTTCCTGGCGGTCGGTCTTGCGGCTCTGCTTATCGGCATTGGCGGCACCTTCTGGTATGGCGCTGCGGGTCGACGAAACCAAGGCTCGCCAGCGACGGGGACGGCCAGCGAGCCTTCGCGATCCAATCCAAGCCCCGCTGCTGCCGTATCGTCACCGACGGCGTCCGATGCTGCACGCACGCCGGCTGGCGCGACGTCGCACGCTCAGGAACCTGCCCCGCCGGGCGTGGGCCCGGTGGACGCAAGCGCGTCGGGTGGTCCCAGCGAGCGCGAGGCCACTGGTGGCGCAAGCCGACTCTCTCGGGAAAAAGCGGGCAAGCAGGCAGGCTCGGACCGCCCTGCGACGGATAGCAAGTCAGGCCGCCGCGCATCGAGCGGCAAGGCCAGCGAGCGAAGAAAAGAGGACCATCCACGCCATGCGGGGAAAGCTTCGGCCACACCGATCATCGACTAGCTCTCAGCTCTTTGGCGGGACGCTCTGCCCGTCGAGACAGATCGTTTTTCTGGGGTCTCTGTGGGCGCTCTTTTCGCTGAGCCCAGACGCAGGCGCGGCCGAGGCGGTGACCACCGATCGATGTCAGGCCGACGTAAGCTGTCGTGATCGCGTGGCAGCCGCCACCCAGCTAGCGGCCCAGCTTCACTATGAAGACGCGCTTCGTCTGTATGTTCGAGCCTATGAGCAGTCGCAAGAGCCTCGCCTGCTCTTGAACATTGGCCGGTGTCACTATCGCTTGAACAATCACAGCGTTGCGCTCGACTTTTACGAACGATTCCGCCAAGCCCAGCCCAACCCCGAGCCCGAGCTAGCCAGTCGCTTGGCCCAGTTTGTCGCAGAAGCCAAGCTGGCACTGCTGTCGCAAAAGCCAGCGGCGACTGCGGCACAGACCGCGACGGCGCCACGCTCCGGCCAGGCGGGCGAAGGCGGTGACCCAGCGCGGCCTGGCAGCCCGGCAAGCCCGACGCTGTCGCCGACAGCCAGCACGGGCGGCACCGACAGCGCGGCTGCGCAGGTCGCCCCGGCTGCACCCCCTTCGCCGCACGCAGCGCCGCCCAGCGAGCCACGCCAGCCCGACACGCGCGGCGCCACCGTCTGGGGTCGTCCGGCCTGGCGCGCTGGACTTGGACTCGGCGCGGCTGGGGTGGGTGCCGCGTTGGTCGGGCTGGGCATCGGCGCCCTATCGGCTCACGGCCGCTGCGTCACCCCCGCGCCATTCGACGCTGCCCGCTGTGTGTCCGAGGTCGCCGACGATGGCCAGCGCCGCTTCGCCGTCGTCGATGGCGTAACGCCTGGAGTCCCTCTGCTGGTCAGTGGGGGGCTCTTGCTGGTGGGCGGCCTGGTGCTCGTCGCGCTGCCGGCGCGGGCTCGCCCCAAGCTAGCGCGATTGGCGCAATAGCTCGTCCTCATCGCAAGTACACCGCATCCGTCCATTCAACATCGCCACTCTTCGGAGGATATCATGCGTGCCGTATTCTGGTTCTCTATCTTACTGACCAGTTGCGATATTCTGCCGCAGAGCTCCATTTTGTGCGCTGAGGATTCTCGCTGTAACCCATATATTGATCAGCCATTTGTTCTAGGAAAACCCACGAACACCACATCAATGACAGCGCAGCCGGTTAGTAATAATTACTTCAAAGATCCTGTTGCTGTGGCTCGTGCTGGCAATCAACTTATTATTGTAGATGAAGATGCTCATCGCGTATTAATCTATCCTCTGCTACCAACTAGCCCGAATGATCGACCCAACGTAGTCTTGGGGCAGCTTAATTTTGATAAAGACATCAATCCACCGGGAGATACGGCCGCCAGTTTTAATTTTCCACATAGTGCCAGCTCGGATGGTACTATGTTGGCCGTCGCCGATACGAATTCAAATCGAATTCTGATCTGGAATAGCATTCCAACTCAAAATCAACAACCAGCCGATCTTGTTCTGGGACAGAGCAATTTCACCAGTGGCGCTGAGGTCACGGGTAGCCTGCTGGAAAACCCACGGGGTGTCTTTGTTTCCTCTGGCCGGATTTATGTAGCAGACACCATGCATCATCGTATTCTCATATGGAAGAGACTTCCTACAGAGAATAATCAACCTCCAGATATCGTTCTCGGGCAGGCAGATTTGCAAGGAGTACTCGCGAATCGCGGTGGCGCTGTTTCAAAAGAGACGTTGAATGAGCCTATCGCAGTAACCGCGGATGCTTCATCCATCTATGTCAGTGATACAAAGTCGAATCGTGTGCTCGTTTGGAAAACCCTCGATCCCCCGAACGGAGCGCCCGCGGATCTTGTCATTGGCCAACCAACCGGCGAAGCATCAGGGACTTCCGCGGCCGCTGCGTCTAATCTGAGCTCGCCAAATGGATTAAGCGTTGAGCGCAATCGGCTGTTTGTCGCTGACTTCAGTTACAATCGAGTGCTTATGTATAATTTGCCTATTGCAGCAGATGGCCCCATGGCAATAGCGGTATTCGGTCAACCGAATCTAACGACGGGCGCCGACCCCGCTACTGTCACAGCGACATCCCTCGATAATCCAACTGCAGTACTGGCAACCGAGGTGGGTCTTTATATCGCAGACCAGAAGAATGGCCGCGTGGTGGCTCTGCCCCGGCCGAAATAGCTCGCGCCGGCTAACCGCGCCGGCTAACCGCGTACGAGGCGGGCCAAGCTGTCGTGATACGGCGGCCTGGCGACCCCGACATCGGTGATGATCGCAGTTACGAGCGTTGCGGGCGTCACGTCGAACGCGGGATGGCGTGCGCTGGCCCCGCGCGGCGCGATGCGCAGGCTGCCGATCGACAAGACCTCGTCGGGTGAGCGCTCTTCGATGGGGATCTCGCTGCCCGACGCCAGATCCAGATCCAAGGTCGAGCGCGGCGCCGCGACATACATCGGGATGCCGTGCGTCTGCGCCAGCACCGCAAGCGTGTACGTGCCGATCTTGTTCGCGACATCGCCGTTGGCTGCGATGCGATCGGCGCCGACAATCACCGACTGAATCTCACCGCGCGCCATCAAGAAACCGGCCATGCCCTCGGTAAGCAGCGTCACCGGCACGCCCAGGCGCACGAACTCGTACGCGGTCAAGCGAGCGCCTTGCAGATACGGCCGCGTCTCGTCGGCGAACACGCGCAGCATCGTGCCTAAAGACAGCGCGCTGCGAATCACGCCGATCGCCGTGCCATAGCCGCCCGTCGCCAAGCCTCCGGCATTGCAGTGCGTCAGCACGGTGCCGGCCGGCAGCAGCGGCGCGCCGAATTCGCCGATGCGCAGACACATCTCGATGTCTTGTCGGTGAATGGCCTGGGCTTCTTGCAGCAGCGCTTCAAACAGCGGTCGGCCGTCTAGGCGAGCTTGCTCGGCCGCGGTCTGCATGCGCGACAAGGCCCAAAACAGGTTCTTTGCCGTCGGACGCGTGGCTCGCAAGGTGGCGATGACATCGGAAAGCGGCGCGCCGCGCAGAGCCCCCAGCGCCACGCCATAAGCTGCCGCGATGCCGATGGCCGGCGCACCCCGCACGATCATGGTGCGAATCGCTTCCGCGACGCCCAGATGCTCGCCATAGGTGTGCCAGATCTCTTCGTGCGGCAGCTTGAGCTGATCGATCAGCTGAAGCTCGCTGTGTACGGCGTCCCAGCGCAGCGGCGACAGCAGGCGTGGATCGTCGAGCTGAAACGATCCCGATGTCAAAGGCGGTGCCGCCAGGCTGGAAAGCGACGGGGAAGACAAAGGCGGTTGGCTGGGCGAACGCGACATATGCGCTTTCCTGGTTAGGACGATTGAGAGCCGCGCTCGGCCAGCAAGCGCTGCAGAAGGGCGCTGACCGCATCGGGCTTGGCGCGACCGCCGGTCTCGGCGAGGACCTTGCCGACGAAGAAGCCGAGCAGCTTGGGGTTCTTTTGGTACTGCTCGACTTGCTTTTGGTTCGCCGGAGCCATGAGCACGCGACGACACGCCTCTTCGATGATCGCGGGGTCGCTGATCTGCCGCATCCCCAGCGCATCAACCAGCGCTGCCGGCGAGCTTTTTTCGCCCGCGTACAGACGCGCAAAGACATCCTTGCCCTGCTTTCCGCTGATGGTTCCGTCGGAAATCAGCGACACTAGCTCGCCCAAGGCAGCAGCGGAAATGGGCGACTGGCCCAGGTCTTTGCCATCGCGGTGAAGCGCTCCCAAAAGCTCGGACAGCAGCCAGTTGGCGGCGAGCTTGGCAAGCACGCGCTGCTCGGGCGTGGGCGTCGACATCGCGGGGCGGATACCGCAGGTCAGAAGCGCGGCATCGAAATAGTCGGATAGCTCGCGCTCGCTGATCAGCAGAAGCGCGTCTTGCGCAGGCAGGCCCAGCCCGTCGCTGTATCGGCGCAGGCGAGCCATCGGCAGCTCAGGCAGATGGGCCTGCACGGCGTCCCGCCAGGCGGCATCGACGTGCAAAGGCGGCAGATCGGGATCGGGAAAATAGCGATAGTCGTGCGCCTCTTCTTTGCTGCGCTGGCTGCGGCTCTGGCCGCGCTCGGCATCCCAGCCACGCGTCTCGGCCCGCACGCTGCCGCCGCGCACGACGACGTCGGTCTGCCGCGCGATCTCGTACTCGATCGCCTTTTCGACATAGCGAAACGAGTTGATGTTTTTGATCTCGACCTTGGTGCCCAAGCGCTCGCTGCCGCGTGGACGAATCGAGACATTGGCATCGCAGCGCAGCGAGCCTTCTTCCATGTTTCCGTCGGAAATTCCCAGATAACGCACCAGTCGACGGATGGCGCGCAGGTACTCGGCAGCTTCCGCGGCCGAGCGCAGATCCGGCTGCGACACCACTTCGATCAGCGGCACGCCCGCGCGGTTGTAATCGAGCAGCGACACCATCCCGCCCGCCACATGCACGTTCTTGCCGGCGTCTTCTTCCAAGTGAATGCGCAGCAGGTGGACGCTGCGCGGCGCTCCGTCGTGCCAAAACTCAACGGAGCCCCCTTCGCAAAGCGGCGCGTCGTACTGGCTGATCTGATAGCCCTTGGGCAGGTCGGGATAAAAGTAGTGCTTGCGCGCAAACTGGCTGTGCGAACGAATCGTGCAGCCGCAGGCCAGGCCCATGCGCAGCGCAAGCTCGACGGCGCGGCGGTTGGGCACGGGCAGGCTGCCCGGCAGGCCCAGCGTATGCGGATCGATGTGCTCGTTGGGCTCGGCGAAAAACGTGGTGGCAGCGCCGGTAAACAGCTTGCTCTGCGTGTCGAGCTGAACGTGACATTCCAGGCCGATGACGGCTTCAAAGTCGCTCATTGTGCGGCCTTTCCCGTCGGAAGCGGGCACCTGCGCGTGTGCCAGTCGGTCATGCGTTGATAGGCCGCGCCGACGCGCAAAAGCAGCGCTTCGGACAAGGTCGGTCCCAAAAGCTGCAGGCCGATCGGCAGTGGCATGGTCCCGTCGGGCGGCGTAGCAAAGCCGCAGGGAATCGACAGCCCCGGCAGCCCCGCCAAGTTGCACGAGATGGTGTAGATGTCAGCGAGGTACATGGCCAAGGGATCGCTGCGCTCGCCGCTGCGAAAGGCGAGCACGGGCGAGGTCGGTGTGCAGATCAGATCGCAGCGCGAAAAAGCCTGCTCGAAGTCGCGGCGAATCAGCGTTCGCACCTGGCTGGCTCGACGGTAATACGCATCGTAATAGCCCGAGCGCAGGACATAGGTCCCAAGCAGGATGCGGCGCTTGACCTCGGGCCCGAAGTACGCGGCGCGCGTGCGGCAGTACATGTCGAAAAGCGCGCTGCGCCCGGCGGCTTGCGCTTCGCCCTTGGACACCGACTTGCGCAGGCCATAGCGAACGCCGTCATAGCGGGCCAAGTTCGACGACGCTTCGGCGGTGGCAATGAAATAGTACGCAGCGATGGCGTACTCGGTGTGGGGCAACGAGACATCGACTAGCTCGGCCCCGTGTCGTCGTAGCTCGTCGAGAGCCTGCTGCACGGCTGCGGCGACTTGTGGATCCAGGCCGCTTGCACCGGCTGCGTCGGGATTGCCAGCGACGAAGTACTCGCGGGGCAGTCCGATGCGCAGACCGCGTAGGCTCGATCCGGCCGGGCCGGGCCGATCGGCGCACGCGGAAAGATAGTCAGGCTGCGACGAGGACACGCTGGTCGCATCGTGCGGGTCATGGCCACCGATGACTTGCAGCGCGCGGGCGACATCTTCGACGCTGTGCGCCAGCGGCCCGATCTGATCGAGCGAGCTGGCAAACGCCACCACGCCATAGCGCGACACGCGGCCATAGGTTGGCTTCAGACCAACGACACCACACAGCGCTGCGGGCTGGCGAATGGATCCTCCGGTATCGCTGCCCATGGCGAGCGGCACCAAGTCAGCAGCGACCGCGGCGGCTGCGCCCCCTGAGCTGCCTCCCGGCACGCGCGTCACATCCCAGGGGTTGCGACAGGGAAAGAACGCCGAATTCTCGTTCGAACTGCCCATGGCGAACTCGTCCATGTTCAGCTTGCCGACGACGATGGCTCCGGCGCTGCGCAGGCGCGACACCACGGTCGCGTCATACGGCGGCACCCAGCCTGCCAAGATTTGCGAGCCTGCGGTCGTGGCCAGGCCGCGCGTGCAGAGCACGTCTTTGAGCCCAACCGGGACGCCCGCCAAAGGCAGGCTGTCGCCTTGACCGGCAGCGATGGCAGCGTCGATGGAAGCGGCCTGCGCCAAGGCTGATACAGCGGGTCCATCGTCGGCGTGATTGGCGACACGCAGGAAACAGCCCAGCCCTGCGTCGTGTGCGGCGATACGGTCCAGGTACGCCTGCGTGACTTCGACAGCCGATGTCTGTCGCGACTTAACCGCGCTCAAAAGCTCAGACAGACTGGCCCAGCCCAGGCCGCTTGTGACCTTGGGATTCACGGTGCTCATCAGCCTTCGTCTCCTGATTCGAAGATGGCGGGCACGACGAAATAGCGGTCTTGGCTAAGCGGCGCACCGCGCAAGGCCGCGGCCAGATCGTCATGAGGACCGACGACATCGTCGCGCAGCGGGCTGTCCTGAGGCACGGCATGCACCGTCGGTTCTACGCCCGTGACATCGACCCGCTTCAGCGTGGCGGCGTATTCTAAGATGCGCGACAGCTCACCGGCTGTGCGCTCTACTTCGTCGGGGCTTAGATACAGACGAGCCAGCTCGGCGGTGGTGCGCACCTCATCGGGCGCAATGGCGAGCTGGGCAGCCGAATTCTCAATAGACCGCGCCATGGGATGCTCAGTCTAACGAATCGTCGGCGAGGATTGGAACAGGGGAACCGAGGAATCCTGCGCCAAGGACCGGCGACGCACAGGATAGGAAGCAGACCAGGACGCGGGACGCGGTCAGTGCTTAGAGCCACCCCGGCACAGCGGGGTCTCGTGCGTGATCTGGCCGCCGGCAGCCAGCCATTTTTCAGGGGTCAGGGTCTTCATGCTCAGCGCGTGTACGGCACCTTTTAGCTCGTCGGCGAGTGCGGCGTTGACCATGCGCTGCTGTTCGATCAGCGACCGCCCCACGAACTGCTCGGATACGACGATGACCTTGAAGTGCGACTCGGCGTTGGCCGGGCCGCTGTGATTGTGGCTTTCGTTGATGACTTCCAAGTGAAGCGGCGACAGCGCGCTGCGCAGCTTCGCCGAGATGGTGGCTTGCATGCTCATGAGATCGAGCTGTAATCGATCTTGCAGTCGACGACCAGGGGGGAAAATCGCGCGCCCGAGGCTTGTGGCAAGATGAAACGGCCCGCAAAAGCAACCAGCAGGAGCACATGCCATGAGCGATTCAGAAACGCCTTCTTCAGGCAGCGCTGCCGAGACACCGGCCGCCGCCCCGACGGAACCCAGCCAGCCGACCACGGAAACGGACCCCGCCGATGCGGCCAAGACGCCGGGCGCAAGTCCAGTCGCCAACTTTGAAGATCTGCGCCGCAAGCTGCTGGAGCAGTTCAGCGGCCTGGGTGAACAGGTCGATTCCTTGCAGAGCAAGCTCGCGGCGGACCTTGCCCAGGCCACAGCACAAGCCCGCGCTGTCATTGAAAAAGAAATCGCTCAGGTCAAAGAGCAGTATCCCGATGCGATGCATCGCATTCACGAGCTTCGCGACGTAGGCGAAGAAGGCTGGGGCGTCCTGCGAACCCGCTTGGACCGGCTGGCCGGAGACCTGGAAAAAGCGCTGGGCGGTTTTGTGTCGGCGCTAAGCGATGCCGTCAAGCGTCAGAGCAGCGGCAGCGAGCCCGCCCAAAGCAGCGAGACGGCGACGGCAGACCAAACCGCGACGCCGCCCGCTGCGGACGCAACCAAAGCCGACCAGCCGGCAGCCGACTCGCCCGGCACAGGCGATACGCCCGCTTCCGGCCAGTAGCCACCGTCGAGCGCCCTGCCCATCCGTGCCCCTGGCTAGGGGCCTATCGCGCGCTCAGCACAGTCCATGTTTGCCCGGCTTCCTCGTCGCGCAAAGCCCGCCATCCAAGACCCCTAAGCGCCGTTTCCCCCCCGCGTACGCCTGCAACAAGTCAGCGGTTGCGCACCTTTATGGAATGCTCGTTGACTTGTTACATTGACGATAATTACTGTAATGCTTACTACACCTCTGGGAGGGGTCATGCGCAGAAACATTTTCCTAACTAGCCTCACGACAGCACTGCTGGCGATCCCACTGCTCGCTGGCTGTGGCAACAACTCGACGGGAACCAAAGTGATCGTCGGTCCAGAAGGCCTCGAATTCGAGGACTGTTCGGACGGTCAGCTCATCGGCGTTTCGATGGTCAACGGTGCGCGTAAGACGTCCTGTACGCAGGCGCTCACCTCGGGCCTGGCTCCGCCGGACTGCAGCACGTCGCCGAATCTCGTGCTGAACGCGTACGACGGCAAGCTTGAGTGCATGCCGAAGGCCACCGGGGGCGCGAACACCACGGTGACCAACGTCATCAACAAGGTGGTGTCGGACACCAACACCATCGAGCAGACCATCAACAGCATCAAGGGCGGCGGCGCGGCAGCCAAGTACTGCGGCCAGTACAGCGCGGGCCAGAACCCCAACGGTGCCATCAGCGGCAACGGTGTGACCGGTATCGCGGGTGCGGCCAACCTGTGCGGCCAAGTCCCGACCTGCGGCTCGGGCGCTCGCATGTGTACGGTCTATGACATGTACAACAGCGTCGCGCAGGGCAAGGTCACGGCAGCGATGACCATTGGCCAGTCCTGGGTTCACATGTCGAGCTGGCAGCACAACGGCATCGCCGGCCAGGCCACGCCGAACAACGGCCTGAACGACAACTGCGGTGGCTGGACCTACCCGACGGGCGACCTGAAGTGGTACGGCACCACCGTCGAGTGGAAGGCCGCACAGACCGGCCCGAAGGCGCTGCACTTTGCCAGCGGTCCAGGCGTTGTGGGCTGCGCTCAGCGCTTCCCCATTGCTTGCTGTCTATAACGCGGACGACTTGGAGGAACTATGCGTACCCAGCCATTCACCTCACGCCTCTCGGCGTTGATGTTCGCTCCTCTGCTGATGGTCGCCTGCGGTCAGGACAATGCCGGCGGCAGCGGAGAGTTTGTCACCCTTCCCCTGTGCAGTGGGGACAACCAGGTGCTTAGCACCAACAAGGACGGCCAGCTGATCTGCAAGGATCTGCCACCGGGCGCGACCGCCCTGCCGGACTGCAAGAAGTACAGCGAGGCGCTCACCGCCGACGGTACGAAGGTCTTCTGCACCAACCGCAACAACGAAACCCCTGAGTCGAAGGCGGCCCTCGACAAGCTGGAAGAGAGCGAAAAGCTGATCATCCAGTACCAGATGGAGCTGATCGGCAAGGGCGGTGGCCCCACGGGTCCGGCCCCCCGCGCGACGTACTGCGGTCAGTACAGCGCAGCGCAGAACCCCAACGGCGCCATCAGCGATGCCGGCGTCACGGGCGTCTTCGCCGCCGCCACGCTGTGCCGCAAGGTCGCTGGCTGCAACCCGAACACGGCCAAGATGTGTACGGTCTATGACATGTATCACAGCGTCGCGACGGGCGTCGTGACCGCGGCGATGAACATCGGCCAGTCCTGGGTTCACATGTCGGCTTGGCAGCACAACGGCATCGCCGGCCAGGCCACGCCGAACAACGGCCTGAACGACAACTGCGGTGGCTGGACCTACCCGACGGGCGACCTGAAGTGGTACGGCACCACCGTCGAGTGGAAGGCCGCACAGACCGGTCCCAAGGCGCTGCACTTCGCCAGCGGTCCGGGCGTGGTCGGCTGTGCTCAGCGTTTCCCGATTGCCTGCTGCAACTAGGAGAGGGGCTAGAAAATGCGCAAACTTCACTTTGCATACGTGCTGGCGTTTGCCCCCGTCCTGATGGGTGCAGACAACAGCGATGTTGGTTCGATCGCGAGTGCGCTCAAGGTCAACAACCTGCCGATCTGCGCCGACAACCAGTACCTCACCTATTCCGGTGGGGGCCTGGCCTGCCGCGAGGTGACCGGCACCATGCTGAACGTGCCGAACTGCATGGGCAAGCTGCTCACGTACACCAAGGGCAGCGAAATCGGCGTCTACACCTGCACCGACAAGGGTGACGGGTCGCTCAGCAGCTCTGAGATCAACCTGATCAACACGACCTATGACAAGCTGCTGACCTTCAAGACCATCATCGCCAGCCTGACGCCTGGCATGAAGGGCACGGCCGCGACCTACTGCGGCCAGTACAGCGCGGGCCAGAACCCCAACGGTGCCATCAGCGGCAACGGTGTGACCGGTATCGCGGGTGCGGCCAACCTGTGCGGCCAAGTCCCGACCTGCGGCTCGGGCGCTCGCATGTGTACGGTCTATGACATGTACAACAGCGTCGCGCAGGGCAAGGTCACGGCAGCGATGACCATTGGCCAGTCCTGGGTTCACATGTCGAGCTGGCAGCACAACGGCATCGCCGGCCAGGCCACGCCGAACAACGGCCTGAACGACAACTGCGGTGGCTGGACCTACCCGACGGGCGACCTGAAGTGGTACGGCACCACCGTCGAGTGGAAGGCCGCACAGACCGGTCCCAAGGCGCTGCACTTCGCCAGCGGTCCGGGCGTGGTCGGCTGCGCTCAGCGCTTCCCGATTGCCTGCTGCAAGTAGCAAACAGAACACCTGCCTGAGCGCCTGAGGTTTCTTGGACGCTCGCGCAGCGCCTCGCATGCGCCCCGGTGGCTCTCGTCGATCGAGAGTGCCGGGGCGCAGTCATTTTTGTTCACCGTCCGTCCGCCGCGTCAGTATCCTTGCGCCCGCCGCGGCGCGCCGTACACCTCTTCTTCGCGCGTCCGCTCTCAGGAGAACCGCATGTCCGGCCCCGAGCAAAACCCCGAGATCATCCACGACTGGAACCATCACGATCCGCGCGTCGCCACCATCCCGCCCGGCTTTTCGCTGTTCGATGAGACGCTGCGCGACGGCATCCAGTCGCCCTCGGTCCACGATCCCGACATCGAAGACAAGATCCGCATCGTCGAGCTCTTGGATGCCATCGGGGTCGAGTACTTGGACGTCAGCTTGCCTGGGTCTGGGCCACGCGCCGTCGAAGACACCGAGCGGATCATCCGCGCCATCAGCGACCGCAAGCTGCGCATCCGCCCGGCCTGCGCCGCCCGCACCCACCTCAACGACATTCGCCCCATCGCTGAGATCAGCCAGCGCACCGGCACCGCCATCGAAGTCATGACCTTCATCGGCTCGTCCCCGATTCGCGTCTTCGCCGAAGACTGGGACGCCGAGCGCATGCTCAAGCTGTCGGCCGAAGCCATCGACTTCTGCGTGCAAAACAACCTGCCGGCTTGCTATGTCACCGAGGACACTACGCGGGCCCATCCCGACATGCTGGCCAGCCTGTTTAAGAACGCCATGGATCATGGCGCGTACCGCCTGTGCCTGTGTGACACCGTCGGTCACGCCACACCCGATGGCGTTCGTGCGCTGCTCGGATTTACGTCCGACTTGGTGAAACAGCACGGCTTCCAGGGGCGCATCAAGCTCGACTGGCATGGCCACAACGACCGCGGCTTGGCCGTGATCAATGCGCTGGTTGCGCTGAAGGCCGGCGCTGACCGCGTCCATGGCACCGTCCTCGGCGTGGGCGAGCGCGTCGGCAATGCCGCTCTCGATCAGATCTTGGTCAACTTGTACCTGCTCGGTGTGCTGCCCGGAGCACGAGACTTAAGCAAGCTCGTCGAGCTAGCCGGCGTCGTCTCACGCGCCTGCCAAGTGCCCATTCCATACAACTATCCCGTGCTCGGCAGCGACGCCTTCCGCACGGCCACAGGGGTCCACGCCGCCGCCATCATCAAGGCCGAACGCAAAGGTGACGCATTCCTGGCCGACCGCATTTATTCGTCGGTGCCGGCCGGTCTTTTCGGTCGCCAACAAGAGATCGAAGTCGGCCCGATGTCCGGCGAGTCCAACGTCCATTACTGGCTGCGCCGCCGCAGCATCCAGGTCGAGCCACAGGTCGCAAAAAAGATCCTAGCCTATGCCAAGACGCAGGTCCGCTTGCTGACCAGCGACGAGATTATGGCCTTGGTCAGCGCAGGCTAGTCGCGCGCTTCGCTCCGCATACGAGCGCTTATTCTGTTCTCTACGCACCGCTTGACGGCGACCACATCCCCGTTCCCAAATAAGGCCATGAGCGATTCCAATCAGTTCAACAGCGTCAAGGTCTTCTCGGCCACGATGGCGCAGGAACGCGACCAGCTCGGGGAAAAAGTCTCGGCCTGGATTGCCGAGCATCCGCAGTGCCGCATCGTCGACCGTGTCGTCACGCAGTCGAGCGACGAAGCCTTTCACTGCCTGGCCATCACGCTGTTCTATTGGGAAGATCGCCCTGCCTAACCGTGCCCCTCCGTGCCACCTCTTGAACTGTTTCTGACCGCGCTCGACACGCTGCGCGCCAACAAGATCCGTGCGTTTCTGACGACGCTGGGTGTCTTGATTGGCGTGCTCAGCGTCATTTTGTTGGTCTCGCTTGGCGAAGGCGCCCGTCAGTACCTGGCCGAGACCTTTGCCGGCATGGGCAGCAACCTTCTGCAGGTTGTGCCCGGTCGCCGCGAGACCAAAGGCTTTGGCGCGCCTCCCGTCGGTACCGTCCACAAGCTGACCCGCGAAGACGAGCTTGCGCTGCGCCACCGCGCGACGACGCTCGATGGAGTCACCGCGGTTGTAAACGGCGGCGCCACGGTGCGTTTCCAAAACCGTCGACGCGACACCTTTGTGCTGGGTGTCGGTGGTCGCTTCGACGAGATCCGCCAGATGCGTGTCGATCAGGGTCGCTTCTTCGCCGAAGAAGACATCGATGCCCATCGCCGCTACGCCGTGCTGGGCCGCACCGTCGTGCGCGAGATCTTTGGCGACGAAAATCCGCTGGGCAAAGTCGTCAAGATCGCCGACAGCGAGTTCCGCATCATTGGCCTGATGGAACACAAGGGCACCACGCTTGGCTTCGACATGGACGACCTGGTCTTCGTCCCGTCGACCACGGCCATGGATCTGTTCGCCATGGATGGCCTGTCGAACCTGCTGATTCGCGCCCGCGACAAGGTCAGCATCGAGCCCGCCATCGAAGAAGTCACCGACATCCTGCGCCGTCGCCACGGCGACATCATCGACTTCACCGTGGTCTCGCAAGACGACATGCTGAGCACCGTGAACGGCATCATGGCCACCATGTCGATGCTGCTTCTGGCCATCGCCGCCATCTCG
This sequence comes from uncultured Myxococcales bacterium, assembly GCA_964554495.1. Taxonomy (GTDB): domain Bacteria; phylum Myxococcota_A; class Polyangia; order Palsa-1104; family JAEUJZ01; genus JAEUJZ01. Next base: position 21,298 of record CAZKOY010000042.1, read on the forward strand.
CTGGTCGTCGGAGGCATCGGCATCGCCAACATCATGCTGGTGTCCGTGCGCGAGCGGACGCGCGAGATCGGTGTTCGCCGCGCCGTCGGTGCCAAGCGGCGACATATTTTGCTGCAGTTTCTCATCGAGGCCGTCGTCATTTCACTGGTCGGCGGCCTGACTGGACTCTCGCTCGGGGCGGGTCTAATTGGCCTTGCGCGTCTGTTCTTGCCGACCCTGCCGCTGCGTCTTTCCATCGATATCGTCGGCGTTGCTCTTGGCTTTTCGGCTCTGGTCGGGGTCTTGTCCGGGGTCATGCCAGCCCGTCGCGCGGCCAACCTCGATCCCGTCGAAGCTCTGCGTTATGAGTGACGGAGCGCGCCTGCTGCTCGTCGGTGCAGGAGGTCTGGGCTCGCCGCTCGCTCTCGCGCTGGCCTGCGAGCCACGCATCGCGCAGATCACGCTCATCGATCCCGACACCGTCGAGCTTTCCAATCTGCACCGCCAGATTTTGCTTTCCACCGCGGCGCTGGGACGCCCCAAGGTTGACGCGGCTGCTGAGACGCTGCACCGACGGTGTCCGCGCCTGCAGGGGGCGTCCCCCACGCTGCGCATTGCCACTCGGGCCGAGCGACTGACCGCGAAAAACGGCGCCGCCCTGCTGCGGCAGCACGATCTGGTGATCGAGGGCAGCGACGATCTGCACACCAAGTTTCTCGTCAACGACACGGCCTGCGCGCTGGGCATGCCGGCTTTGATCGGCGGCGTCGTGCGCTTCTCGGGTCAGCTACAGACCGTCTGGCCGGGATCCGCCTGTTATCGCTGCCTATTCGAGGAGCCCCCACCACCTGACAGCGTTGTCTCGTGTCAGCAGGCGGGCGTGCTGGGACCGGCTTGCGGGCTGGTGGCGGGCCTGATGGCGCAGGAAGCGCTGGCCATCTTGGAAGGACAGCCACGCTCCGCAGGCGCCGTCTTGACCCTCGATCTTCTGACCTTTGCGCAGCGCCGGATTCGGCTTGCGCCACGAGCAGACTGCAGCGCCTGCCGCAGCGCGCCGCCCGCCGACGAAAAATCGACAGCGTAGCCAGCCCTTCCTAGACTGCCGGGATGGCCACCGCGCGCTCTTCCGGCGCCGCCACGCGTCGTCGCACGTTCGGAAGCCTTCTGCTTCTGGGCTTTCGGCGAGGAAACCGTCGCATCGGCGGAAAACAAAAGCCCCGCAGCACCGCCCGCACCAGCCAGACGCCGCTGTGGCGACGGGTGCTTGCGTTTGGCAAGCGTGTCGCTGGCACCGCGCTCTTTGTCGCTGCGCTCGCGGGAGCCCTGTATGGCGGACGCTATTTCGTCTATCACAGCCCGCGCCTAGCCCTGCGCGAGGTGCGCATCTCGGGCACGCGCCACTTGTCCAAAGCACTCATACAGCAGCGAGCCACCGTCGATCTAGGCACCAACCTCTTGCACATCGACAGCGATGCCGTGGCCTCGCGCTTGCGCAGCGAGCCATGGGTCAAAAGCGTCCGCGTACGCCGCGAGCTTCCCAGCACGCTACACATCGAGCTTGTCGAACATGAGCCCGCCGCGCTGGTCTCGTTAGAGTCGTTGTACTTGTGCGACAGCGACGGACTGGTGTTCAAACGCGCCCACCCAAACGAGTATGGTGAGCTGGCGGTCATCACAGGCATCGGTCGCGCCGGCTATGTCTTAGAGCCAGCGTATGCGCAGGCGCAAATTCGCACCGCCCTTTCCGCGCTTTCGCGCTATCAGCAGGGCGAAAGCCGCCCCCCGATCGGCGAAGTTCATGTCGACCGCTTCGTCGGTATCACGCTGTATACGCGCCTGGGCGTGGCGCTGCAGCTAGGCCAGGGCGATCCGGCTGAGCTTGACGCTCGCATGGCTCGCTTCGATGTGCTGTGGCGACGGCTGTCGCGCAGCGAGCAGCGCCCGCAGATGGTCTATTTGAACAACCGAGCGCACCCCGATCACATCACCGTTCGCTTCGCCAACCCCGTCCCGAACGTCGACGAAAACACCAGCGCAGGCCCGCACTAGATCCGGGTTCCCAAGGTCCGGCGACGCTCAAATCCATCGACGAACCGCCGAACGCTACGCTGCGCTGCGCGCACCCGCCCCGAGGGCCAGCAGCTCTCCCGTGACATCTGCGGCTTCCAAGAGCTGGTTCTGCTCGACGGGATCGCGCACAAGCTCGGCCACTTGCGACAGAAGATCGCGCACGGCCTGCGTATCGCTGGACTCGCGCTGAAGCAGCCACCGCATCGCTTCACGCGGCACACTGCCGACGCTCAGCAAGCGCACGATGCTCGGGCTGATCTCGGCGGCGACGCCCAGAAACACCAGCAGCATGCCTAGCATGGCCTTGGGCCGTTCCAGGCTGAGGTTGCTGCCATAGGCACGCAGCGCCGCATCGCCGCTGGTCATCGCGCGATCCGGTAGCTGTTCCGCAAAGCCCAGCCGCCGCAGATCCGACAGCACAAGCTGCGATCGCGTCCGTTCTTCTCGCTGGTGATGGCGCAAGAGCGTCGCAAGCTGCTCGTCATTTACGCGGTCGGCAGCGCGGGCGAGCACTTGCTGCATGTGCTCGCCTTGCTGGGCCAGATCGAGCAAGAACGCGACGTACTTGGGCCGCAAGGACAGCGGCGGTCGCATCAGGAAACGGACCGTCGCGACGCGGTAACTTCGCGCTGCCGCACTGATCCGCGCTTGTATCGTTTCAACCATCTCCATCGGAGAACGAGGCTGGCTTGCCGCCATGTCCGACTTCTAGAGTAATCCATGAATCCGACGGTGCTACAGTTTTTGCAGCTTTTTTTCCGCCGGGTACCGTCGCTGCGCTGGGCCCCGCAAGCGATATCGGTCGTTGCCGCCAGCGGTCGTTCTTTGGCAGCGCGTTAGCCGAAGTACCCCAACTTCAGCAGCCACTCGGCAGTCAGAACGGCGCCACCGGCCGCGCCCATGCGCGTGTTATGCGAAAGCAGGACGAACTTCACACCGTGCTCACCCAACACCGTCTCGGGACGCAGGCGGCCGACGACGGTCGTCATGCCTCGCCCGGTCTCGCGATCCAGGCGCGGCTGCGGTCGATTTGGTTCATCACGCAGGCTAATTAGCTGGGCGGGCAGCGACGGCAAGCCCAAGCCCTGCAGCGACTGCCCCAGGCTGGAAAGCGCCTGCCGTACCGCGGAAAGCGGCGCTGGCTTTTCCGTCGCGCAATACACCGTCTCGGTGTGTCCATCCAAGACCGGCACGCGCGTACACGTGCAAGAGACACCGATCGCAAGCGGCTCGATTCGTCCATCTGAATCGCCTGCTTCGCCGGACGCCGCAGCCGCCTCGCCGGGACCGCGATACTGACCCAGGATCTTGCGCGTCTCGGCTTCGACTTTTTCTTCTTCTTTGGCGATATAGGGAATGACGTTGTCGACGATATCCAGGGCCAGCACACCGGGCGTGCGACCCGCGCCGGACACCGCCTGCAGCGATGTCATGATCACGCGCCGCAGACCGAATGCGTCGTGAAGAGGCCGCAAGCAGATGGCAAGTCCCGTTGTCGTGCAGTTGGGTCCCGGCGCGATAAAGCCGTTCCAGCCGCGCCGCCGCTTTTGCACCAAAAGAAGCGGGGCATGCTCGGGATTCACGCCCGGAATCAGGATCGGCACATCCGGCTCATAGCGATACGCGCTGGCCGTTGAAAACACCGGCACCTTCTGCGCCAGTCCGGGCTCAATCACTTTGGCGGCATCGCTTTCAAGCGCCGAAAACACAACATCGAAGTCACGTCCCGCCGTTGCAGAAAGCAGCGACGCATCCTGCACACAGAGCGGCAAAGCCTCTGGTGGTGGAGACTCAGCCGAACACCAGCCCGTGCTGCCCAGCGCATCGCCATAGGTCTTGCCCGCGCTGCGCTCGGATGCCGCCAAGACCGAAACGGAAAACCAAGGATGGCCCGAAAGCGCCAGCAAGAACTGCTGACCGGCGACTCCGGTGGCACCCACGACCGCTGCACGCAGCTTGTTTCGCATGACGTTCGGTCCGCACCCTATCACAAGGCGGCGAGGCTTCGCGTACGAGGAATGCGCATCGGTGCAAAACGACTTTCGCTACACTGCGCCTTCAACATGGCGACGCTGTATCTCGTACGACACGGGCAGGCTGGCTTTGGCCAAGAGGAATACGATGTGCTCTCGACATTGGGGGCGATGCAAGCACAAGCGCTGGGACGATATTTCGTCATGGCCCAGCGCCCGATCGATCGGCTGTGGAGCGCGCCACGCAAGCGCCATCGCGCTACCTGTGACAGCCTCTGCGCTGGCTTGCAGAACTCGGGTCTGGATGTCGCGGGACTGTGGCCGCTTGGCGTCGAACGCGGGCCACATATCCTCGACGCCTTCGATGAGTTTCCCTTTGCCGAAATCCTGATGACGACCTGCGGTCCAGGTGGCAGCTTGGCGAACGAATACACGGCTCTTGTGCAAGAGCTAAAAGGCCAGAATCCCTTGCACGATGGGCGTGCCTTTGGTCGCTTGTTCCGCATGGCCATGCCGCGCTGGGCCCGTGGCGAGATCGAAGTCAGCGAGTCGTACGCCGCGTTCTGTCGGCGCATCGAAGCAGCGCTGCGCCACGCTGCCGAGCAAGCGGCCCTGCTGCCGTCGGGCCATGGCGCCGTGATCGTGACCTCAGCGGGAGCCATCGCCGCGGCTCTGCGCTGTCTTTTGGGTGTCGATGCGCAGATGATGCTGCGTCTGTGCTTGGCGCTGTACAACACAGGCGTCACTGAGCTTCGCGTACGCAAGGGCAGCGAAGACCACGCAGGCGCCCCAGGGGTCGAGATCAGCTTGATCGGCATGAACAGCGTGCCGCATCTGCTTGAGCCCTCGCATCGCACCTTTCGCTAGAGCGGCCACCACGCGACCACCCGCCGTGGCGATGCCGTCCGGCGCGACGAACCGGCGGCGGCACAGCAAGGTCGTGCCACGAACCTCCCGCTTTTTGCGACTGTACCAATCGGGACACGCAGCGGCCCAGCGCGTACGGCATCGTGCCATGCCGCCGACACGGATCCGCGCTCCTTCGGAAAGCCCCGCTATACAGCCCCTTGCTGGACGCGATACAGTGAGGCGATGGCCGATGAGAGCCAGGAGTACGATCCACCGACCCTAGACGTGCCTCCGCCGGGGGGGAACTCGGGTCAGGTTGGATCGGCCTCCGATAGCGCCGCTAGCCTTCGTAACCAGCCGCTGCCGCTGCAGGACTGGGAGCGCTATCAGATTGTCGAGTTCCTGGGTGCCGGCGCGATGGGCACGGTGTACAAGGCCCGCGATCCACGGCTCAATCGCTTTGTTGCGCTGAAGTTCATTCGCGAAAATTCCGTCGGTGGCGAGCTGGCGCAGCGCTTCTATCGCGAGGCGCGCTCGCAGGCCGGTATTGAGCACGAATACGTCTGCAAGATCTACGAAGTCGGCGAGGTCGAAGGGCGTCCGTACATCGCGATGCAGTACATCGATGGCGAGACGCTGAACCTGTCCCGCAACAAGATGACCTTGCCGCAAAAGGTCAAGGTCCTGCGCGAGGCGGCCGAGGCGCTTCACGCAGCGCATCGCTACGGCATGATCCATCGCGACGTAAAGCCCGGCAACATCATGGTCGAGCCGACGCCCGAGGGTGGCTTTCGCCCATATGTCCTCGACTTTGGCTTGGCGGACTTGGTGCAGACGACAGGCGGCCTTTTGGCACCCGGTCTAGAAGGCACGCCAGCCTATATGTCGCCCGAGCAGGCGCGCGGCGAAATGCAGCTTCTCGATCGCCGAACCGACGTCTATAGCCTGGGCGCGACGCTGTACGATCTGCTGGCGGGACAGCCGCCGTTTGGCAAAGGTCCCAACGACGAGATCCTGCTTTCGCTGCTGGTGGCAGAGCCCAAGCCGCTGCGCGATCTGAAGCCTGGCATCCCCGCGGACTTGGAAGCCGTGGTGATGAAGTGCTTGGAAAAAGATCCCGCGGATCGCTACGAGTCTGCCAAGGCGCTGGCCGATGATCTGATGCGCTATCTCGACGGCGAAGCGGTCATGGCGCGCCGGTCGAGCCTGGTCTATCGCCTGCAAAAGAAGGCGCAGAAAAACAAGATCTTGGTCGCCACGATGGCCGTCGCGGTTCTGGCGATCCTGGTGCTGTCGACGATCTTTATTCGCGCTCGCGTGCAAGCAGCCGAGCAAGCGCGCCTGGCGCAGCAGTCGGGGCAGAAGATCAAAGAGATCGAGATCTTCATGCGCTATGCCTATGCGCTGCCGCTGCACGACACCAGCGTCGAAAAGGCGGTGATTCGCGCCCGCATGGCCAGCATCAGCGCCGACATGGCACGGCTCGACGGAGAAGCCGCGGCCATGGCGCACTATGCACTGGGGCGCGGCCACTTGGCGCTGCAGGAATACGAAAAAGCGCTGGAGTATCTCAAGCTCGCGCATGCAGGTGGACTGCGGACGCCCGCCGTCGAGTACGCGCTGGGTCGCACGCTGGGCGAGATTTACAACAAGCAGTTCAAAGAAGTGCTGCGGCGCAGTGGCAAGCGCATGCTGCAGGCCAAAGCCAAGATCGACAAAGAGCTGCTAGAGCCAGCGCTTTATCACCTGCGTCAGAGCGGCGGCGAGCACGGTGAGTCGCGACCGCTGGCCGAAGGGCTGCTTGCCTATTACAGCCAGCAATACGAAGAGGCGCTGAAGAAAGGCCAAGAGGCCTTGGCCGCCGAGCCCTGGCTGTATGAAGCCAAGAAGCTGCAGGCCGACGTGTATTACGCGTACGGTCGACGCAAGCAGAACAGCGGCCAGTATCAAGAGGCGCGCAGCGATTACCGTCGCGCCGCCGAACTGTATCACGGTGCAGCCGAGATGGCGCGCAGCGATTCCAGCATCCACAGCGCAGAAGCCGACACGTGGGTGCAGATCATGGAACTGGACAAGACGCAGGGCCTGTCGCCGAAAGAAGCGTACGAGCGCGCGTTAGAGGCCTGCGATCGCGCCATCGTTTCGTTTTCAGAAAACGACAGCGCCGTGCGCAAGAAAGTCTGGGCCATGACGCGCTGGGCGGAATACTTGGCCACGCACGGCCAAGATCCGCGGGCCATGGCGCAGCAGGCGATCGAGACGGCGCAGCGCGCGTACGCGATGAATCCCAACAACGCATTTCCGCACGATCAAATCGGCCTTTCCTATCAGCTCATCGCCAACTACGAAAACGATCACGGCCTGGACTCGACGGAGTCGGAAAAGAAGGCGATCGAAGCGTTCGCGAAATCGATCGAGATCAACCGCAACTTCGCTTGGGCGCTCAATGACTATGGCGTGTTGTTTGCGACCAAGGCCGAGTGGCTCGGGGCGCGCGGCCAGGACTATCGCAACGAGATGGAGCAGGCGATCGAAAAGCTCAACGCCGCCATCGAGGCCGATCCCGATTACCACGTCGCATACAGCAACCTGGCGCACTCGCAGCAGCTGATGGCGACGTACGAGATCGAGCACGGACGCTCACCCGATGCCTGGCTTGAAAAAGCCATCGAGACCAGCACGCGCTCGCTGCAGGTCAATCCCAACTACTATCAGACCTATCGCAACCTGGCTTCGGTCTATGCGCTGCGCGCCAAGTATGAGCTGAGCTTCGGACGTACGGCACCGGCCACGGCCGCGCTGAGCAAAGCGCATGAAGCGCTCAGCCAAGCGATCAAAGCCAACCCAGAAGACGCCGAGACGCATCGCGTCCTGGCCAGCGTCTTTGCATTGGAAGCCGAGACGCTGAGCGCGCAGAAGCAAGATCCGCAAGAGCGGGTCGAGCGCGGCCTGCAGGCCATTCAAAAGAGCATCTTGATCAGCCCCAATGACTCGGACAGCTTGCTGCTGCATGTGCAGCTGCTCTTGGCCGAAGCGGAAGAGCTTGCCCGCGCCGGAGCCTCGCCGTTGCTGCTGCTGCAGCAAGCCAATGGTGTGGCGGTGCGAGCGCGCGATGTAAACGCCAAAAACGCGCTGGTCTATCTGGCCTTCGCACAGATCGCCCGCGCCGGAGCCGAGTGGCAGATCAGCCGACGGAAGTCGCCCGAAAAAGATCTGGCCGATGGCCAAGCGGCGATCGATCAAGCGCTGCAGCTAAACCCAAACCTGGCTTGGGCGCTGGCGACGCGCGGCAGCATGTATCTTCTGGCGGCGCGCACCGCGCCTGCGGGACTGCCACGCAAGCTCTTGGCGGCACAGGCTGCCATCGCCATCAAGCAAGCTCTGGCCAAGAGCCCGCTTCTGGCGCGCAAGTACGACGCGCTGCTCGGCGAAGCGGTCCAGCTTAGCGAGTCGCTGTCCCCCGCCGAGCGACAACAGCTACACGGACTGAATGCACCGCTGCGCGGCAAGGCCAGCGCGGCAGGACCGGCACAGGGCCAAGCGGCAGAAAAGAACCCAAGCGCCCCCGCCGTGGAAACGCGCAGCGACGCCAGCCCAGGGGAAAAAAGCAGCGATGTACCGGCCAGCACATCCACCCCGCCGGCCCCCGCTGCGGCCCCCAGCGCCGACGCCACAAAGCCCGCCGAGCCCACCGAAACGCCCAACTTTCCCGCCGTGCGCTAGGTCAGCGCCGGAGTAATTGATTGATAATGTTAATTTTTAACAAAATTTAATGCACATCATTATTTTGCTTTGTATTTTCGCAATCAATTTGTCTTGTACTTCATTATTTATTACCCATTAATCCAACGGCTTCTATCGGCTGGGAAACGGGCGAACCAGCAGCGCGCGATCGAACGGCAGGGTGCGCTGGCGATAGCCGGTTGCGTGATACAGCGCATTGGCCAGGGCCGCTGCAGCACCGCAGGCAACCAGCGCCTCAAGCTGCGATGCGACACTCGCTGGGTCCATGGCTTGGGCTGCTGCAGCAGGGCGAGCGGCAGGAGAACCGATCAGCTCGATCTCGATCGCCGCATCGCTCGCGTATACGCCCTCGACGCCGGTCGCCGCGCTTGCGGCCGGTGCCGCGCTTGGCAGCAGGCATCCGCTCTGTGGGTCATATGCCGGCACGGCGGCAAAGCCGCTTTGCCAGGCGACATGCAGGCTGCGCTTTAGTCGCGGCAGCAGGACCGCGCGATCCAGACCAGACGCCAGCCCATCGCAGTGCAGCACGACATGCTGCGAAAGGACGTCCACCCGCGCGCTGCCTTCCGCGATGCGCAGGCGGGTGGCATGCAACACACAGCCTGTTGTGGGCAGCGACCCCTCGACATGGACAGGCAGCGCTCCCGCCGCGAGGCCATAGCCCAGACGATCGCCCCGTTCCCGCCAGGTGCCCGCCGGCTTCTGCAACGGGGCCGATCCCTGACGCAAAACCAGGATCTCGCGGCAGGCCGCAAGGCGGGCCCGCGGCGCAAGAGCGCTCGTCGCTGACGCGGCACTGACCAGGCGATCCTGCGGCGCCGCATTGTCGATCCGAAGCTGCAGTGGATCGCAGCCGAGCAAGCCCGCCAGTTCATCCAGCGCGACTTCCACGGCGAACGAGCCGCGCAAAGAACCAGCCCCTTGCTTTGGGCGGGCCGGGCCGATGTTCTGCGGCGCAAGCTGATGGATCAGCGCCTGCTGCGCCGGATCGTACAGAAGCTGCGTGTGCTGTCCGCAAGGCTCGATGAATTCTTCGGCCTGACCGCTGGCATTCAGCGTTCGCTGCACCCAGGCCACGATGCGTCCGCTGCGCTCGGCCCCCAGCGTCAGCGTCTGGATCACTTCGGGGCGCTGGCCGCCCAGCACATGCGCTTGCTCGGCGCTGAGCTGCAGTCGCACCGGACGTCGCAGCTTGCTGCTGGCCGACCACGTCAGCTTGGCTGGGATCTCAAACAGCGCGACATCCCCAGCGGGCGATGCGATCTGCAGCGTGATCCAGCCCGCGGGCAGCTTGCTCCAGCTCGCCAGACGATCGCGCAGCTCGGCTTCATGCGGGTGCGAAAGCAGGATCAGCGGCAGCGGGCGCTGCGCATGCGAAACGACCCAGACCGGCGCGCTATAGCTTGGCAGCTCGGCGGCACAGGAATATGTCTGCTTCAGGCGATATTCCGCGCCATCAAACGCGACCTCGGCCTGCCCTTGCAGGCGGTCGTATTCGCGGGCCTGCGCTGGACTGCGGGCCTGCGTCACCGCACGCGCCATCCCCAGCACCATCGCCCGCGCAGAAAGACCCTGCGGACCTGCCGCTTGGCTGGCCAGCCCGCGCGCTAGCTCGTCATGCAGAGCCTGAGCCGCGCGCTGCGCCACGATCTGTTCAGGAGCCAGCACAATACCCAGCGGCTGCCCGCCATACACGATGCGTGTTCCCGTCGGAACCGGCGAGTGCAAGAGCGCTCCCAGCGATCGCGCAAGATCTGCCAAGCGAGACAGCAGTGCGGCATCGTCCAGCAGCGCTGCGGCCACCGGACTGGTCAGAAGCACACCCGCCACCGGCAGATCTTCGACCGCTTGCGTCGATGCGACGGACCGATTCGCCGCCCCGGCTGCGCGGGCATTCAGTCCGCACGCTGCGGCCACCGTCAGCAGCTCTCGTCGGCTCAGGCCCGGCTGTGGCATGTACCCTCGCTGTGCATGGGCATAACGAACATGGCTGCGCCGAAGTCTAGCGGCGATCGCAGCGCGAACGAATGAGAAACACGCTCACCCATGCCATGCCGCTCGCGCAGCCGGGGGTTCCCATCCGCGACGTGGCGCCGTACGATGGAGCCATGGCGGAATCCGAGGAACAGGGCAGCAGCCACGGGGGACGACGTCCTTCGGGCTGGGGGACCAGCATTGCTGAGGTTGGTGCGGCGATTCAAGGCGGCGTGGCGCCCGTGGCCTCGCGCATGGAAGCGGCGGTCTCGCGCGGGGTCCACAGCGTGGGGCGAGCGCTCGAAGATCCAGCGGCTGCAGCCCTGGCTGCCGAGGTCCTAAAGCAGAGCGATCTGCCCGAGGTCGAAGCGCAGGCGCCGCTGGCATCGCTCGCCGTGCGCCTGGATCGCGAGGCCGATCTGTGGCGCGGCCTGGCCCTGCGTCAGCTTGCGCGGGCATCGTGGATGGAACGCATCGCCATATCCAGCCTGGTCATCGCCTTCGGCATGGTGGTCGCGCTCTCGGTGATAGCAGCCTTTCGCGCGCTGTTTGCTTCGGGCACGCTGACCGGCAGCGGCTCAATGGTGGCGCTCTTGCTCGGCGTCGGCGTGGGATTGCTCACCATCGGCAGCTGGGTGATTCATGCGGTCACCGCGCGCGTGCGTCGCGGACAGATCGAGGTCGCTCGCGAGTCGCTTCTGCGCGCCGATCTCAGCGAGCTTCGCCTGCAGCGTGTGGCCGTGCTGCTTGAGCTTCGCAGCCACGATGCCGAGGCATTTCGCAGCGCGCTGCAGAAGCTAGAGAGCGAGATCCGCTGACCCCACGCCACTGCAGCTCTTATCCAGCCGCGCGGCGCAGCACAAGCGGCCCGGAATAGCCAATGGCCGCAAAGCTTCGCTCGTCTTGGTAGTGCGCAAAACAGCACAGCGACTTCAGCGCGAACAGGCCTTGTCTTAGAAGATCGATGCGGCTGCTTTCCCAGCTTCGCAAAAGCTGATCCTGCTGCGCTGCAGCAAGGCGCGTAAAGCGTCGGCCGAATCGCGCAATCGGCCCATATTCAAGAAGAGCCAAGAGCGCCCGCACATCGTCCCTAAGCGGCGCGGCCAGCTTCTGCAGATAGCCGTCGATGAACACAAGCTGCGAGGCCGCACCATCGCGGGCCGGATCGGGCTCGGCCCCTGCCAAGATGCGCAGCGCGGCCGCCTGCAGCGTGGTGGCCTGCGTCGGTGAAAGGCAGCCAAGCTGGCCCGGCGCGATGCCTTGTGGCAGGGCATCGTCTGGCCAGACGCGCGACAGGCCGTACAGCCCCGACAGCAGCACCGCCGATCCCAGCGAAAGACGAAGAAAGCGTCGCCTGTGCATGGCGGAAACATGGCCGCAGCCCGGATCGCGGTCAAGCGTGCCCTCGCGCCGCTGCGGCCCGCAGCATGCGATACTGGGACGAGCCAGCGATGGGGGAATCAATCGGCAACGCGGAGCAAGATACAGCGCTTGCGCTCAGCCAGACCCTGGCGGCGCCGGCTTTGGCCCCGACCTTGTCGCCGGAACAAGCGGCGGCGCTGCAGCCCGAGGTTCGCGATGAAGCGCGCGTCTCGGTCGCGGGCACGACACGCGAAATCCCGGCGCGCATCGGTCGCTATCTGATCCTGCGACAGCTCGGCGAGGGCGGCATGGGCGTTGTCTATTCCGCCTATGATGCCGAGCTGGATCGCAAGGTTGCGATCAAGCTCTTGCGCGCCAATCACGAAGGCAGCATGGGCCAAGCGCGCATGCGTCGCGAGGCGCAGGCCATGGCGCAGCTATCGCATAGCCACATCGTGCAGGTCTACGAAGTCGGCCAGGACGAGAGCCTTGGCCAAAACGGCCTGTTTATGGCGATGGAGTTTGTCGCGGGTCAGCCTCTTTCGGCGTGGCAGACACGCCTGCGCGCCGACCGTACGCAGCTTCGCCCCGAAGACGTCGGGAACTGCCTGCGCCTGTACATCCAAGCGGGCCGCGGACTTCTGGCCGCCCACAGCGCCGGCTTGGTGCATCGCGACTTCAAACCGGACAATGTGCTGGTCGGCGATGATGGGCGGGTGCGAGTGGCGGACTTTGGGCTGGCTCGCGCCGCGGGCTTGGCCCCAGCAGGTCGCGCCGATACGCCCGCGCTGGCGGCAGACGCACCTGTTTCTGGCACCACTTCCGCCTTGGCAGCGACCGCACAGCAGGCCGCGACGGCGACGCCGGGACCGGCGGCAGCGCCCCCGTCGAGCCGAGGCACCTCGCCGCGCCTTACCCAGCTCGGCAGCATCTTGGGCACGCCTGGCTATATGTCGCCCGAGCAGGTACGCGGGCAGGACGCTGACGCGCGCAGCGATCAGTTCAGCTTCTGCGCCGCGCTGCACGAAGCGCTGTACGGTCACTTGCCATTTGCTGGCGACACGTTTGAAGAGTTCGTCCTGTCCATCCTCGACAACCAGCGCCGCCCCTTGCCCAAATACGTGCAAGAGATTCCTCTTTCTGTGGCCCAGGCCATCGAGCGCGGCCTGTCGATCGATCCCAGTGCGCGCTTTCCGTCGATGGCCGAGCTTCTTTCCTGCCTGGAACAGGGCCTTGAGTCCGGCGCCGAGACGCCACACAGCCAGCGCAACCGTCTGCTTTCGGTCCTGATCTTGGGCAGCGCCACCCTGAGCGGCATCGTGATTTCGTGGCTGTCTGAGTTGCCCCAACACAACACAGCCATGGAGCCGCTTCTTTGGATCACGTTCGCGGTCTGCGTGCCAGTGGCCACGCTCGGCGTTCTGATCCGCGGTCGCCTGCGCGTGAATCCACGCTTCCGGCGCTTTTATTTCATGATCGCGATCAGCAGCGCATACATGCTGGCGTCGCGGCTCGGCTCATATCACATGGGCATCCCGCTGAAGCAGCACATGCCGCAAGAGCTCATGGGTCTGATCGCGCTCGGCTATATGGGCTGCTTTTTCGTCAGCCGTCGCCTGCTTATCGTGGCCGTCCCCGTCTCGCTCATGACGCTCGTGATCTTCGCGATGCCCGCCCTGATGATGCGGCTGGTCGCGCTGATCTTTCCGCTGATGGGCCTCGGCTCGCTGTACATCGCGCTCACCGAAAAGCACCGCGCAGGCAGTGAAGCAAGCGCTAGCCAAGCAGCGCTGTCCATCGCCGATTGAGCCGATGTCTCTGCGCCGCGCTTAATCGAGGATCTCGACGGCTCCCAGCTCTTCGGCCTGCGCCAAGAACTCGCGAATGCGGGCTTCCACCGGACGCGGGTCGAGGATATGCGGACGAAGCGCAGCGCTCTCGGCTAGCTCGGCTAGCTCGGGCTGGCTGGTCTGCCCGCTTAGGCGCAGCGCCGTGCTCAGGCGCACCGGCACTTTCGGCAGGCCGGTCGGCGGCGGTGCCGGCATGCCGATCTTGGCGGGGTCGATGCAGTCCCCCAAGTCGGACGCAGCGGCCATGCGCGTCGTCAAATTGGCGATGCCATACCGCGTGCGCAGCGTCGCCAGCACCGATGTGTGATCGTACGTCGTATGGCACACCCGCCCCGTACGCACCGTTGGGCCGATCACCAGCGACGGAACGCGGAAGCCAAGCTGGCGGAACTCGGGACGATCATCGGCGACCGTGGGCGGCGGCACGTGGTCAAAGAAGCCGCCATGTTCGTCATAGGTGATGACCAGAAGCGTGCGCGACCACTGCGGGCTTTTCGCCAGCGCCTGCACGACGCTGGCCATCAGCGCCTGACCCAGGTTGATGTCGTGGCTGGGGTGATCGTCGTTCGACAGATAGTCAGGATCGATGATCGAAAACGGCGGCAGCGTGCCGGCCTTGGCATCGGCAAAGAACTCGGACAGGCGGGCGCTGGGGTTCTTGCCCAGAAGCACGCGCCCTGGAAACCCACCCAGATGAAACGCGACCAAGCCCGCGGTGTAGTTCTTGGCAGCCAGACCCTTGGCGCGCATGCGATCCCAGACCGTCGCCACGCCGCCATTCCACTGCGGCGAATTTTTCTGCAGGCCGAACGATGTGCCGGCGTGCAGATAAAAGCGGTTGGGGAAGGTCGGGCCCATCACCGACGCAAACCAGCGGTCGCATACCGTGTATCTGTCGGCGAGCGCGTAATAAAACGGGATGGCGCTGCGATCGTGGAAGCCCATGACCTCGCGCTGTTCCGATCCGGCGCCTGCGTGTTCTTTGGCGAAGCCGTCGTTCTTGCCGCTGTTCCACTGCGCATGGCTGGCGTTCCAGCTATGTGGCGGATCTTTCGGCGTGCGGTTGCTGGTGCGAAACACCGAGATATTGCCGCCGCGGCCATCGGGGTTGCTCTCGCTGCCGCGCAGGCCGTCGACGTTGGCACGATCGGGGTACATCGCATCGCTGCGCAGCGCGCCCAGATAGTGATCGAAGGATCGATTCTCCATCATCAATACGACTACGGCATCGATGCCGGCAAACGGCGAAGGAGCCTTGAGATCTGCGCTGTCTTCGGCGACCGCGTCTTCTGCCGAAAGCGCCCCGACTTCGCTGCTTGCTCCGTCGCTGCCACAGCCCAAGGTCAGGGCTGAAAGCCCGCCTCCTAAGCCAGCCAGCACCTGCCTGCGTGAAAGCGAACTCGCCACGTCTTTGCGCTTGCGATGGGTCATGCCCGCGTCTTACCGCGCACCCATGACGACTGCAATCAATTCGCAGCACCGCGAAACAATCCGCAGTGGGGACAAGAGGGCTGCTTGTCGCGAAGCTGTGGCATGCTGCCGTCACCTGCTTCCATGCTCGCTGCTACAGCCGTTTCCGCTGCCGTTTCGACGCCGTGCCTTGGGCCGCTGCCGGCTCTGCCGGGTCGGTATAGCTTCAGCTTGGGCCGGCCGCTTCTGACGATCCTCTCGGGGATGGCGCTTGCGGCTTGGCTGTCGACCCTGTCGGGAGGAAGCGCCCTGCCCGCCTGGCTGCTGTCGCTGTCGGTGCTGGGCCTGCTGGCGCTCGGCAGCTTGTGGGCGCCTGCCGGCGTGCATGGCCGCGTGCTGCTGGCCGGACCGGGCGACGGCCTGCCGCCGCGGGTGGCGCTGACCTTTGACGACGGGCCGGATCCGCAGACGACGCCGCAGGTGCTGGCGGTGCTGGCGCAGCATGAAGTCCGCGCGACATTCTTTGTCATCGGCGAGCGCGCCCAGCGCCACCCGCGCCTCTTGGCCGAGATGGCGGCGGCGGGGCATCAGATCGAAAACCACTCGCTGCGCCATGCCTGGACGACCGCCTTTGCCGATCCCAATCGCCTGCAGGCCGAGCTAGAACAGACACAGCAGATCATCGCCGCGGCGACGGGTCGACGACCGACGTGGTTTCGTCCGCCGATCGGCATCCTGTCCCCGCCAGTTGCCCAGGCCGCAGCCGCGCTGGGCCTGCGCCTTGTCGGCTGGACCAGCAAAGCGCGCGACGGCTGGGCTTCGACGCGGCCTGCCGATGCGCTGTCGCGTCTGCGCCGTGCCCTGCATCCGGGAGCGATCCTGCTTTTACACGACGCGCCCGAGCGACCGACGCCATTGGCAGCCCCTCCGCTTGCGGTGCCGATCCTGCAAGCCCTCTTGCCCGAGCTTGCGGCACGCGGCCTGCACCCGGTGACGCTCGATGATCTGCTCGGGGGATCG